>NZ_JACGUX010000087.1:0-512268 GCF_014076915.1 Colwellia sp. MB02u-14
ATTTTTATTGGATAATTTTTTTGTTTCGTTTCGTTGGACAATATATGAATATATTGTCCCTTTTCATCATAATAATTAATTGATGATTTATAATTCCCCTTAACTGAATATTTAGTTATTTCTTTATGGTAATTAAGTTCCTCAGCAATAACAGGTTCATCAAATTCATCAAAATATGCTACTTCTGTTTTTCGGCCTAAATCATCGTATTTAGTCTTAAACTTTGTTTGACCTTCAATGTATACTGGTTTTTCATCCCTCCCCCAATAAGATTGCTCAATTCGATTCCCTTTAGCATCGTATTTGTACTTCTCTATAGCAGCACCATCCGTTCTAGAAGTTAAGCCCCCATCACCCCCAAAAAATTTAAATTCAACTTTATTACCTTTTGAGTCATTCTTAATAACTGCTTTTGCAAAACCCTCATTATTCAACGTTGGTTTACCATCAGTACCATAAAATGAAAAAGAATTAAGGTGACCCAACGCATCGTATGTAGCGTTAATCTTTGCTACTGGAATAACATTCATTAGTGTCAGTTTGTTATTCTGATCCAAACAACGCATCTCAGCCATGCTGCCATTTTCATTCAACAATACTTTTGTAAGGGCACAGCCTAGATTATTTAAACTCAACTCACCTTTGGGGTTATAACAAACTTCGCTAATCTCATTACCATTGTCATCATACTCACGTGAAACTTTATGGCATTTTTGAACCCCATAAGCTGGTTGCTCTCTTACATCAAAAAAAGCTCTGTCTGCAACACGACCATTTTCATCATGAGTGATTTTTTGTATTGCTACCCCGTACTTTTTAGCCACATAATTTCCACTAATATCGGTAAAGTAACGTTTGATAAGGTTCCCATCAACATCAACTTCGTAATGTCTTCTAGCTACACCTCCTTCAGAAATTATTTTTTTATCGTTATTTAGAAGTTCTTCGTGATTTAAATTCCCCCACTCATCGTAAGTTAATTTTTTTGATGCTACTTTTCCATTTTTATATACTCTTTTCTCTTCAACAACTTGACCAAATAAATTATAAACATATTCATTTTCATAACTACCAAAGACACCTCCGTTTTTGTCCAATGAAAAAGTAGTATTTTTTAAGCCTTTTTCATTATAGGTATATGAAAAGCCATAGTGTTCATTATTTAACGGCGTTGGTAAATCGTAAGGGTTTTGGTATTCACGCTTTAACTCATCCCCATCTAGCGAGTAAGTAATTAAGTGCTGAGAGATATCAGAGTTTGTTTTGGTCATATCAACGTTAGTTGAGTCGATATAGAGCATATATTGCAGATTATTTGATATTTGATTAAAGTTTTTATTACCAAAACTTTTATTAAACGATGCTATTGCCTGATTGTTTTTACCAAGCTCAAAGTTAATTGTTTGTACTTCTTTCGTGGTTTCACTTTTAACCGTTACTGATTGAATCTTCCCTTGCTCTGTATATTGATATTCCCATAAGGCATTGTTTTCTCTATTCTCATCTTTTGTTAATGTACCTACGCTATTAACATGACTTAAGCGTTTTAATACACTATTTTGGTATTCCATTTTATAGCTAAAGGTTCGGTGACTAACTTGCTCATCCGTTAACTCATTTATACCAAAAGGAACACTCCATCTCTCACCTACAGCCGAATAGTAATAGGTTTTAATGCGCTGCTTATCCCATTGATAAAGACCTACAAGGAACAGTGGAAGAAGAATAAACACAAAAAACACACTAAGTTGCTTTCTATTTTTTTGTTTTAATGAGGTACTTAAGTAATAATTAAGTTTTGAGTCTCGAATAAGGTTTAACTTAAGGTAGCCTTTACCTTCGTTAAGTAGCTGATTATCTTTTAATAAATAGTCTTTCTTGTTTGCTGTTACTTGTTGCCAACGCGTATATTGACCATCAATACTATAGCGCCATAGAAGATATTCTTTAGTATCTACAATCCACTTTTTTAAAGCAACCCAATGTGTGAACAGACTGTCATGGGCAAGTTGTACTGCTGAGCTGTCTGCATCTCCTCCTACGCTCACAATTAAGTTCGCATCGATAAAGCCCTTTACAAGATTAGCAAGCGTTGTGTTTGATGAAATATCCGCTAGCTCAACACATCTTGCAAAAGGTAGTCCTTCAGGGTTAACCCCAACAAAGTAATCAAATAAGGTTGAGATTGTTTTTTCTGATGCCTCACTCTCTTGTAAAACCGTTGATGCGCGATAAGCAATAGCACCTGTTAACCCACCCAGTGCTTGATAATGCTTATGTTGTAATACTGTTGCGTTTGTCTTTTCCTCTATACCTTTACTATAAAGCTGCTCAAGTAAAAAGCTCACCATAGGCAATGCATATGGAGTGTTGATAGCTTCTTCGATGATAATGGTATCTAATGCTTCATTATTTTCATCTTTTTGCTCAAAGGTAATACCTGAAAACAAAGCTTGCTCATGTACAATGGCTTCCCACTCTTGTGAGGTCAGTTGTGAAGCAACATTAGAGATAATCGGTGAACGAAGTGCTTGGTTATCGAGTAAACGCCCTAAGTATTCATTTCGTATGGCTAAGACAATATTTAATGGGGAGAGCGCTTTGGCTAAGTCATCAATAATGCTTAACTCACTGCCAATACTTTCAATATCTTGCTCGCTTTGACTAAACACTTCTTCATATTGGTCTAAGTACAACAAGCATTGCTTCGTATCAGGGGTTAACAAAGAAGATAAAGACGTTATTCCTTCTTCAATGGAGTGATTAAGTGTTGAGACTAGCTCATCAAGGTTTTGGTCTTTTATATCCCAAGCAATAAGTAGTTCTTCGAGAATAAAACGTAAAACACCTTGTTTTTCTTTTAAAGAATTCGGTGTGCAATACGCCCAATGTAGCCCATCATACTCTTGCTCTAGTTTGGGAATTAACCCCGCTTTGATTAAGGAGGACTTACCTGTACCACTAGCGCCTGAAACAATTAATAAACCACTGTTTTGTTTTATATCATTGTATAAGCGTTCAACATCTTTATCTCGACCAAAAAAACGCACACTGTCTTCATAGTCAAAGCTTTTTAATCCTTTAAAAGGTTGCCAGCGCCCTAACGGGTCGCCATTGTAGGCATCGCCTAACAATTGGCCTAGCGTGTGTTGTAATCGCTCAGAAGGAATGAGTATTCCGCCAAGACTCTCTACACGTTTTCGAAGCGGTTCTGGGATGTCTTTGTCGTTATCTTGAGGATAGCAAAGGTAAAAAGATGAAATGCTATCTTGATTTTGCTCAACATATTTACACGTAGATTCAAGCTTCTCAACGATATGACCAATCGCTTTTATATGACCTGACGTTACGACCTCTCCTGTAGCAAATACAGGATGAGCAAAGGCGCTATTTTTTTGTAAATTGATTCTCCACCAGTCATCAAAGCAGGCTAACGCATAGCCTAAACCACTACTTGAACTGCCCTGGGTGAAATTATAATTTTCATTATTACAGGGAAGTAAATTAACACTTGCGCGAAAACGATGGCGCTGGTCTAGCTTATTAAAAGACACATAAGCAGCCGTAGCTGAAGCTGTTAAATAGGCTTGCTGCTCCTCAAAAGATTGGGACGTTAAGGTTTGTTTGAGCTTTAGGTTTAAAACACCTTCAACATTTGAGTCACCAGTTCGACTTTCTTGCACTCTAACATCTACGTTAAGAATGGTTTTTGTGCTAGTTAGAATGTAGAGCATTATTAACTTCCGTGTTGCGGTTATACTTGATTTAAACTTCTATTTATCATCCAAAAGAATATTTATACTAATTTTTCCTTTAATATCTTTCGAATCACTATCTGTGCTCAGGTAACCACTTCCTTCCGCATTACAGCCTGATTCATCAACATATAAAGTAGCATTTAATAAGCTCGCACCATTATTATTCACATCTATCGTTAGTGACTTTCCAAGGTATGATAACAAAGAACTTTTCATTTTAGAGTTGTCTTTCTCATTTGGGGTAAGGTACAAATCAACTTCATTATCTGATCCTAAAACACGACGAACATCTAATACAAATCCTGCGCCACCAAAATTCATCGGTTGAGCGAACCAATCCGCTAATGATTTACCAGAAGCTGCAAGCAATTCTGTTTCTGCAAAAGGAAATGCGACTATATTATTTTCTTTTGGTGTGAATGAAATTACATGATCTGTAGATTTTCTCTCACTCATATTTGCTTTGCTTAAGCATAAATCTAATTCTTTTTGTAGATCACTAGGGATATCGCTTGCAAGCTCTTCTTGAGTATCCGTTATCATTTGTTGAATAACTTCTTCTTCATGCATTTTTAAAATTTGATCAGTTATATCAATAGGTTTCATGAGTACACCTCAGCACTTTCTATTTGCTCTCGTAAAAATTGAATTTGCTCATGAGGGTTATTAATGGTTATCCCATGAGGCTGAGTACACATTGAAACCTTTTCTACAAATCGTTTTAATTCTTGTGTTGGATTACTTGAGTCATATCCTAAGTGCTTTGCCAATGTTTTAAGTGGCATATCATATTCATTGAATTGCCAGAAAGCCGCTTCAAAAAAAGTTTTTCTATCGGTGTCATTTATTTTCGTTAAAAGGTTGGTATAGCACCCTTTGATCCATTGATAAGCTTCTTTAACAAACACATATTGATCTGGATTTTCAACACTAGGTAGTGCAATATCATTTTCATTAACATCTTCAATTAGTTCATGTTTAATATTTTCATATTTTTGGCCTGAGCTAATTGACTCGGCTTTAGTCAATCTTCTATTTATACCTAAGGTTTTAAGTTGATCCATAAAACATGAATAAATAGCTTTACGGATATAAGCTCCGATCATTTTTTTGTCATCTTCAGAATCAAGCTTATTGTTATTAAAAAAGTCTTGCTTATATAATTTTAAAAATGTCTCTTGAACTATATCTTCAGCGAAGCTTTGATAAGCAGGATCTTGTGTTTTCAATTTATAATGAGTTAATTTTTTAATTAATAACATATATTCAGCTAATTCTTTATTATTTGCTTCCACTTAACTACCTGTCATTTGATTATGTTGAAACCATCCATAAATCATAATATACAAGTAATTAAAACCTAATTGAAATAAAAACCATTGGAAGTTGATATTTCTTTGTTTTCTACGTTATTAATGTTTAATAACTTTTCCTCTTTGCCAGATAACATCACCATTAGATTTAAAGCCAATAGCTTTATATGCAGTGCGACTTGAGTAGCCATCTAACCAAACAACTTCACCTAATTCAGGATCTGGACAAGCTCGCTCCATTCTTTCAATCCAACTATTTAAATTTCCTTTTCTACCTAATGGCTGTGGCACCCAATTTTTTCTATTCGATTCAGTATTTTGATAACGCATAATTGTCTCTCTTTTAACAAATAACTTAAATTCAATTACCTAAGTTTGTCTGTTCATAAAGAGAACGTTGTGGTGATAGCAAAGTTAACAATTATTTTTTAACCACAAGAATTACAGTGAGAACAAATTAGCCAATCACATACCTCGCATTGTTCTTCAGTTGAGCTGTCTACATCATTTTGACAGTTAAAGCAGTGGTTATGATATTCACTCTCTTCATCATCGTTGTCTGTCTTTACAACTTGATCACGAGTAGATATATTATTGCCAGAAATCGATAAGCCGCTTTCTGCCATTTTTCATATGTATGTCCTTTTGCCAATTTGTTGTCCCCCTATAAAGCTTGAATTTTAATATCAGAAGTTCAAACTTTATGAGTAATGTATAATTAACAATTTTTTTATTTTGTTAATTTTGTTAATTTTACGGCTGAAGTCATGTTTGTTTATATAGGAAGCATCGACAATTAAATACAATGGGATAAGGTTATGCGACATAGATTTTCATACTTCTATAATCATGCATTGCAACGAATTCGGTGTTTTTCAAGACAGTTTTCGCCTAAATTGTTAAGCAGCTTCTTTGTGTTGCTCTGGATTTAACTCCACAGCGTCTATGTCTGGTATGTATTAATAAGTATCGGTTGGTTTTTTATATGGGGGGCCTTTCGCCATTCTTATATTCGTCGAATTGATTGTTAGTGATGCACTTGCCAGGAAAATACAGGGCAAGAAATACATTGATGGCTATAACCGTGGCAACTGGTTAGGAATTATTGAGTGGCAGGTAGAGCATATGTCTAAGTTTTTTATCGCACTTAAAGAACCATTGGTTTAGGTCAACAAATTAGTTAAGAGAACAGATAACCGATAACCGATAATAATAAAATATAAATTAAAAGGAATTAGCGCAATGAATTCAAACTTTGACTTTCTTCTCGTTTACAGTGATTTTAAAAGGTTAGCAGAGCTAGGCTCTGCTGCTGAAATATATGCCTATACAGACCCTCAGGCAGCGTTAGTTAAACTAAGATGTTTTACTGAGTTGTTTGTTGGAAACATATTTTTAGCGCTCTCCATTGAAATAGAGCCTCAGTCAGATCTATGTACAAAGATAAATCATCGCGGCTTTAAAGAGGTTGTTGATGCTAACATTGTTGCAAAACTACACGCTCTTCGAATGCACGGAAATAAAGCAGCTCACAACAGCACTAAACATACTGTTGAGCAAGCGCTTTGGCTGGTTAAAGAAGCTTACTTGGTGGTTAGATGGTTAATTCAAACTATAAATACCTCTTACCTTGATATCCCTGAGTTTATTGAACCAGCACAGCCTAAGAATATTGAAGATGTTTTGGCGGTAGAAAAAGAAAATCAGCAACTTACCGAAAAAATGAATAATGAATCTAAAGCTCTCGCTAGTGCTGAAGCGGAGTTATTGTTAGTTAGGCAAGACTTAATAGAAGCGCAAAGTAAAATCACTGAAACAAACAATTTCCATCAAGTTGAAAAATTTAAAGTAGCCAGTAGCCAAGCAGTCACAAGCTTTGACTTACAAATGGATATGACTCGCGCAAAAGTAAATATTTTTGATAGTTTTAAAGAGCACTCTCTTACATCTGGGCAGTCAGAGTTAGTTAAAGAACTTGATGTTTTTCTCAATGAAAGAAAAAACTCTGTATTTATATTAAATGGCTATGCAGGTACAGGTAAAACGTTTATCACTCAAGGGTTAACACAATACCTAGATGCAATTGGCCGCCAATTTGTATTAATGGCACCAACTGGAAAAGCCGCTAAAGTTATCAGTGATAAAGCAGGCCAAGAAGCCTCAACCATTCATCGTGTTATTTATAACCTTGATAATATAAAAGAGTATAAGGTTGAAGGCCTTGATGGCTCTGAAACATTTCGCTTCTATGCTGAAATAAAAGTGAATCAACATTGCTCAGAAACGGTATATATTGTTGATGAATCATCAATGGTTTCGGATATCTACTCTGATGCTGAATTCTTTCGCTTTGGATCAGGTTATTTGCTTACAGATTTACTGAACTATATTAATTTAGATCATAACGACCATACTAAAAAAATTATATTTATTGGTGATAATGCTCAGTTGCCTCCTGTTGGTATGAATAATTCTCCAGCACTTAATAGGGATTATTTAAAAAATAAGTATCAGTTTAACTCAGACAGTTATGAGCTTACAGAAGTTGTTAGACAGAAAGCTGAAAGTGGTATTATGCCTAATGCCAAAATATTGAGAGAGGCACTTTTAAAGAAGACTTTCAACCAGCTAGATTTTAAAACAAACGATACTGATGTGCTGTCGCTCAACACAAACGATTTAATAAGTGAGTTTTTGAATGTATGTCAGGGGCGTATTGCTAATACAAAAGACTCTATTATTATTGCATCATCTAACAGCCAAGTTAGCCAATATAACCGTGTTGTTAGGGAGCATTTTTTTCCTGAGCAAAAAGAGGTTGTGCCAGGAGATAAGATTATTTCTGTTGCTAACCATTATGTTCATGAAAAAGTGATCACTAACGGTGAGTTTGGTATGGTTAACCAAGTTCACTCTGAGCCTGAAATAAGAAACGTTATTCTTCGGAAAAAAGGCAAACATGGTGAAACAGTTACTATAAAAGTTGAGCTTTGTTTTAGAAATGTTGAGCTGGGTTTTAGGAATGAAAATGGAGAGGTGAGTTTTTTTGTTTGTAAAATTATTGAAAATTTACTTTATAACGATGAGCCTGGCTTAAGCTCAGATGAGTACAAAGCTTTGTATGTTGATTTTGTTAACCGCCATCCAGGATTAACAACTAAAGATAAGAAAAGTGAATTTAAAATGGCACTACTAAGTGACCCTTACTTTAATGCTTTTAAAGTGAAGTTCGGTTATGCCATTACTTGTCATAAGGCACAGGGCAGTGAGTGGCAGAATGTATTTTTAAAGTGTAGTTCACATTATAAAACACTGAGCCAAGATTATTTTAGATGGTTATATACGGCGATAACTCGTACCTCATCAACATTATATGTGATAGATGAACCGTATATTAAGTTAGGCAGTGGAATGAAGAAGGTGGCTAATATGGATTTTACAAATCACAATTCGATGGATGCTTCATCATCAAAATCAAATTCAATACCTCAACCGATTATAGAACAAGTTAGTGATTCATCAATAAGTTTGACACCAGATGTTTTAATTCCCCCACTAGTTACAGAGTCAACTAGTGATCAGTCTTTTGGTATTCCTGAAAACAATCCCCCCTTATTAGCTTTGTTGTCTGAAATTAAAAGTAGTTTAATAGGGTTATCAATTGAAGTAGTTGAAATTACTCATAATCAATACCAAGAGGCTTACTTATTTCAACAAGAAGATGACTTCTCTACAGTGAGAATTGGCTATAACGGTAAATATAAGGTTACCTCAATTCAGGCAAGTGATGATTTGGAGCTGAGTCGTTTAATTACAGATAGAGTTTTACCGTTAAAAGGTAGGATTTTAAATACCTTTAGTAAGAGTGAAATTGATTACATTATTGAGTTACCACAACCATTTTTGGCTGATTTCCATCAGAGAATGGTTGATGTATTTGATAAGTCGTTTGTAGTTATTTCTGAAGTTAGATCGAGAGATTACGCACAAAGGTATTGCTTTAAAAAAGAATCAAATAGTGCTGTTTTTGATGTTTTTTACAATGGAAAAAGTCAATTTACTAAATATGAAGCAAAAAAGGCATTATCTAACTCTAATGAGTTTGTTAATGAGATTGAAAATATTATTGCTGAGGCATTAGGTTAATGAGTGATAATAATATTTCAAGCAAACAAGTGTTTGCTATGCGTAAGACAGGTGCGTTAGATGATGCTTATCAAATGGCAACCAACCTTGTAAATCAACAGCCTAACGACGAGTGGAACTTACAAGCGCTGGCTTGGTGTTTAATTGATTTATGTAAAAGAGAGTCTGGAAACAATAATGTAGCGGCTATAAATAACTATTTACAGAAATTACAAGCAATTAACTTTTCATCTGTGAATGATATTTTATCAAAGCAAATAGAATTTGTTGCTAAGTTATCAAATCCTGCTAATGAAAAAATACAAAATGCCAAACAAGCAAGTAAGGCTGGTAATCATCAAGTTGCGGTTAATATTTATAGAGAGGTTTTACAGCAACAACCACAAAACCAAGATATTAAAACAAGTATCGGTTGGGAGCTATACCGGCTAATAAAACCCCTAATAAAGGCTGAAAATACGAATGTGTTTGCTGTAAAAAAATTATTGAATGAATATTTGCAATTACAATGTGAACGGCCAGCACTTTTACACTCTCTTATACTTGGAGTTGCGGATAAGTTAATTGCAGAAAGTAATTTTAATCTTGTTGGTTTTATCAAAATTTGGGGGATAGAAAATTTACGTGATGATGACTTTCAGCCATATGTTGATAGCGAATCGGGTAAGCGTTACCCTTGCCTAGCTCAAAAGATAGTTCAGCATGCGACTAAACAAGCGGTAGAGCAAAATGAAACCTATTTATTACAAGCATTCATTCCTTTAATTGATAGAGTGCTTTCTGTAGCTGATGAAACTATATGGTTAAATTTATACAAGGCAAGAGCTTTAAGCTGTATTGGTGAACATCAAAAAAGTTTTGCGCTTGCTGTTGAAGTTGCTAAACAAAAATCTGGAGATTACTGGGCTTGGGAGCTACTTGGTGATATTCAATTGTTTATCGACAGAAACAAAGCCTTAAGTTGTTATTGCCGTGCTTTATCTTCTAATCCTAAAGAAGGTTTTATTGCAAAGTTGCGTTTGAAGCTAGCAGAGTTGTTAGTTTCGATGACAATGTTTTCTGAAGCCAAATATGAAGTTGAAAAAGTAATAGAAGCTAGAGCTCGTGAAGGTTGGGCAATTCCTGATGTAGCAGAAACACTTCGTAACCAAGAATGGTTTAACCAAAGTAATGCCGTTCAATCTAATAAATCACTTTATATTAATTATAGTAAAGAAGCAGAAACACTATTGTTTGACAGTTTACCTTGGCTGAATGGTTGTTTAGGCGAAAGCTTTAGTTTACCGGATAAACCGGGTAAAAAGAGACGAAAGCTGTATTTGTTAAAAGCTGGAGAACAAGACCCAGTGGAAGTGATTATTCCTGATAATAAGTTTAATTTTAACTCTATTCAAAATGGTGCTCCAATCCAAATGAAAGGCGAATTTGATGCTAATGATCGATTTAATGCGCTTCAATTTTCTAAAAGAGATAGTGGTATTGATTGGGATATATTTCCTGAGAATATAGGTATTGTTGATCACGTAAATAAACCTAAGAGCCTAATTCATGTCGTGATTAAGCAAGGTCTTGAAACGGTAATTCCATTTAAGGAATTACCTAAGCTATTTAAGGTTGGTGATGCCGTTTTAATTAGAGTAAGTCAATCTAATAGTAAGAATGGAGTTCGAACAAAAGCTATTGATTGCAAAGAGACAAGTCAACTGCCTAGTAGCTCCATTTTCAAACCTTTTAGTGAAACAGTAAGGGTTTCAAATGGTTTAGGGTTTACAGGAAATGATATTTTTATAGATAGACCATTAATTGAAGGATTTAGCATTGAAGACGGCGGAAGTGTTTCAGGCCATGCAGTTATAAATTTCAATAAAAAACGTTCAACCTGGGGATGGAAAGCGTTAATTATTAAGGAAGCGAACAGGTGTTCACTGAAGAGCAGCTTTTGATCGGTGTATTAAACTTGTTACATGCGAAACGTAAAGCTCACTATGGATTGATTATATCGGATAGGGTATGTATATACTTAGCGTCAAAACTCAGCCACAGTCAAATATTTTAACACCAAAAGGTTGTCTTCACATGGAACTATTTTTGTTATTCTTATGGGCATTCTATGCTATATGGGTAATCTCAGTAACTAACTCATTTATAAGCTTTGTTCTATTAATTTTGGTAGGTCTTGGTGTTACATATTGGGGAGTAATGTCCTATGATAATATATGCAAGAAGAACGATGATGCTAAAAATCCAATCGATACTGTTAGTGTTGAGCCAACAGCAACAAAAATATCTACACGTAAAGTTGAACCATCCCAAGAAAATAACTTTGATTATGAAAGCTATTCTAATGGGCATTCAGAAAAAGCATGGGGAGATATTGGTTTCAAGGTCTCAACTAAATATAAAACAACGGCAAAAAAGAATTATATCTTTAAAGAGGTAGAAGCCTCTAATTCATTAAGGTATTTACACCTTACAAAGAATCAGAAAAAAGTAAAAATATTAGGTGATGCGTTAGTTAAAAATACGAAATCAAAAAGGCGAGCACGCGACATATTAATCAGCCAATATAATTTTAAAAACAATACGGCAGAATATGCTGTTGGATATGAAGGTTACAACGATTGGTAAAGTAATTCGAACTACTTTGGAGTGCTAAACTTAGCAACAAAACTGTGGCCAATATTACTTGATCAGGTCAGTCTGCTATATTATCTGAAAGTTGGCCTTCATATTTGGGGAGTTTTTATGTTTCCAATTAGCACCAAGGGAATGTGTTTTTCCCAAAGATTTAGCTCTACTGAACTTCTTATAGTGGTCAATTTTTTTGTTAGTTCGCAAAGATAATAACGTCCGGAATTTGTAGAACTCGTTACAAGCTAATGTGAAAAAACACTATGAACTACCTTTAGCTTTGATCAACAAAAAATCATGTTAATGATATTATATGAATGACCGCTGTGGTGGCGTTGTTCACACTCAGGCAGAACGACTCATTGGCAAAAATCCATCATCGAAACCCTCATCTTTTTATCTATGGGGAACGTCAACAATCGGGAAACTGCCAGAGTAATTTGATCGTTCAGTCATGTCCGTTGTAGATCAAAATCGACTTAAAATTTCGACCAACTTCTCAATTCTCTAATGTCGCGAATGTGTGCACTAGCAGTGTTGAATATATCCAACCTGATCGTTCTAATAAGCTCTAAATTTAATATAAAATAGATGTGGCAGCATTAAATACAATTGAGTGGTGGCACTGATGGTGTAGATTTTCCACCACATACTATACCATATAATATATACTTATAAAACATTTAAAAACCTAGTTAATTTCACTTTCAAATAAGTAACTTAACTAAGGCGACATCATGATCTTTAATGTAATAAAAAATAGTCACCTCTTCGTAATCCGCAAGGAATGATAATAAAATAGCACTTACAACTCTAAAAACAGCAAAATATTTATTTAAAAAACTAGTTGTAAAAAATACTTTTAAGTTGACCACTTAACTATTGACGAGATAAATAATTATGAATACAGATTACATTATCATTAAATAATAGATTGCCGTTATGTTTTATTTTTGAGAAAATAAACTATCAACTTAAAAAATAAAAATAATAAGAAAGGCAAACCTCATGAAATCATTATCACTTATCATTGCAACAGCACTAGCTCAAGGCTGGTTAGATATTCGACATACATCAAGTGAGCAGACTGCTAAATTAGTTGCTTTTACAACTGAACTTTGTTGCAAAGATAATCAGATTTTTATACCTGATCCTTTGGTTTACGTTTTGAACGATGAGAACCTTGAATACAAAGATACTCGCAAATTAATTGCTAAATTCTTAATTCATTTTGCTGCTTCATCATCAATGAGCAAAGACTTCAGGCTGACTAAAAAAGAAAGGTACGTAGTTGCTCAAGCAATCATTATTTATCATAAAAACAAATCAGATCTTAGAGCAACGAACATATCTCTGATGACAAATTGGGTACTTGATCAATCCAGTGTTCAAGGTCGCCATTTCTTTATTAATGATGTAGAACCCACTGCGGATGAATCTAATAATTGGGATAAATTATTTGAAGCGGCAAGTAAAGCAGCATAAACAATACTGGCTTGTCTTCACGCAAACGAAGTGAAGTGTGGTAATAGCAAATAAAGACTTAATTATGCGTAAATCAAAAACACCAAATTTTACTAAACACTATGTCTGCGCAGTATTTAAAACATGCTTGGATATAATTGAATTAAATACTATTTCTAGTGCAAAAAAGCACACAAAGAAAATGCTGCAAGATACGGCTATTGATTCTGACCAAGATGCTAGTTTTTTTGATAGCGAAATAGATGAGTTTACGTCAACTATTGCAGCTGAAGCGAAAGATATTGTTGAGTTTTATCTTGATTGCAGAGACAACACGTTATTAAAAATAAACTTAAGACAAAGAGAACAAGATTATCTAAATCAGATTAGCAAGATCTATAAAACAGTTGCAGAGTTTGTAGGTGCTAAATTTAACGAGGATTTTGAATTATCTCTAGCGTTACTGCATTATGAATTACACGTTAAAAAAGCAGCTAAATAATTTTAACTAGTTAAATATGAATACTTTTATATACAAAGGTTTCAAATTTTTTGCATATATACTCCAGATTTATTGGCACAATCCATGCTACTAAGAAACACACCCTGAAAGTAGTGTTTTCCAGTAATTTCAGTTAGTTAGGTATTTTAAGTTTGTAGCCAGTTACTAGTGATTTTAGACTTTTTGACAAGAAGCATCTATTTGATAGGATCTTTTTTCTGCCGCGTAGCTGCTTCGTCCAACACTTTAAATTAACATTGGTGGGACTGAATTGTTATTTTCTTTACAAATACCAAGTTGCGGTGCAACTTGAAGTTTAGGCCAGTATCCTACCAACCTATTCTAAATTAAATGGAATACTAACCTGGCATAATTTCGCTCTAAGAGCGGATAACAATGAAAAGTTATGAGCTTAATAATTACAATCGAAACTATGACTCAACCTTAATAAACGTTACTTCAAATGCCTTACAAGGACGGTGTTTTTGAAGGCGTGTAGTTAAACTAAAAGCATCATTTACATCGTATTGTTGAAATATGTCTAACCCACGATCCAATGAAACTTTCCAGCCAGTATCAGTCACTATATGTCTAACATGCTGGCCGCTGTCTGTCTGAAGTATCAAATGAATAAGCGAATTTGATACCCACCGCAATCACTAACTGATCGACTCTAATTGCACTGGGGTTATAACAAACTAGAACGAATACACACAAGCCACAAGAACAACCTAAACCAATGATTTAATGGAACATTATTAACTTTCTTTGTGTTCGTTTTGAAAGTAAATAAATATTGAGTGTTAAAATCAAAAACTGATAATAACTTTTAAAGTTCAAACTAAAATCAGTGAATTCTACCAAATATGTGATTAATCTCGCTGAGAATGGGTTTAGTCCCTGTGGTGGATTTACTTCCAGAAGCATGAAATTCTACAATACTGATATTTTCTAAATTATCACTCCAATCAAAATGTCTATTGTCGTTTAGAGTTCGATGACCTAAAGAGGTTAATCGTTTATTTAATAATGCCACTTGGTTTTCCCTAGTAAATGGAGTTATTAATTCCTTTAGATACTTATAATGGCGTGCTCATTAACTTATGACTACTAGAAAAACCAAATTGCTCATAAAGTGAATGTGCATCATCAGTTACAAGCAATTGAAATTTTCTTTTCCATCTGGGGTCATTAACTATTGTATCCACCAACCACTTTCCAAGACCTTCATTGCGGTGTTCCACATCAATAATTACGTCTGAAATGTATGCCACAGAGGCAAAATCAGTAACGACTCGACCAAAGCCAACTTGTCTTTTATTATGAAATAACGAAAAACAAATACTGTTGTTAATAGATGTTTGAATAGTTTCAATATCTCTATTATTAGCCCAATAAGATTGTTTTAGTAGTGACTTAACCTCATCAAATTGAACCTTATCTCGATCATCACTAATATAATAGTTATCTTTAAAGTACATTTATAACCTCGCAAAAATTAGTAATAATCTATTTTAATTAAATCATGATTATGGCTTAATTAGTGCTAGCATTTCTTGCCTAGCAGAGGCATCCTCTCTCATTTCCCCTAACATTACGGATGTTGTCATTGATGAGTTTTGCTTCTCTACACCACGCATCATCATGCATAAATGTTGTGCTTCTATAATTACACCTACACCAATAGACCCAGTTATCTCTTGTATAGATAAAGCTATTTCTCTCGCTAGGTTTTCTTGAATTTGTAACCGTCTTGAATACATATCAACAATTCGAGCAAACTTCGATAAGCCTAAAACTTTTCCACTGGGAATATAAGCAATATGACATTTACCTATAAATGGCAGCATATGGTGTTCACACATTGAATATAATTCAATGTTCTTGATAACAACCATTTCATCTGCATCCGATTCAAATAGAGCACCATTAACAATATCATCAATATTTTGATGATATCCTTGCGTTAGAAACTCCATTGCTTTCGCTGCTCGTTTAGGAGTATCAATTAAACCATCACGATTTATGTCTTCTCCGATAGCAGAAATAATATTTTGATAATTTTTCTCTATGCTCACTTATTTTTCCTAATTATTATCAGTAGTACTGTTCAACCAACTAAAAAATAGAACTTATATCAAACGCATAAATTTTTCGATCTGCTCTTCTGATATTTCATTTATCATTTCTCGTATAGAGTTGTGTTCGATTTCGATTCCAAGCGCTTCTTTTGCCATATTGACTGCTTCTTCTTTACAACCGTGATGATCACTTTGCAAAGTCAAAATAATCTTTACGAATAATTTTTTTTGATCTATTTCCACAACTCCACCACTCAGTTAATATTAAATTCCAATCTTGAAGTGCACTATAACAATTCATCGTAATTAAACAATCGATAGTAGTGGCTGGTGATTTAATTGTGGTGTACAATGCTGTCTTTATTGACAGTATGATATCTTAGAAAAACTATGAAAACAGCCATATATAAGGACTTTACGTTCGAAGCCGCACATAAATTACCCAATGTCCCCGCAGGACATAAATGTGGGAGACTTCATGGCCATTCCTATAAAATTAGAATTCATTTAGAGGGAACTGTGGATGAAAATTTAGGCTGGTTTATAGACTTTTCTGACGTAAAATCAATTTTCAAACCTATCTATGATCAGTTAGACCATAACTACCTTAACGATATTAAAGGGTTAGAAAACCCAACGGCTGAAGTCATTTCCAAATGGGTTTGGGGAGAGCTAAAACCGATCTTACCAGAGCTTTCTGCAATTGAATTAATGGAAACATGCACGTGTGGTGTTGTGTACAAAGGCAATTAACCCTTGAAAATCCATTTAATCACTAATTGTACAAACCTTAAGAAGTCGAATATTAAGGGTAAAATTCAATTAAAAAATTTAATTGAGAATAATAGTGCACAAACCATAGTTAATTCATGGTGTGAAAAACTTGAGAAAGCAGAACAAAAAGCTCCTGCAAATGAAGTATATGCAGGTGATCATTGGAAAGTTGCCAAGAGTATTATAAAGCCAAATCTCGAGTTATGGGTTTTATCGGCCGGTTATGGACTAATTCATAGTTCATCACAAATAGGTTCTTATGATGCAACCTTTTCAAGTGGAAGTGAAAACTCAATTAATAAATCGGGATTAACTAATAGTGAATGGTGGAACACATTACACCAAAGAAGAAATAGTGATGTATTTAAATGCGAATCACTCCATTCACTGGTCTCTATTAATACTGATGATATTTTTTTTATTGCTGCTTCTCCTGATTATTTAAAAGTAATACAGGATGAGCTAAAACAATTAGTTTTAGAGAAAAAACTAACGAATGAAAACTTTTTTATTGTTTCAAGTAAACATAAGATTAGCGAACAACTCATCCCATACTATCTAGAGTCAAAAGCAGACTTTTGTAGCACTTTAAAAGGCGGTAGAGTTTCCTTAAATATTAGATTAGCTAAATATTTACTTGGTGAATCTGAGGTTAATGTTTTCGAGAGTAAAAATGTAATTGATAAATACAATGATCTTGAAGCAAACGCTATTAAGCTATTAGTTAACAATCGTCAAAAGCTTTCAGATGAAGAAGTTATCTCTTTTATTAAAAACGAATTAGATATACATCAAGGGACTAAAGCATCGGCTTCTATGCTTTTAAAAAATTTAAGAAATAAAAACTTAGCATGCGAGCAAAAACGATTTAGTAGACTGCTCAAAGATTTACTTTAATGTGGTTATTTAAAACAGCAATACTCTAACAAATAATCGACGATATCTAACAATAAAGAATACATAGGTTTAATGTGACAACTTTTAATTATTACTTTCCAGACAACTTAGACTTTGTCGATCCTAATTTTAATGGCATTACCAACGAAAAAACCAAGAATCATCGTAAATATGATGATGATGCCTATCCACATGAAATCTTAAAAGAACTACCCTATAACGGTATGCTCGTTTCATTGGCTGGTGTTGGAACGATGCAGAAAAAAGGAAAGTACTACACCCAAGAACTCACTGAAGATTTCTATTATTACGGTGCTAAGAAATTTTTAAGATTAAACCAAGATAAATATTCAAATGTATTACTGATGGGGGATTGTGGCGCATTTGATTATGTAAATGAACCTGAGCCACCATTCACAATTGATGAGTTAATTGAATTCTATGACCGGGGAGGATTCGACTGTGGAATATCACTCGATCACATCGTATTCCCATATGCCAAAGATGATGAAGCATTAAAAGCTATGGATTATGCTGACATAAGAGAAGCTGAACGCAGAATAAAAATAACTCTAGATAATGCCGTTCTATTCTTAGAACGTTCTAAGGTTCTTAATACTTCTAAAGGTAAGTCTTTCATTCCTTATGGTGTAGCTCATGGTTTTAGCAAAGAGTCTTTTATTAGTTCGGTGAAAAAGCTAGAAGAGATCGGATACACTTATATTACAATCGGCGGTATGATTAAATCAAAAACGCCTGACTTATTAGATTTATTAGAAACCCTCTCTTCTATTAAAAAGAAAGAGACGCAGTTTCACTTACTGGGAATCTGTAGATTTGAGAATATACCTGCATACGCAAAATATGGTGTAACTAGTGCAGATAGTACGTCCCCACTAATGCAAGGCATTAAAGCTGGCAAATACTTTGAATTTAATGATGATGCCCATGAGCTTATTCAATCCTTATCAATAAGAATCCGTCAATGTGATCATGATAATGTTCAGAAATTAATTGATAAACATCGCCATGAAATTCGAAGCCTAGTAGTTAAAATGCTAAACAATAATGAAATTGATATAGACCTTTCCAACAATGCACTATCCACAAATGAATGTGTAAAAAGGCTTGAAACTGATTGTATCAAAAAATTAAAACAATATGACGCAACCGGCGAACACTTTGACGCTACATTTAAGGCTCTAATGGCTTATGAAAAAGTCACTACGGCCGATCATTTAGCAGAAATAACACCAGTTAAACAAGCTATCTTAAACAAAGATAAGTTAAGAATTAAAAAGTTTTTGTTAGAAAGGCCCTGGAAAACTTGTACATGCGGAGTTTGTGAAAGTGGAATAATGAACATCATTTTTCGTTCTAACCAAACAAACCGCCGCAGAGGTATACATAACTTAGCTATGGTGACAAAACATAAAGATAAAGTTATTGATGACATGAAAAGTACGATGATTAAGGCTAATAAATAATGAAACCAGTCATTTTAAAAATCCAAGTAATAAGAAAAATCGTTAATAATGTTGAAGTATTTTCTGGTTGGGTAGAAGGTAAAAAAGTAAGAGATATTGCTAAAATCGTCCATATAACAAGGGAAGGTAAGTATATCCATGGATATCAAAGAAGTGAACTACCAAAACACATTGAATCTATAAAGGACTATGTTGAATCTCCTAAATCTACTATTCTGGCAAATCTCGTTATTGGCTTTAATAAGTCAGTAACTTTTACTCCTTTAGAAGGACAAACTGAGTTCGGGCATTTGGAAGTTCCATACTTCCCTGAATCTCCATCACAAGAGTTACCAGGCTCAATTGTAGATGGCCAACAACGCTCAGGGGGAGTTAAAAATAGCTTTCATGAAAGTTATCCTCTCCCGGTTTCTATTTTCATCTCTGAGGATGAAAATGACTATATTCAGCAATTTTTGATTCTCAATCTTGGCAAGCCTTTAACATCTGTTCAGTTGAATGCTTTAGCACTAAATGATGACATTTATAAGCCGCCCGCATTAGCAATAAAAGCCTTCCCGTTATCTATCTCTGAAGAACTGGGCTTTGGGGATAATAAAAATGGAACGCCTCCTTTAAAGGGACTTATCAAATCAAATGGCAACCCTTTAGGAAAAATTGCTGAATCATCAATTACTGAGTTTGTTTCTAACGTCGAAAGAATGATCTTGAAGTCTATTAACGTAAGAGTCCATCAAGACTTAACAAAAGAGTCAAAGCAGTTGTTTGCTCAAATAATTAATAACTTTTGGATAGCGGTTACAATAGTGTTCGAAACTGAATGGAAAAACACCTCTAAAAGCATGAAAGATACTTATATCATTCATGGCACAAGCATATTTGGTTTCTCATTTCTATGTCGCCACATGATAAGAGTATTTCTCGAAGACAAACCTTTGAACACAGTAAACATCCCCACTATTGAATTTTTTACTCAAGAGTTAAAGCTTATATCTAATAAATGCCATTTCAGTAAAACATCATGGAATTTGGGACTTATAAGAAGTGATGAAGAAGGTGGTGATGATATAAAGTTTTCTCGAAGGTGGCATGATTTTCAGAATACGACCTCAGAGAAACAGTTATTTGCTGGAAACTTATTAAAAATTTATGAAGTGGCTAAAGGGTTTAAGACAGATTACGATGTTTACTTTAGCTAATTGGAAGGGAATTTAAGAAATGAAAAAGCTTGTTGTTATATATTCTGGAGGTATGGACTCTTTTACGGCTTTAAACAAAGCAGTAAAAGAAGGCTTTGATGTATATGCTCTGTCTTTCGACTATGGTCAAAAGCATAATAAAGAACTCATTTACGCACAAAATGTGTGTAATGAACTTAATGTTCCACACAAAATTTTAGATATAAAATCTATCTCAACATTATTTACCAGTTCGTCATTAGTTTCAGACAATATTAATGTCCCTGATGGCCATTATGAAGCTGAAAATATGAAATCGACTGTTGTCCCAAACCGTAACATGATTCTCATCTCCTTGGCTATTGGCTACGCTGTCGATATAGAGGCTGAAGGTGTTTGGTATGGTGCTCATTCTGGTGATCATTTAATTTATCCTGATTGCAGACCTGAGTTTGTGAAAGTAATGGACCAAGCTTCTAAAGTAGCTAATTTTGAGCCTGTTTATGTCCACGCTCCTTATTTAGATACCGATAAAATCGGTATTCTTAAAGATGGTATCAAAATGGGCCTAGACTATTCAAAAACATGGACATGTTATAAGGGGCAAGAGAAAGCTTGTGGTACTTGTGGTTCATGTGTTGAAAGACTTGAAGCTTTTCAAGCCAACAATATTAATGACCCTATTCAATACAATATTTAAAGAGTTGATTCTATGCGAAGTTCCTTAATTATTATCAATAGTGATGACTAAGTAAAATATAGGTTGGGGATTAGTAGAGAATAGCGAAGAATATTTTCTACTAATTGGAAAGATCATAACAGCCTGAAAATAGGCTCGAAAGACAGTTCAAATCGCCCTGAACTCGCACTAGCCTAGTCTTACAAATAAATTAGTTAATGAAGTCTGTTAATGCTCTTATAATAGAAGAGCTACCTTTCCCATCACAATATATAATATCTTTATTAATTGCCTTAACAGCATAATATGATTGGTGCGCAGCACTCTTATTACAGAAAATAAAGTAATCTGCGGTTGAAGCAAGATTCTTCAACTTATCTGTCGCGACTTTATCATGGTTAAGCTTAATAACAACTCCAGGAAACAAGTTCTGTAGCATTTCAGCGGCTCGTTGCCCTGCTTTTTCAGTAAGTGTTGATATACCTATTAATTTATCTTTTAAAGAAACTTTTACATCTTCATCAGATGAATTATCCACACTTATTAAATGATCAAAAGATTTATCTTCTGGTGCTATCTGTTTATCTAGCCATGTAAGAACTGTTTGTAGTTCGAAATCAATATCAGACCAATGAGTTATCGAATATTGGCATATGCCATTCCAAAATGGATATCTCACTACTTCTGGTGACTTTATTGCATAATCAAATAACATTTCGCTAAATTCAATAATGAGAGGTAGTGATTTTCGACTTATTTCTACTTTTACAACAACCTCAAAAGCTTCTATTGCAGACGAGTACTGTTCTTTAGAGTGAGGTGTCTTGAGTAAGCCTTGAATTAAATCTCTCATCAAGCCAATAGTTATGTATGACGTTTCATCATCCAGTGCAATTAACTCAATGAGTCCTAACCAAAAAGCGCTAGAGGTTTCTACCTTGTTATCATCTAGCCAACTTAGTAAGTGCGGTGCTATATTTCGAATACTCTCGGCATCTGCTGAAGTTGATATTTCCTCGGTAATAAATTTAATGTCGAACTCACATGGTTGCCACTCACTTATTAAATCAAAATTAATAAGCTCTCCACTAGCGTAGTGCTTAAAACAGTCATTCCAAGAGTTAATGACTGAACCTTTAGGGTTTTCGACTGTTGGTTCAACAATTTCACTTTCTTCAATAATTACAGCATCACTGTTGCTACCATATATAAAATCTTCTAATGAACTCCATAACTTCCTAAAGGGAACCGATGCTTTTGTTTTTTGACGAATTTCAAAAGGAAGCTCTTCTAACCAACTGAATATCTCACTAGCTTCAGAGGGCATACATGCTTTTGAGTAATCCAGAACTTGAATAACCACATCAAGACTTATAGGGGAATCAAATAAAGCTTGAAGTCTTGAAGACTCTATTGATAAAGCATTACGAGTTTCAATGAAGGATTCAATTTTTCCAAATAACTCACTCACCCACTCTTCTGTAATAAAACTGGGTGAAAATGAGATTATGTCGTTTTTATCAATCCCTATACTAACAGCCAAAGCAGACCAAGCTTCCCAGTCCTCTTTATATTTGTCTTCTTCTTTCAGTCTAGGTTTAGAGAGTAAAAATGACTCGTAATCGACTAAACTAGACTTTAAAGCAACCCAGTCTACATTTGATAAATCTGTTAAAACTAAATTGTTTACATGCATCAATGCACGAATTAATAAATGGTATATTCTCGTAGGGATTATACCAGCTAAATAATCAGGTAAATTCTTATGTTCAAGTATTTCATGCCATGAAGCGTTAATAGCCAAGGATTGAAGTTCAAGACCAACTAAGTTTCTATGACTTAACTTACCTGAGCCTTTAGCTTCATTATAAAAGACTAATGCACTTTCTCCGTCACTTTCACGACTCGCTAAAAAGAAATCACGTAATATACGCCCTATTGGACGCAACCTTATATTGGGAAAGTTAGGTTTTGCTTCAAACCGTGCAGAAACCTCATTTAACGTTGTAACTATATAGCTTGTATCTTCCTTAAAACTGTCAGTAATAACTTGAGAGAACCTAATTACGCCGTGCGATTGATTCTGTAATAACGACTGTTCAAACTTAAGTTCGGGTGACTTTATTATTTCATAAGATGATGTATGTGAAGATCCTAATCCGTAATATAAGCAGTTTTTCAACTCATTTAATGATTTTGTGTCTGGACACATACCATAGAAATACAATTGACCTTTTACATAAGCCGGTAGAAAGAATGGAGTTTTAGATTCCAAATTGCGTATGGACTTCAATAATAATAAATTTATAGAGTCAGAGATTTCTTCCACTGTTTTCTCTAATTCAATTGCATTCTCGGCTGTAAAAAAGTCTACAAACCAAGATGGATAGTTAGAAAAAGTCATGTTCATCATCCTCATCGTCTTCAATTTCAACAACTGGATTTTCTATCGCTTTTATTTTTTGTTGATAGTTTTTAAAATAAAGATTACTGAAATCAATCCTAGTGGTTGAAATCTGATGGGTATCACCTGAAATAGTGACTAACTCATCATTTCTATTCGCCCCTGAGAAAGTAAAGTTCATTGAACCGTCAAAAAAACACGACTCTGTAACTAACCCTTTAATATGCACTTTATCTGATATCTCAAACCTAAAGTCGTCTTCATTGACAAGCTTGTTTTTCAATAGGCTAAGTGCAGAATCATTTGTTTTAGTCTCATTAACTACAAGGTTGAGTTTACAACCATTCAGCACAGCTGTTTCTAATAACTCTATAAAGGTAACCATTCTATTACCCCAACTCGCATTAAGGTAACTCCAATTTCCAGAGCGATTATCGAGTATCTCAAAATCAGTAAACCAGGCTGTTACTAACCATATTTCTTGCGGTGATAGTATTAGCCCTGCAAAAGTACTTCCTAAAACCTCTTTTAAATGTCGCTTACCTAATGGCGTGTTTGTTAATATTTTACGAGAATTGGAATTAATCATTGAATAGCCTCCGCGAGCTCGACAAATAATATTATTTCACCTAATTGTCTATCAATTCTATTAACCCTAATGTGGAAAAACATACCTAGTTGATCTATCTGAATTGTATTTATTTTTAATATAATTTGATTTAATTTAGATAAGTGTTCAGGTGAAATTACAAGCTTAACTATCCCTTTACGACTAATTCTTTGTTGTAATTCTCCCTCCCAGTTATTTCCATAATTCATTGTTTCACTATTGCCAGATATCATTTGTTCGACAATTAGCCTTTCTGTTCTATTATTTCCACTTATGAAGCGATTATAAAACTGTGTACTGGACTGACGTATAACATTGCCTCTAGGCCATAACTGCCCAATGACCTTATCTTTAAGCTTGTTTATAGTTACATTCGTATCCGATGTAATTTCTTTAGCTATTAGAAAAGATGCTATGTTTAAAGGTATCTCTACTTTTAACTCTTTTTCGATTTCTCGCCATCTGTCCATCCAGCTCTTTAAATCTCTATCTGTTTCTTTAGAACTGCCGGCTTTTAATACTCGAGTATGAAGAATGCTATTGAAGCTATGAGATAAAATGACTCCCATTTTTCTTAAGTTTTCATTAATAGCCACATTTGCTTTAACTCGTGCACTAAATTTTTGTGAGTCTCTATGAGACTTAAAAGATGATTCTAAATTTTCGTCACACTCTAATTTTGATAATAATTGATGAATATCAAAATCAACCTGCTCATAATCACCTGCCTGAAAACACCTAGAAAAATGATTTAGAACATTAAGAGGATCACTACTGTATACCCTCTCAAACCTATTAATTATACCTACCCCACCTGATTCATTCTCAGTTAACCAAATAGTTAAGTCATCACCCATCCATACCGGATCTACATTTAAATCATTATCACCAACATCTGGTAATACCGTACTTACCAATTGATTAATGCCTCCAGAGAGAGTATTTGACATTAACATTCTCAACCATGAAATATACGAATCACCTGACAATTCAGTATATAAAGGGGTTAATAAGTTACTAATTTCACCAATAATTAAATCGTTCGATAAAAGGGAAATCAACTCACTTTGTAACGCCTGCTCTTCATCTTCGTCCTCACTTAATACATTCAATTGAAATAATTCTAGAGGGATAGTATTTAGTAACTCTCGTCCTTCTTTTGAACTCAAAAACGTAATAGAGTCTTGGATAGATAAGTTTTTTTGCGTTGAAATGAATATCACTGTGGTAGTAACACACTCAAATGCCCAATTTGCTTGAAATGTATTGTTAAAAATAGAAGAATTTACAAAGCTATCTTGAACAAAAGAAAAGCGTAAAGAAGACTCAACGTTTTCATTTGTCCCTAAACTAAGTAACTGATCATCTGAGAATGTAAAGTTCCACCTCATTCCATCGACAAAGAGAATAGTCCCTATACCAACTGATTCACCTTGTTCTTGCCAATTTAATTTAATATTAGATGCTTCTTTAGTCTTAAATTTAATCTGAGCATTAGAGCCCGTTGTATACCTTGTAACCTCAACTGGTTGCATATGTTTGTGCTCAAAAAAACAAACATTACTTAAATGACGTTTCCAGTCACAATTAGCAGGAAGTGACAGTTGATGCTTGTCTTCATCAATTTCAAATATGCTCTCCCAGTTCAAAAAAGCATTACTTGTTTCTGTAACATTCTTTAGTTCAAGTCGTTTCGTTAGTATTTGCCTTGGTTGATAAATTTTCATCTGAGTACCAGGCTTATAAATTATTTCTTTAATAAAGTCTCTATTTAGTCCAAAAGCATCTTCAACTTCGAAGCCTATTTCATCATCAACTCCTACCTCTGGCTCAAAACCTTCAGGGACTAGCCAATCAGTTTCATAACGGTTATTTAATGTAAATCGTTTCGAAATTCTTCCCGGAGCATATTCTTTTAATCCCTGAAAGAACCCCATACTTTGCCATTCCTGGATTCTCCCCTCTTTACTCCCCCTAAGTAAGGAGATATCAAGTGACGGGAGAATTAGCTCACTAAATAATGTAGCAGGTATAAACTCAGGCATAGGTGAACCTTTACTTTGAACACCTAACCACTCTTGCCCATTTACAGACCAATTAGTTCGTAGCTTTTGTAATAAGCTGGGAATAAAGTCCATAAATAATGAGCGAGGAGGTTGCCAACAAAGTTTTTCAACATCTGGTCTTTTAATTCCCAATGATGATATTAAATACCCTTCAAGAGAACGTTGTTGTCCTGAATCCTCCAACAGCTTATTTAAAATCCCCTTTAATTTTTTTAAATAGTCAGACTTATATAAATTAAATTGTTTATATTTGGGGTCATCACTTGGCTGAGGGTATTTTAATATTGTCCAAATACTTCCATATCCAACCTCTATCCCTAACCACTCGATAGTAGCTAGGCTTGCTTGCATCTTTTGAATATGACTGTTATTTACAGGTAGTTTATTGACTTTAATTTCTGGGTCTACGAGACTTTCATATCGATGAAAAGCAACTCTATCACGACCATAATCAGAGAGAACAGTGATCATCCAAGGTCTCATTCCTCTTGAGCGTCCAGCACGCCCCTTTCGTTGAAGATATGATGCTACGCCCCTTGGTGCTTTATGCTGAATAACAGCCCCTACTTTAGAGTCATTATAACCAACTTCTAAAGAGGCCGTTGCAACAATAATCTCAGCAGTTTCACTTACCCCTGAATCTTGACTTGAAGTTCGAGCAACATCTGCTCGATCTTCTTCATCTGTACTATGGCCAATATACTCACAATTCGACCAATCTTGACCAAGCAATTGCATTTGTTCTTTGTTAGCCTGATAGTTAGGGTGTTTTTCGCTTCTTAAAAATGCTAGCGGCTCAGCTTCGGGTGTTAGTTTTTTAAATGCGTGACTCCATCCCTCTGCGTCTGCAATCATCTCAAACAGTCTGTTATTTACATCTAAGTCATCTGTAAAAACAAATGTTTTAGTGCCAAAAGTACCTTTTGATACCCCTTCTTTTCTGCTATTACTATCTAACATACGCCGGGTTAGCATGGATGTTTGAATTGTTGTTGATAAAAGTGCTGATTGGGATACAGGGTCTCCGCGTAAAGCCAATAGATATTCAGCACCTTCCTCTATCATTTCAGAGGGTAAAGGCTCAATTAACTCAACATTATGTTTTTCCGTTCCAGTTAAACTGCCAAAAAAACCAGCAGCATCACTAAGTGTTGCGGATAATCCAACGAAATGGGGTTTGTTGTCTGAACGTTTCATCCATCGTTTCAGTAGATAGGACGTTTGGGCACCTGTTGTGCCTTCATAGGTATGAACTTCATCAAGTAAAACTAGTGGTATTGGTTGTTTGGTATCAACGCCAAACAGGTGGTTATATTTATTGTTTGCTAAATGTTGATTTAACATCTCCGTAGTTGTAAAAAGGATATCAGGGGCAGGTGATTGACGAGTTAGAGATATCTCATCGTCATTGACTTTACTTCCGCAGCGACTGCAAGTCAGGACTTCATTATTTATTTTTATATCTTCTTCTAGCCACTTTAATTTACCAGAGCATTTACAATTTAATAATTCGAATTCAATAGCATTAAATTTAATTTTTTTATTCAACTTATTGCGATCTAATGTTTCCCCAAAAAAAGACCCAATTCTAATTCTTCGTTTATTATTAGTTAACAAATAATCATCTAACAACCTCGCCTGTTTAAAGGTTTCATTAAATTGATCTTTAAGAAGTTCATTACGCGGGTAAATAGCTAGTATTTGAACACGATGACTTTGGTCACTGCAAATATTTTGTGATAGTTGTGTCAAAGCAGGTAAGTAGAAGGAAAGAGTTTTACCACTGCCGGTTCCTGAACATACAATAGTTCCTGAAGGTTGATTAGGCTTCGATGCAGACATGTGCTTTGAGTACTTATCTAATACCCTTTCTGTTGCTCTTATTTGAAAACCAGAAAGATTAAAAGGAGTTCGTCCTCCTCCTAGTAATGAAAGTAAGACCTTGGTGTGCTCATCAGTGATTTTCAGCTTTTCTTTCAATTGATTAATAGCAATTGAAGCGGATACATTTCTGTTAGGATATTGGCGCGGGCGACGAATAAAACGAAAGTCGGAGACTAAGGTTTTAGCATTTCTTAAATCTTGGCCATGAAACCATTGTCTTAAGTTGCTATAAAGATAAATTGCCTCAGCCATTCTAGATCGATAACAATCAACTATATAAGAAGATTTTACTTCTACAATTAGGCTTTGATCACTTAACGCTTCAAAAATCTCTTCCCAATCAGATGGTGTTCGTAACTTTATGAGTTCTATAATCTCACTCTTATTAAAATAAAAGCTCGTGTCACCCCATGTTAATAATTTAATTTCTTTCTCTTCTATTAAATCAAGGCATGACAATAGTAGGCTTTGTTCGATCATAATTCCCTCTATACTTTTAATAAACCTGCTACCGTGAAACTTTATACTTAGAAAGCAAATCTTTTTTGGTTAACCACTCAAGAACTTTAGGTGTTAATAACTCTAATGTTGTTGTGCTATAAGGTGAACTAACTTCTTTTAAAAATTTAGCCACACCTTCAGGTAGATCAGAGGTATCCATTTGCCCTCTTAATATAACTAACTTTTCTTTCAACGATATGAGAGAAGAAACTAAATCAGAATTAACATCTTTTGAAGTTTTTTCAGCATCAAAACGGGCTTTCAGCGTTATATACTTTTCGAAAATCCCTTTTTTACCAAGATTGCTTTGCCTCTCTAAAACGGCTTCTTCCTCAAAAAAGTCCTTCTCTAAATTAATTAACCACTGGTCCCAATACTTATCATTTAAACCGCTGATTATTTTTGTAAGACTTTTTAACGCAACAATTGAATTATTTAACGAATCATCCTGTTGCGCTTCATGCCCTAACTCTTTCCACTTTTCGGATAATAAAGGTAGAGAAACCTTAGCGCGATCTAATAAAGCCTTAATGTCATCACCTAGAACTAATCCTGATGATTCGCTAATTAAAAATCCGTCACTTTCATCACCTTCAGTACTCGGTATTAATTGCTCATCAAGTTGACTGATAAGAGGGATAACATTGAATTTAGTCTTATTACTTGTAAGTTCACCTAATGATTTATTTAGACGGTTTAATATATTGGAATTAGCCTCTATGATCGTTTCATTTTCCTGAGCATTAGAAGATAGCTTTATTTGGCTTTGGAGTTTGTCAACTTGAGATTTTAAGGTGCTCATTTAACTTCCTCCAGAACATGTTCATCTAATTGGTTTAAAATCAATCCGATAGAGGTAAAAGATGCATTTATTTCATTATTTATTTTATCTACCTGCTGGGTGCTTGATGTATCATTAACCTTCATGATTTTAGGAAGTACGTTAACATTAAATTGTTGCCAATTTTTTAGGACTTTACATACATTTTTGATAACATAACCATCCAATGACGAAAGAATTTTTAGTTGAGTTAACTCATCTTTTGCAGATAACAATTTTATACTATTTTGAATATCACTCCATTGACAGTTATCGACAACCTCTTTGATGTCTTTACTTAAAGTAGGTCTTGTCACAAAATCTTTAGGGTACAGTCCCATATCCAATATGGTTTTATAAATCGACTTAATATCCTCTAGCAGTTTGATAAAATCGTCTTTATTATCGCAATCAATAAGATGATTTTCCATTAAGTGAATATCTGATTTTAATTCATAAACAGATTCGTTCTTAAGTTTTTTTTGTGATGCGGTTAGTAGCTCTTGATTTAATTTTTTGGCTTCCTTTTGAGCAAAATTAAAAATGTCATTATCAATAGCTACATTGCTAGTTTGTATCAAACTCAACCACATTTGCTGTGTCTCATCCCAATGACTCAATAATTCCTCTCTAAACTCCTGATATTTTTCATTTATAGCAGGCTTCAAACTATCTACAATATGAATAGATCTTTTGAGTAAGGTACTTTGTAGAGTACCTTCAGATTTTATGCCTAACCCTTTCATGAGTAGTATATGCTTAGCTATAGAGTCAACCAAATATTTGCCCCTAATGTTTTTGAGCATATATTTAATCGCATTAGGAACCCAAATTTCTACAAATTTAGTAAAGTAAATAAAGTCGTCATAACCTTCAGGATAATTCCAATCTTTAGTTTCCTCTTTTTCATTAAAGCTATGATAACGAAGGATTGCTAAAGCAGAACGTTGATAAAACAACGAGGTTTTTTCATTAACAAAGTCGTCCTCTGAACAGAAAGTGTAATTTTCTCCTTGCGGGTTACCACCAGCAAATGGTAAATCAAATAAATACCTTTGACCTTGTTTGAAAATACATTCATAAACATTCTTATTATGTGTATTTGTAAAAATACTCAAGTTTTCGAACCCATTCCATCCAGAAGGTTGACGGTTTTTTATCATCTCGAAAAGTTGTGTTCTGATTTTATTTGCTGATCCAGAAGAAAGAGGTTGTTCACGATTAAACCAAAGCTGAACTTCTTTCAGAATAACATCATCTTTCACTTTAATTGTAGAAGGTACTTCAACTTCACCTGATGTAGGACCTTCGGGTGAATCAGGGATGTCTACTTCTGTATCAGCAGATAATTTTTGTGCAAAGTCCTCCATTGAAAAAGCTAAAGCCACATTGCTATTCAAAGATTCCTGGATAGATTTGAGACTTGATCCTTCTCCCCAGATTGTAGAAAGAATCTGTGCTTTTCTTGGAGAAACTAACCCTAAGTTCAAAATCTCACTATTTAGTCTTGTAATTGATTCTTTTATAGAAAAATTTTGTGGGAATGTTTTTTCTAAATATTCATCCCTATAATCACGAAGTAAGTTTAAAAGTATCCCGTTTATAATAGTTCTTGGGTTAAATACAACGTTTTTATCCTGATCTATACAGTACCATTTTGTTAAAGTGTTAATTGCTTGTTGATTATAAGGAAATAAAGGAATACCTATTGATGATGTACCAAAAGCATTTAATTCTTCTGATTCTCTTTCTGAAAGATCCCCCTCCCAGATAGGTATATCATCATGATTATTTTCTAAACTAATATGACTTTCCAGTAAATGTTTACCAAATCTTGCAGCATTTATATAACGACTACAAAAATCAACAATCCGTTTAGGTATGTTTTCCTGGGTGTCACTACCTTGCTCAATATGCCACTCAAAAAGAGCTCTTGACCTTATAGTAGCTTGCCTACGTATATACCCTTGGTAACCTGTGGTGACAGCTAGAACAGATCGTAATACACAGAGTTCTTCTTGACGCTCTTCCAATAAGCAATCAATTAATACATCCTCTATTGCCGATATTGCTGCTAAATCTTCGACTAGAATAACTAACGTTCTACCTAATTTCTTTAGATGTATTCTAATCTCTTTAAACAAGTCTTGGAAATTACCATTGTTAAACTGAAACAGTTGTTGAAAAGCTGTTTGAGTTGCTTTTCCTATCGCTTCATTTAACATAGTAACTGCTTTGTTTCTTTGCTCTTTATCTGAATCTAGCCTGAGATCACTTATAACCTTTCTCGCGGGCAATGCTAAATTATCGATTTCTATTGCATCAAGCATTGCCTCAAAGTCGCGTAGGGTAAGTTCGTATTCCGTATTATTAATATCTTCATCTGAAGCGCCCTTAATCCATCTTGTAGCAATACTGTAAACGCAACTTTCACCATCCAACAATTGAGACTTGAAAAGAATATCAGTAATCAATATAGGGAGTAATTTAGACATACTCATTCTTTCTCGTAATGCTGTATATGTAGCATTATCGGGTCTTTGAGTAAGGCTTTTAAGATGTTTTGATGTTTCAAGCCCTATGTCTTTTACTCGATGCGAAATAAAAGTAACAAACAAATCAGCAACTTCTTCTGCATTTAGGGCATTACCAACTTGATCAATTCTTTTTCTTGCTTGGTCAAACACCTCACCTTCCAAGCCCTCAAGCAATGAATTCAATGTTTGCCTTAAACTGGCATTTTTCGGTAGGCGAACAATCTGCCATTGTTCATCAATTACAACTTTCTGTATCTTTAATTTAGCATGTAACCATCGAATTAGATGTGACTTTCCCATGCCTGCGGCTGCTACAATAGGGATAGGCCTTTCTATTTTTAAAAAATGCTTAAGTAGATCATCCTCTGTTGCATTATCTTTTGTTCCTTTTTCATCATACTTTTTCAAATGCATAGGTTCATGCACTGCTAGTAAGGTATGTTCCGACAATTCTTCTGCTTCTGTTCTAATGCACTCAAATATATTCGGCTTAGTTGGCCAATAATTTTGTAAACTCATTATATATCTCCAACCATACGAATATGGCTTACAGTTCTGAGTTCACCATTTGGTAATAATAGAGTAACTGCTTCTAAAGAATCTGAAAGTCGGTCTAAATATATTAAACCTTCTAAATTTAGGCGGTATAATGCGTGACTCAAACTTTTAGACAATGTGTGAGGAGGGTTTGGCTGCCAATCACTTTTTTTAGTCTTCATCATTGCCTCTACTTCTACTCGATATTCCCCTCTATCAAAAACTGGAATATTACTATTAAGTCGATCTATAAAGGTATTAACACTAATACTACCTTCATTTTTTTCAGAAAAAATATCAGAAAGGTAAATCTTTATTAGTCTTGTAGGGTCAACAATATATTTATCCCTACTCACTTTCTCCATATACCCTAATAACAAGCCATACTCTAAAAATGTGGCATTTTCTGAAGGGTTAATTGAAAGTCTTGTATCATCAGTTGATCGCTCAGGCATATATTTAGCGCTAATTAATGGTATTTCTGTGGACTTAAATGAATTTTGTCTCGAAAATGTCAATTCATCTAAAGCCAAAAATAAACAAATTCCTCTAATAAGCGGTTCTATTTTTAAACCCGTTTGAAGATTATACTTTTCACTGAAAACTGTTCGTACAATACGTGTAGAAATATTCGTATCATTCGATAATGCTGAGAAAGCTTTGATGCCTTGTTCAGAACTATCCCAAAGACCGTGTTCTCTCCAGAAATCGATTGTTTGTCTTACCTTTTTCTTGGGATTAGGATTCGAAATAAAATTACCGTCATCTCCAACTTCATCACTAAGAAATAAATTACTTGGTCGATAATCTTCAAGAATTTTTTCAATAGAAATATATTCTGACTTTTTTATAATTTTTCGGTTTAGTATACGATCGATAAAAATTAATGATGCTATATGACTACCAGGGTATGAGTTATTAATTACTGACACGTGTTTTTCTCCACAAGATTCTTGAAATTAACTAATGGGATCGACCTATTATTATCTTGCCACCACAATCGATACTTACTTGATTTTGTTTTTTGAGAGCGCTCACCTATAAAAAATGTAATTTGCTCTTCGAATAAAGGAATTGTTACTTCTACATCACTTAGTGAAGTGATATAGAGAGAAGGCCATAAGTTACTACTATCGGTAATATCTTGAGAGATCCAGAATGACTTAAAACTTTTTGGAAGTTTATTTTGAATATTATTTAAAAAAGTCGAATCTGCTTTAACAGAGCAGACATGCTTGTTATCTAGCATTTTTTTGATTAGCTTAGACCATTGTAAATCCGAGGTAAGCTCGTTGCTATTATCGTAATAAACACTACAGACATTATCGAAAGATATATATTCAGCAAGAGATGATGGAAGGGAATTTGAAAAACTATAATTACCAACAGAGACACTATCACCTAACGAAGGTAAAAAACCATCACACATAATACACCCCCCACACGCTCTTTGGGGGCTAAAACTATTCAAGGTGTAATATTTTACTAACTCTTTACAAATAGGCTTTCGAAGAGATGATATATTATCAGATAGTGTTAAATATGCACGATCCTGAGAATTAATTTCATTTTTACGATGTTTTTCAATATTAGTTTCCCAATACAAATTAGAGAGTGATTGTTCATTAATAATTTGAACTAAAACTTTGCTTTTATAACCCTTCCAATACTCTTTTCGTTGGCTATTCCTTTCAAAATCATTTAATTCATTGTCATCTTCAATTTCTGGCACATCATAAAAAACTCTAATTGAACCAGCGCGTTGCATGAGGAGAAGTGTTAACCAATTCCAATCTTCATTTCGACCACTCTTCTTATCGAGACCGTCATGATAAAACGATGTGTCCAGTTGGTATAAATCACCTTTTAGGGTTGGATGAGAAGATATATCAACCTTTTTACTCCACATTCCTTTCCACTTTTTATAGCCTAACTCTGTAGAAATTAATATTTCCTTGTTTATTCTTTTCGCTTCAGAAAATTGTTTTTCATGATAAATTAATTCCGATGTTGCTGCTTCTCCATTTCTACCAGCGCGGCCTATTTCTTGATAATACCTATCGATATTATCCGGGACGCAAGCATGTATTACACTTTTTACATTTGACTTATCCATGCCCACACCAAATGCTGAGTTTGCAACTATTATATCTAGTTCGTCATTTTTCCATTGTTCAATTATTTCTTCTTTTGAGTTAGCTGGAGTATCACCAATAAACAAAGCTATTCTGTTAAGACCTATACCTTTTAGCTCATCTATGAAAGTAATAGAATCTTGAATAAGTGTTGTATAAAGAATCAAAGGCTTTGGTAAAACGACCACCCGGTTAGTAACCGTTTGAATATGACTATTCTTATCTACTTTTTCATATAATGAGCTAACCTCTGGGCGTAAAAAATTACCATTAACAATAATTGGAGCTATATTGGGTTCACAATATAAAGTGGTTAAAGAATCTATATTGCTTTGAGTGAAAGTAGCTGACATAAGAATAGTTTTAAAAGGTGAGTTACTTACTTGTCTTAATGATGCCACCAAAGCTCCAAACCTTTGAAATTCTGAGCGAAAATTACTCCCCCAAGTGTCAATCAAATGTGCTTCATCAATTATTATATTAGCAATATAGTTGTTTTCTGCTAAACGAAAGAGTAGAGGTAGTAGGCTTCCGGTAATTGATTCAGGAGAGGTGAAAATTACTTTTTGTTGTCCATTGTCAATATTATCGCGAATTTCTGATTTGTCACCATCAGACAATTGGCTATGCCAAGCATAGTTTTGAACAGAAAAGTTATCCGCTTTTTCAAGTAATTCTTTTGCTCTTTTACCTTGCTCTATAGCTAAACCAACAGTGGGCACAATAACGATTGTTAACGCCTTACTTTTACTAAACAACATGCTGGCATGAGCGACTAATGTTTTACCGCACCCTGTAGGTAAGTTAATAAAAAGGGTCGAGTCTTGAGGGCATGTTAAAGCAACCCTCACAGCCATTCTTTGCCCTGCACTAGAGTAGTGACTATAGTTTTGGTCTGATAACCTTGAAACTAAGGCTAAATCCATTTCTACCTTTTTCACTTTACGTTTTTGTTTCTGTTCGTACACATCCACCAACTTTTGACTAACTACTGGAGTTGATAAAGTAAGGAAGTTTGAACCAACTTGATAATTCAGCATAGCTTTGGCGCAGAGTACTCCCTCTTCACTAGATAAACTTCTAGGTAATGGAAAGTTATTGTGCTGGTTATCCAGCTCTTTTTGAGATGAATATAAGTAATCTTTAATTGATAAAAGCAAGTCCAATAAACTCGTGTTATCTCCATCAACTACTTTTTTTAATCTCTGTGCAAAATGATTATCAGGATAATGGCTAATCACACTATCAACCGTATGATGTAAATCCCTTAACTCGGTATCTGAAAACAATGAGGAAACAATTAAATTATTCATTACGACTTACCTACCAAAGTAACAGACCTCATCGTAGATAGATTGATGCCAAACTCCTCACTTGAAGATAAATCATATTGTTGAGTAAGTTCAGATCTTACTTTTTCGGTACAACTCGATGCTACACTCAACACTAAATCTCGCCATTCATCCTTATTTAAAAATGAATCAACTGCATCCCACATATCTTGTTCAAAACCTACACTAATATTGTAATCCCGGTATAGGCCTTTAGTTACATCACGTGACTTCTCATAGGGTTTATTCAGTATATTTAATAAAGCTTCTTTTTTTACTTCATTCCCCAACTCGTCTACCCAACGCTCTAAAATTTTAGGGGCAAGTTTTCGATCGTTGTTCCTCTGACTAACTCTTGTATGGCAACCACTCTCTAATGTACAAATCCAGTTTAATTTAAAGAAAGTTTTAGGCTCTTTAAGAGCTACATTAATCTCTCTAATTATCGCATTTGATATACCTAAAGTGGTTTGTTGGGAAAATGAATAAACTGTATCAACAAAAGGTTGTCCATACCTAAATGGATATGAACCAGTTTTCGCACTTTGGTCTCTAGATGCGTTCATGGGTTTAGTTGAAGGGTTTTTTAAACCACTATCAAAGTCCATTCCTAATATACAATGACTAACAAAGTCATCGACATTTAGGCGAGTTCGTCCTAATTGGTATTGAAAGACAAAATTGTCATCCTCAGTCTTCCTAGAATCAAATCTAAGACTCTTGTTAATCCACCCTTGCATCTCTTTACTTAAGTCATCGGCATTTTCATCAACAATTCTTAATCTTTCTGAAAATGTTTTTATTTCAGAAAGATCTACTTGCATTCCATTCCATACTTCCTGATCTGCAACTTTCTTTCTTTCTTTTGTAGCTAAACCAGACTCTCCTGCTATTTCTTCTGAGAGTTTATTTAATTGTGTATATCCCTGATGAATAATACTTTCACAATAAGATTCTATCTTCTCATCCAATACCAATTGAATACTTGAACAATTTTGATTAAAAACACCTATATCAGTTTTTAGTAACTGAGCCCAAAAACCATAAAAGCCCTCACGACAAGGAGTAAGCACTAAGTTCTCAACAGGAAGAACCCCTGTGCTACTTGCACTATATCTATTTAAACGACCGATTCTTTGTTCAATTCTCATTACCGTTCTAGGTAAACTATAATGGATAGCTAGACGACATTTTCCTTGTAGGTTTAGACCATCTTCTCCTGATTGGTCACATATCAGAACATTATATTGAGGTGATATATTGAAAATTGGGAGTTTGCCATCAATGTGCCTTTCAACTGAAGGCAAGTTGTGTTCTAAAAACTTATAGACATTATCAGCTACAGTTTTATCCCCACAAAAAACGACAATTTTACCATCCTTCTTTTTTTCCAACCATGATGTAATCTCTTCCAGTAATAATTCATCTTTATTGGATTGCTCAACATGACCCATTTCAATCATTGTTGTCAAAATCAATTTTTCTTCATCTGTAATGGTGTTACTAGATGCCAATACAGACTTTGCCTTTGCTACAAGTGAAGAGGGAGATATAAGTAAAGCATCTAACCATTGGAAATAGTTTTCACGTGTAATTCCGGCAAAATTTTGATCTCCGTGAATTAAAGAATTTCGGTAATCATCTAATTGCTCATCTAATGAAACAAATTCATCGCCTATCTGCCATGATGATGTATTACAATCTCCTAACCCTGGGAATATTTGCTCAATATAGCTATTTTTACTTCCTCTTCTGTTTCTTATAAAACGCTGGAATAATCTATACTTATCCCCAAAGTAATCTTGTAATGCCTTTACAGCCAACTTACGTTGATTTTCATCTTTTTCTTCAGAAAAGTAATCAATATGAGGTTTAAGATTAGCGATTAATAAATTTAATTCATCATCTTTAAAATCAAAACTATCAACCTGTTCTACTATACCCTCCAGAGTGAAATCATCACTTTCCGGCACTAGTGCACCATATATTCCTGAATATTTTTCTCTTTCTTCAATCTTGTTATTAAATGATGATATTCCATCATCATTTAATTGATAAGAATCGGGATTCAAGCAATGAAGCATAGCCAAGAAGTTTTTGGTATTCCCCGTTATAGGTGTACCTGACAGAACGATTGTCGAAATAGAATTATGGCAAGCTGATGCTATTTGGGAAAATACACCTTTATTGTCTTCACCCCAAGCAAATGAACCCAACTGGTGACCTTCATCTATAACAACCATTGTAGGTTTTTTAGTAATAAACTTACTTGTCAAAATATCTTGAAAACTTCCTATAAAGACTTTTTGATCTTCTTCATCAAGATCCTCATCCATAACATCTTCTAAATGAAATTTCTGACTCATTTCACCTCGCCATTGCTGAACAAGAGAAGGAGGGGTTAAAATGAAAACACAAGCCTTGTCTGTGTATTCTAATATATGTTCACGAACAAGAAATCCAGCTTCAATAGTTTTACCTAACCCTACTTCATCACCAAGAAGGTACTTCTGTACATTATCATTCAAGACTTGTAGAACTACGGATAGTTGATGTATTTCTAGATTAACAGCACTACTAGGGATTGAGGATATTGAGGAACATGAAGCTCTTTGATTTAAGTAGGAGTTAAAAAAGGATGTACGATCATTGATGTACATAGGAGAAGTTGTAGCTCTTCCAGCTAAGAAGTTGGCTGGGCAGAATTGAGAGCCTTCTAATAGGTTGGGTACAAAAACTTCCTCCAAAGGAACTACATCGGAGTCGTTATAGTTATATTTAATTAAGTGTTCATCATTAGGCCTTTGCCCATCATAAAAGCCTGCTCGCCAGTTATCTGACTTCCCAACTTTACAATAAACCACCGTTTGCTCGAACAACTTTGATTTACCAATAAGCTCGGAACCTGCAACTTCAATTTGATTTGAAATTGGAGATAGCGGAGAAGTAAAGAACCCCACTATTGCACTTTTTTTCTCACTGGAAATAGAGACTACTTTACCGACGCCTTTGAAAGCGCTCTCACTTTCAACTAAAGAACCTACACCTATCTTCACTATTTACTCCTTGTGATAATCAAAAATGATCTGGGTTCTAATACCCTACATATGAAATTATTTTAATTAAAACTAAGCAAAGATATTGTAAATTAATGTACTGTTGACACATCCATGCACTAAGTAAAATATTCCATAACTAAACGGTTACACTTTATTTGTACAATTAAACTATATTATATTTATTTAATCAACAATTTGTTTTATATCAAGTAATTATAACTATTCAATTCCAATGTATTTATGTACTTGTACAGATAATCTCCAATTATTTTCAATGCATGATCTAATAGCTAGCTCTGTAGCTCTCTTCTTTTGGCTTATTGGCTGTATATAAATTTGTTTATCGTGAATTTCATGCTCGTTTAACAGTGATTTCAATTCATCAATATGCTGCTCCGTTGCGACTGGGTGCTTTATTTCATTGGCACGCATAAGAGCTGAATTCAGTACTTTATAACCTCCTTTCATGTTCACTTTAGGGGATACTGTGACCCAGCATTTTTCTGAAACTTTAATTTCAAAAGTACCTGATGTTTCAACTTGACAACTGTAGCCAATATCCTCTAACTCATGACAAAGGGGAGTCAAATCATACATACACGGCTCACCACCAGTTATAACTATATGTTTAGCTTGATAACCTTCTGAGATAAATAGCGCTTTTAATTGCTCAATTGTGAATACTCCCCAGTTATCATTTTCTGATTTTTTAGAAACGATTTTTTGGGGTTCCATTTCCTGCTCTAGTGATACTGTCCATGTATGCTTAGTATCACACCAAGAACAGCCCACAGGGCAACCTTGTAATCTTAGAAAAATGGATGGTTGACCGGTAAAAGAACCCTCCCCTTGGAGTGTTTCAAATATTTCATTTACTTTATAGGATATTTCTTTTTTCATAAGTTCTTATATGCAGTCACATGAGACGTATATGGATTATTTATATTTAAAAACGTTAACATATCGAATAAGACTATTCTCAACAAATTGCCTGTTAAAATAGGGATTAAATAAACTGATAATCTGTTTGCGTAAACTTTAAGAATGTAAAAGTAATAATACTACTTAAATATTACCAATAATTGTTCTCCTCTGGATGACATTAGCCACATCAACGCACCAATATTTACAATAACAGTAAACCAGAAACCAAGCCTAAATTCTCTTTTCTGCGACTTATGCCGAAGTACTTGTTGCGCTATAGCAGCACCAGGCCAGCCACCAATTAACGCAAATAAATGTAATGTACTTTCCTGAGTTCGCCAATCACCTCGCTGTGCTTTTGATTTATCAAACGCATAAGCTATATATGTAAGGACGCTACCACCAAAATAAGCTAAGATCAGGTTTTGAGGAATGTGACCAAGGAAGTGCGCTACAGTTATTAAACTAAGGAATATGATGGATAAGTATATTGAAAACATACTCACTTTCTTTGCTTGTTTCTTCTTCAACTTTTCACCGGTGAATGTCGCTTCATCAGCACAATACCGACCTAGTTTATCCTTTGATATCGAGAAAGTAATGACATCATTAATTTGAGGTGTTCGATTTCGATTCGATAAAGCGGTTTTATGAATAAAAACATGATCGCCACCGCTATTGGGAGCAATAAAACCAAACGCTTTATCATCATTCCAATTGATGAGTTTTCCTTTCATGCGCATTTTAACATCCTTGTTTGTAATTATTTTTACTCAATGAATAAATCAAGCAAATCATTAATTTTATCTTGCTCTAATACGAATTCATTGTCGAGATTTGAAAGTGCTTTTTGCAATGTTTTCTCTGTATTTTTAGATAGAACACTTCCATATCGTTCAGACAATATTAACAGCAATTCAGCAAAATAAGCTTGATGTAAATCTTCTTCTAATTGCTTAAATAATTCAATAAGTTCAGCAAGTCTATACCCCGGAATTAATGTTTCATTAAGCTCACCTAAATCAAAATGAGTTATTTTATCACCTTTAAGTTCAACCAGGTTACTTATACTTTTCAATAAAATAGGAACATCAAACTCAAACTCTACATCATTATTTCCAAAGCAGAAGTTTTTAATTTTGCTGAATGTACTACTTACTTTATCAACTACTGCACTATCTTGAAGTAAATCACCATCGGCTGACTTTCTCATAAATGCCGGAATATCAAGATAGTTATCCATATCATATGAAACACACGCCATCGAAGATTCACAAACCGACAACATTTGTGGGATATGCTCAACTTGTGGCATTTGCTCAAGTGACTTTTTATCACGCTCTGCCACCATAATGAAACTTGTAAACTCAGAAACTTGCTGGTATTTTTCGGCTAAACTACATTGTAGTGCTCTGTCACTCGTTAACATACGTTGATTAGCAACGATGACCTTTAAAGCTTTGGCTTTAATACCTTCAAGTAATTGCCAATGAGCATCTATTTTGTGTGACTGCTCTGCATAAGTTTGTTCGCTAGCTATTCTTTCTGCCAAGCCCTCTTTCGTCATATAAAATGCATTACTAACACCATAACTTAAACATTTGTTCGGTATTTTTTGCCAGCTTGGCTCAAAACCTACAGTTAACTTTTGTGAACCTTTGACCGCTTTCATTTGCTTGAGAAATAATTCCACTTTTGCAGCAGTGTTTTCAGATGGATTTATTAAACAAAGTTCACCGTGCGTTCTTGAAGCTAAAGTATTGAGAAATGATTCGTTTACTGAACTGCCTAAGCCGATAACTGAAACTCTGCACTCTGCTTTCATAGCTTGATTAACAAGTGAATCTACATTGTTTTCATCACCCCACACTTCGCCATCGGTCAGTAATAGAATCTCAGCATTAGGAACTTTTTTTGCATTTTCAATAGCCTTGCTTACTGCTTGAAACAATTCGGTTCCCCCCATGTCAGCATTAAGCATTGAAATGCTGCGTCTAAGTTGTGATTTCGCTTTGCCTTCGAATGATTGCCACTGCTCAACAACTTGTTCTATATGACTGCCAAATTTAATGAGGTTAACTTTGTCATTATCATCAAAAAGGTTAAATAACTTGGTTAACCCTAATTTTACTTGCTCAATTGAACGGCCTCCCATAGAACCAGAGCAGTCTACGACTACTTGTACGTTTGCAGGTTTTTCAGGAAGCTCTATTCGAGTAGGAAAAGAAGCGATTGCGCAATATTCATTCTCTTGCTTTGTATATAATGCTTTAGCTACCATGTTAGATGGAAGAGAAAATGTCATGGTGAAGTCTTGATCTAAAAAACCATCAACACAGTACTTTCCCTCAATACTTTCTTCTTTTAACTTTAGAGGACATGAGATTTTCTGGTTTACTAACTCTTCTTCAACTGTAATGTTTGCTAAAAACTGATATTCAGCAAAAAAATCATTTGTTAAACTATGATAATCCTTAAAGGGATTTTCACCATATTTAGGTGCTATAACAGTAGGCAAAAAATACCGAGCAAATTCACTTGATTGCTCAAGCATGGTTGCAATCGTTAATTTGAATTCAACTTTATCATCAGGCGCTAAATTACCGATGTTAATTTGAAATATACCTTCGCCCAATTGCTCTAACAAAATAGCAGTGTTACATTCAGATATCGCTTCTTCATAGTTAGACTCGGCTTCCTTACTCGCTTTGATCACGCCATTGTAACTCGTACCGTTTAAAATGGTTTCAAAAGCAACAAAGCCAGACTCTTTCGGCAGCGGAAATTGATAAATACCTTCGATATTTTTTGTAGTACTGTTATGAAAAACCTGCTTAAGCTCTGTAATGGCAAACGGATGAGTAATGGTGATATCTGCTTCAAGGCGACTAAGTAAAGACTGTTGTTCATCAACAGGTAAAAACATTTCATTTTCTTGTAAAGTCGCCACGTTATTCATCCTTATCAAGTTCATTTAAAGTAGATAATATTTGTTTAGTCAGTACTCTCAATTGACTATTAGTTAACTGTGCTTTAAGCATATCGACTTCAAGGTGAACGCCATCAGCAATATGTATTTTACTAACCATTTTCACTGAACCTGGCTCAGGAACTGGCTCAGGAGGGAGTTGTTTTGATTCATCATGATGTAAAATCCCTTGAATCCTTTCAAGAGATAAGCCAGCCTTTTGCCATTTTTGAATAGTTAATATTTGTTCTAAATGGTCTTGGTTATATTTAGCCTTTTTTCTTGCGCCAACTGGTGGGTCAACTAAATCCCGTTGAATGTAATACCTAATTTTACGCTCAGAAATATCAACCAATTCTGACAACTGTTTCAGTGAGAATTCTTTCGACATTTAAATGACACCATTAAAAGACACAATAAGTGTCACTTAATATATGTCCGTTTAATTAAAAAATCAAATTTAGTTCTGTGACAATGGAACGTAAAAGGAATTTAAATTATTTTAATGTCAACAAAAACATGCATTTCCCTTAAACCACCAACACACAGAGACTAAACATTAACCGAATAAAATCAGATGGATAACCTATTCCTAATACTGTCTATTTTCATTGGGTTTTGAAATTACACACACTATCTTTAGTTATATCAAACTTAAAAAGAGGGGCAATTATGACAAATAAAAACAATATAATTTGCCTTGGGTAAATAAGATTTACCAAGATAAGCAAGTCCAATACCCTCCTACGATATTGCCTACCTTGTGCTTTTTCGAGTTCAATCAGGAGCTACAAGATACAATCGATGACGCAAGAAAGTTATTATTTGAACAAGACCTTCATGAAGTAACCATCAAAACATCAACGATAAATTGGTACTTTAATTTAACCAATAGATATCATCACAATATTCAGAGTTTAATACATATCGATGCAATGTTTATCCGCTCCTCCGGTATGTTAAGACCTTATAAAACCCTCATTTTCGACAGCAACAACAGGCAGGATTCTAAGGGCTAATTGGTATTTAAATAAAAATATCATTCTATCGGGCCTCTGTGATTTTTTAAACTAAATAGCCATCAAAATACATTTTGTACAGTGGCCTTTTTATTACCCTCTGCGAAACTTGTTATAGGTTAGGACTTACTATCTGAAGAATAAGTTCAAGCCATCATTTATTATATGACAATATAATCAATATACTTATTAAACATTAATAAGAGAACATAAGAATTGCGTTACCTTAAGCCTTCGCTGTAAACAATAGCTATTTAAAACATACAATTTTATTTTACCTTTTCGCAAGCTCAAAGAATTTAAACCAGTATTATTCCTGCTCTGCCTCCTCTTTTTTATTATCTAATGACCGTGGTACAAATACCAATACACCCCAATAATATAGAGAATTACTTAATTAATAAGATTTGTCCCACAGCAAAGAACAATAATTCTGGCTAAGATTCAGACGAAGTCTGGTAAATCCCAAAACAATAAAATATTTTTGACAATCATTTCAATTTATTTTTAAACTCTCACTATCTGATTGTACTGTATTTTTTTTAATATAATTACATAACCATAAAACAATACCATTATTATATACAATAGTATTGTTAAATCCTTATTGTTTTGGTAAAATAATTAAACAAGTCGAGGAATCAGAACTACTGAAACCAGCATCATTGATCAGATGTAGACACATAAAAAGAGAGTAAAACAATGAACTTATATATTAGTCGTAATGACACCTCAGCAATTCCAGCTAAAGCACAAAAGCAAATCACTAGCTACATAACTCAATCAGTTGTTAATGCAATCGAAGAAGAAGTTAAAAAATCAAACATTATTATCGTTTCTAACGAAAGCAACATTTATCGTGATGCATGTATAGCACGAACTTATCAAGTAAAAATCCAGCTTAATGAAGCAAAAATCAAACTAGGCTCTACACCGCTTTCTAAAGCACTTTTCATCTTAAATCTTGCACGTGCTAGCAGTGACATCGAACGAGAGAAGATAAGAGTGTTTAGAGAGTGCAAGAAAGCATTATCAAAGAAAAGCATTGAAGATATCGAGCTTATTATTAAAGAAGAAGTTCAAAACTCTGAACAGCTAATTGAAGAATTAAGAGACGATATCAAAATAACAAAAGAAGAAATCATTAATTCTATTAGCATAAGCAAAGATGACAAAAGAGTTGTTTTTGTTGATGTCGATTACAAAGATGACTTGAACTACTTACTTAACAAACCTGGCTTCCATATTTTCAATGGTGAAAGAGGCACTGGCAAGTCAGAACTATTTAAACGCCTTTTTGAGCAATCATGCCTTAATATTAATTATCCAATTTATATGTCAGCTTTAAAACTTTTAACAAAGCAGTTAATTGATGATGAAGATGTAAGAGAATACCACAATGCATATGCAAACACTTCAGCCCAGGGCGTTCTTGGCGTAATGCTTAAGCTAATGCTAGATGACAAATACGATAACATGCGCAATAAATCTAAGAGCTTATTTCTTGATGAAATAGAAGATCTAGAAGACCTTTCAACATCAAACATAGTCGGTAATGGCACATTAAGCGACAGAGCTTTACTTCAAGAACGATTAGATAAGCAAATAATTAATTCTGAATCAGTATTTATTGCTGACGAGTTCGCAAATGAAAATACTCTTGAGTGGTTACACGAACTTGCAGAAAATAATAACAAAACTATCTATGTTTATAATCAAAAAAGTCAGTTCAAAAAGCCAGTAGTCAAAGTTATAGCTTACGCTACAAATGTTGAACTAATGAGACAGTCATTAATAAATAATGAAAAAATAGCAGGCTTCATTGATGCTCAACATAGTAATAAAAAATCAAAATATGACGCTGACATCATAGCGATCAACGGTATACCTAAAAAAGATCCTAAAGATCCGAAAGAAGAGCAAAAATACATTGCTGAATACGCACAAATTGACGCTGCATTTATGCAGTCGGAGCAAGCAAAAAATATGAGTGATTTTTCTGAGGTAGCTAAATCAGTACAAGCAGTTTTTTATAACACAGCTGCAAAAAATGGTTTAAGTGTACTTGATTCTGATTATAAGAAAGTTTCATTACTAGCGAACGGCACATCAGCCCCAAATGATTTAACTCAAGCAGACAATAGATTTAGGCTTAGAGAAGAGATTCTTCTTAGTTTTAACAGAGTTGAGCGCAAACTTTGCACTAATCCCACAAGCATACTTATTGATATGATTAACAAGGAATTTAGTGATGACATTACTGAGGAAAAACTTGTAAAAATGATGAACAATGTTTACTTAAAGCGTATAGCGAATCGCATTGCATACAAAAATAAAATGCGTGAAAATTATGAATTTACAGTAATTACAATTTATGAGCACCTTGGCCATGAGATTGAGTTTTACTGTAATGATGAAGAAAATCAAAACGGCATTAAAAATCTAAAAGCTGGACAAAAAGAAGAAGTTATTGTTCGTGACAGAGAAACAATTGCTGCTGAAAAAATTGATGAAACAAAAGCTAAAAACATAATAAGAATGGGTGCTCATGCAAATAATGATAACAAACATAAACTTAGAGCTTTTAAATTGAGAAAGCTCTATCGCGTGTCTGAAGTTAATCAAGAGCTACTTGATTTCGACAAAACGGGTAATAGCACAATCAAGGCATTACTACTTGCTGAATCAAATGAATCTCTTACTATTGACATGCAATTCAAAAAACTCTTTATTAAGCGCTTAATAGATACAGTTAAACTTTACGATGAAGAATACAGTTTTAATAGTGATGATGCCGCTGAATTCCATGACTTTTTAGTTAATGCAGAATTAAATATTGGTATTCATAAAAGAAAAGTTATTGATGTTTTCAACAGTCACTTTGAAAACACTATAATCTCGTACACAAACAAAATGTCAACGCTAACATCAATACTTGAAAAAGAGTTTAATATCGAGGTTGTGCCAGCCAAGAAAAAAGATAGACAGCGTGCCAAAACAGCTAATCTAACAACTGAAACAAAGATGTGGTTGAATCATATTAGAAGTGAAAGTTCATGCTTACTTGCAGCATAGAGTCATAAAAAAGACATAAGAAAAGGCAGGTGATCAAACCTGCCCCTATGGCGACGAGAGTAGTGTCGCTTTCTTATACTTAATTATAACACTTCCAAGCCAACGTGTGCAGTAAATAAGCGCATTAATTAGTTAAAAACACTGCTTATTACGCTTTATTTTTAATTAACTAAAAAGGCAATCCGCATATCTGTTTACTTAGTTCATAAGACTGAATAGCATTTAAAACCGGATGGTATTTTTTACTTTGAAAAAGATACTTTTTGGTTTCAAATTCAAGCTTTTTATACTCCTTATCTTTGTTAGCATTCTTTGCATTGCCGCCAAAATGATAAGCATACGCAATACTTGATGCCATACTCATTATCGAGTCTGTATCCAGTCCATCATTATTTATATACAGAATATTTTTCAAAGTGTCAGTATAGCTTTTTCCAGACATACCCAGCCAAATTGCCATCGGCACAGTGTTAAATGCGGAACTACCGGTTTCATTTGTTTCCTTCAACTGCTCAAGCGTATAAAAGTCAAGCAGGTAATTAAACTCGCAAAAGAGGTATTGGAAAATTTGTGCCTTTGACTTCCCTCCGTGAACAATCGCCCAGACAGAATAAGTTATTGCTCTTGCTCCATTTATACCCTCCTCAGAGTTATGGGTAGGGGTTGCTGAGTCAGTCGCATAGTCTAGCAGTAATGACAAGGGCAGGTCTAAATAACCAATTGGTGCGGCTCTTGATGCAGCTAGATTCCCTTCTGAGTTACCTACAAAATCCGGGTTGTTTTCTATAATAAATTCAGAAGTACCAAACCCGTAATTAAGATCAGGATATCTGTTAAACCATTTCAAGAAAGACTCTGCATAGCTCAGGTTGTGTCCAAGCAATACATCACACACGGCAGAAATTGCGACCGACTCATCTGTAATATGAGATGCAGGTGAAATCAAAGGTAAATTATACGAACTAATTGATTGATCTTCATAAATACTGCCAAAATAATCACCCATTACTGCACTAATCATATATATAAAACCTTGTATAAATTAACGTGACAGCGCTGAGTCGATACTTAGACCAATGAGTCCAAAAAACAGAATATACACAATCATCATCACATCATTGATCAATAAGTGAGCCACCCCATTAGAAATGGCATGAGGAAACCAGCTAAGAAAGTCATCAATACCCCTGATGTAGTCTCGTTGATACGAAGGTTTTCTTAGCAACAACCACGTAACCCAACCGAACAACGGCCCCAACACTGGTGCACCCATAATTTTATCCTTTTTTTGAAACCAAAATTAAACTGCTAGTGCTAAGTGTTATTGAGACATTAAAGATTGATAGTCAGCTCTAAACTCCTGAATTGTTAAAACGCCCCCACCTTTTTGTGTCATGTTATTATCGAATGCTGACTCAAAAGCTACTCCTGAAACGTGGTTACTTGGAGAAATTTCGCCTTCGCCTTTAAAGTATCTAATGTCATAAAGCATTTCTTTCATTTGATTGGCGCTGTTGTTTTCATCAAGATAGCTGTATGCAAGTGCATAGTGTTTATAAGCATCACTAGTAGTAGCAAATACACTTGTTTCATCGGCCCAAGTCACGACATCAACCGGATTAAATCCATCCGTTGAACTTGCGGTTGTTTGACCAGCTAAAAATGTTGCTTGGCCTTCCTTGAACCAATGATCCAGGGTTCTGCCAATTCCGCGAACTGGTGAAGAAATATTTTGCTGAATGGTGTGTATTAGCTCGTGTAAAACAACTTGAGACTCATCACCATATTTTCTTGTAGCATAAGATTTTGGAGGTAAGTTCATTCCAAGAAGTGTACCCTCACCATAAACAATGCTATCCATTTCATCGGTTAAGCAAACCATGATCTTCTGAGTCATTCTATACTCACCATCATATAACTCTGATACCTTTCTATTACTTACAGATTCAAACTCTTTTCCAAACATATATTGTTCTGCATTATTTAATGCGTTCCAATAAGCTTCAACATGCTTATATTTAGTCTGATCATTCATGTCCACCCAAGCACTATGAGCATGAAATGGCGTAGTCAATTGCATGTTAGTAATATCATAATGAACACCATCCACATCCCACCCATACGACATAAAATCAATAATGGAATTAGCTACTTTTGTAATGTAATAAGGTCTAGCGTCACTAAATTCTTCTTTGTTAATTCCTATTTTTTCAAATGCAGAATCCAGGTTATTTTCAACAAGAGTTGCTGCATATTTGAAATCACTATCTGGGTAACCTGCACTACCAAACACAACGACATTTGCAGATTCAAAGTAATAATTATTATTGATTGAACATGCATAACCTAGGTTACCGTAGGCTGCATCATGAGCAGGTGCGTACAAATCATCAGCCCCTGTTGATACCTTCATTTCGCCAACGACATAAGTAATGTCAGTACCAACGTTATTGCCATTTGAGTTAGAATTGGAATCAGATTCTGACCCAGAACCACCTCCACAAGCCGCTAAGAAAAACACGAACAAAAACGATATAAATAATTTAGTCATTTAATTAATACTCCAAATTGATTGATTTTTTGAAAGTCTGTCGCTCTACTGACACTTACTTTAAAAACAATATTTTCATGATTAAAATGTTTCGCCTTAACTGCTTCCCCTGTTTTTTTATCAACTGTTGTTATGTGCCAAACTGCTGGTACACCGTTTATATTTATATAGCCAAGATTGCATTCGTCATACAAATGCAAAGGCTTAAATTTCTTTTGTATAAATAATTTCAACTTAATTTCATTGATGCGCTTTTCAAAACAAGCCTGAAGCCTGTCATCTATAACAAACATCAAACCGGCTTTTGCTAACTTGTAAGCGCGTTCAGCCGTATCGCTCAAGTGAAGCGCTTTAATCACAGCTGAATTTACATACGCTTCAATTTCGCAATGCCTGCTTTTATATATCAAGTATGATCACTCCATCTTCTAACCAATCTGTCATTTGTTTTTCCGACTCAACTTGCTCTAGCCACTCTTCCAGCAACCTAAAGCTAAAAAATTTAACAGGGTCACTATTTGTTGAACCAGGTTCTGTAAAGTTAAAAACATTAAGTCGTACATCAACATCATTAAAAGCAAACACAACCGCATTTTCATCGCTTAATGTAAGTTTGCTTACAACTCCAAAAAACTCAGTTTCATCACTCAACCTAAGCGCCTCAGTTGCTCTTCTGCTAAAGCTAAGACAGATAACATCAAACTCAATCAATAAATCACGTTGTTGCTTACTAGCTAGCATTTTAAGTAGTTTTATCATTCAGCTTTAACTTCTCCGGATTGATAATATGTAAATATTCATCGCATTCTTGTGTTTCAATATTTACTGGGAATCTCGATAAAACGACTGTCTCTCCGGATTTGAAACAGCACGATAGCGATAGCAATTAACGCGCTTAGTACAATCCTTGCCCATGCACTTGCTAATATCAGGCATGCTTACTCCAAAATTCCTCAGCATCCTCTAGCGACATAACTGGAGTAAGACCAACTGCTTTGAACGCCTTACAATGTTGTATTTTGTGATCAAAAGGCGCTTGAAAATATGGCTGCACAAAATCTGGTGCAGCGCGATATCGATAGCATAAATTTTTAACCGGACACTCAGATCCCTTGCACATACAAAAATCTGGCAAAATGACTTCTCCCTTCAAAAAAAAATTGAATTCAAAAATATGGTTTGTTAATTAGTGGTTGGTTAGAAGTCTTTAACTGCTTCTAAGCTGTAGTACTGATATTCAGCAAATCTTGAAATGTACTCAGTCTCGCTTAGAAAACCTATTAAAATGCTGCTGTGTCGCTCTCTAAAGAATATTTTGTTATCTTTGTGCTCAAAAAACCCAGCAGATTTAGTTAGAAAATCTTTTTCAGGATCTATTACATAAGCTGCTACTTCATTTAATAGCTCGCGCAGACCTTTATTTTCTTGTAGATGCTGTGCTAGTAGACAGCAAAAAGTTATTTTAAATGTTTCATCTTCGTCGAGCTTTAGAAGCTCAGAAATTGGAAGTGTTAATTTTTTGCGTTGGTTTTTAGATGGCGTGAATGGATTTTGGTACGTGTCTTTATCTCTGTTTTGTTTAATTTCATCTTGCATTAAAACTCCTTTATCAAAAACAGGATCACACTCTACCATAAATGTCAACACTTGTCAATCGAATTTTTTGCATGACGATATTTTACAGTGCTTTATTGTTCTATTTAATAACTATTTAATTTGCTATTTATCTTAAATTTGATATGTAAATACTGTATATTACACTGCACAAATGACTGCATATTTATGCATCTTAATTTTTATTATGAATTCTTATTCAGGGTTTATTAGCAACTGTATATATGAAGTGTATCCTATGTGTATCCTAAAAGAAAAAACACAATCAAAAAAAACAAGCGAAATACAGATTATTCAACGAGTTAACTGGTGGCTATTACTATGTTAGCCAAACGAATTATACCTTGTCTTGATGTTCGCGATGGCAAGGTCGTTAAAGGTATTCAATTTCGAAATCATGAAATAATAGGTGATATTGTTCCTCTTGCGCAAAAATATGCACAAGCCGGTGCTGATGAATTAGTTTTTTATGATATCACTGCCAGCGCTGATGATAGAGTCGTTGATAAGAGTTGGGTTAGCAGAATAGCAGAAGTTATCGATATCCCTTTTTGTGTTGCTGGTGGTATAAAAACAGAGCGAGATGCAAAAGAAATATTAATGATGGGCGCAGATAAAATATCGATAAACTCCCCTGCTTTACGAGACCCTGACTTGATCACCCGCTTAGCTGATGTATTTGGTCAACAATGCATTGTTGTTGGTATTGACAGTTTTTATGATAAAGAAACCGGTTTGTATCAAGTTTATCAGTTTACTGGTGATGAAACCCGTACTCAACAAACGAAATGGACAACGTTTGATTGGATCAAAGAAGTGCAACAACGTGGGGCTGGTGAAATTGTTCTAAATTGCATGAACCAAGATGGTGTTCGTCAAGGGTATGATATTGAGCAATTGCAAAAAGCACGCGCTGTGTGCAATGTTCCCTTAATAGCTTCGGGGGGAGCGGGCGAAATATCACATTTTTCTGACGTTTTTAAACAAGCCGATGTAGATGGTGCATTAGCGGCGAGTGTTTTCCATAAAGGTATCATTGAGATGAACGAATTAAAACAAACGTTGAAAAGTCAAAATATAGAGATCAGATTATGTTAGTTAACCTAGAGAATATCAACGAATTAGCTTGGGCTAAAATGGCTGATTTAATACCGGCAATTATTCAGCATCAAGATACGGGGGCCGTGCTAATGCAAGGATATATGAATATTGAATCCCTTGAAAAAACATTAACCACAGGCAAAGCCACTTTTTTTAGTCGTTCAAAGCAAGCGCTTTGGGTAAAAGGTGAAACGTCAGGAAACTTTCTGAATGTTAGCCAGGTTTTGACAGATTGTGATAACGACAGTTTGTTAATTGCTTGTCGGCCTATCGGTCCTAGTTGTCATCTGGGTACAGAGTCTTGTTTCCCTGAACAAAAATTAAGCCAACAAAACTTTCTGAGCAAATTAGAACAAGTCATTGCCAGTAGAAAAGGACAAGAGCCGGAAACAAGTTATACCGCTCATTTATTTTCTCGTGGCACAACCAAGATAGCTCAGAAAGTGGGTGAAGAAGGTGTTGAGGTTGCACTCGCCGCTGTTGCAGAAACAAGAGATGATTTACTCGGAGAATGCGCAGATTTGTTTTATCACACGCTCGTTTTACTTCAAGATCAGAATATTGATATGTCAGAGGTCATGGCTGTGTTGCAAAAGCGCCATAACAAATAGATAAACGAATAGCTGTGCTGCTTATAAAAACTCATAGGCAGCTCATTTTTTATAAACCCTGATAAAATCAAGGTTTTAAATGCTCAATAGTACAGTTAACTAAACCGCTAACTTCTCTACACCCCTTATTTTATATAGTATAAAAATCAGCTAATCGCTAAAACTATTGACATTTACATAGAACAGCGTATATTTTTCTCGAGAAAATGGATGATAAAAAACAGCTAAGGAATAGCAATGTTTAAATACTGGTCAATAAAAAGTTACGGCACAAAACTTCTTCCAACCCTTGAAAGAAATTTTGGCTGCAAACAATACTACACTGCTTCTGAAGTGCGTACGACAATATTTCAAAACAACTTTTCTCCAAAATACTTACCTTTAGGCTACATACTCTTTCTTGATGATATTTCATTAAAAGAGACGATGTACATTGAGTTTCCTCAAGTAAATATTAGTGAATATCGTAAAGACATTTCCAATTACTTAACAAGCAAAAGTTATCATGGTTATTTACAAGTGCTTCATCACTAAGCATATAGGTTATTAACTTTACCTGTATCAAAAATCATGAAAAAATAGCCTTTTTTCTCATCGTAATAGGTAAGATAATGACTATAGCTTGGCAAGTAAAAAATTTTAAAGATCTCAATATTGATGAACTATACGAAATATTAAAACTGCGTATTGATGTCTTTGTTGTTGAGCAAACTTGTTTTTATCCTGATATAGATAATATTGACCGACATAAAGATACTGTCCACCTATTTTGTTATCTAGAAGGTAATATTGCAGGCTATTTACGTATTTTAGCCAAAGGTCAAAGTTACGATGATTATATTGCAATTGGTAGAGTTATTGTGGCAGCACAAGCGAGAGGCACAGGTTTGGGTCATCGGCTAATGACTAAAGCTTTAACCGTTTGTCAACGGTACTTTCCCGATCAGAAAATAAAAATATCAGCACAAGAACACCTAGAAAATTTTTATAATAAACATGGTTTTGAACGTGTATCAAAAATGTATTTAGAAGATAATATTCCGCACATTGCCATGTTATTAAAGACGGTTAACTGATAAATAAACGTATATTTTCAACCGCTAAAATAAGAATAACGATAAATAGTGAGACCATACCTATTTGTCGCTGTTTTGAAAGTCCTGTTGTTTTTGATAGTCCTATAGCATGTAATATTCGGCCAATAAATAAAACCGCTCCTAGAAGGTGCAACGCTATAGGGTTTGCTCCATTGACTTCATATATTCCTAACATCAATAACGCTAAAGGAATAAATTCAGCGAAATTACCATGCACACGAATAGCTTGTGCTAATGCCTGATGACCACCATCACCAATCCCTGTTTTAAACTGTAAACGTAACCGGATAATATTCATGGCTAAACCAACAAATAAAAGTGCCAACAAACTCGTATAAAGACCGGTTATAGATAAACTGACTATCATTGTATTTCTTCTTATATTTATAAATGAGATATTATAGTTTACGTTCTAAAATCTATTTTGATAGGGAAAAACATAAATTTTCGACATGTAAAACAAAAAAGTTCGCCGAAGCGAACTTTATATTAATTATTTTATGACGAGTAAGGATTATCAATAAACTTATTTCGCTTAACTTAGTTCATCAGCAATTAAGGCACTCACTTCTTCAACAGGCTTAGTACCGTCAATAGTCAAGTATGAACATGCACCGGCTTTCGCTTCACTTTGATAATACGCCACTAATGGTTTAGTTTGTTCATGATAAATACCTAAACGTTTACGAACAGTAGCTTCTTCATCATCAGGGCGAATAGACAAGCTTTCACCCGTATCGTCATCCTTACCTTCAACTTTAGGTGGATTATAGACTAAGTGATAAACACGACCAGAACCAGCATGAACACGACGACCACTCATGCGGTCAACAATAACTTCATCTGGCACATCAAATTCAATAACACTATCAACTGATACACTATTATCTTTCATGGCGTCAGCTTGTGGAATGGTACGAGGAAAACCATCAAGTAAGAAACCCGCTTTACAGTCATCTTGTGCAATGCGTTCTTTTACTAGAGCAATGATTAAGTCATCAGAAACTAATTGCCCAGCATCCATAACCGCTTTAGCTTTTTTACCAAGTCCTGTACCTGCTTTAATTGCAGCACGTAGCATATCGCCCGTAGAAATTTGTGGAATACCAAATTTAGCCATTAGAAATTGTGCTTGCGTGCCTTTGCCAGCGCCCGGAGCACCTAATAAAATAATGCGCATAAAATATTGCCTTATATGTTTAATATACTAATTGGGCTGTTGTACTTGTGTACAACATACCGCTAATATAACAGCCAAATGAGTATTTTTTGAATGTGCAACACTATACAAGTTCAGTTGTAGTCAAACAAGTAGCATTACCGCTCTATCATCAAAAAAGACCGTTAAAAGACATTTTTTATACTAAAGTCTATGCCTTTTCGGCTCTGTTAATTAGCTACACCAACATAAATCATATAAATATAATAACCAAATGTGATACTGATGTCATATTACATCCCTCTCTCCCCAAGAATTCTAAAAAATGAGAGCTATTCTGTATTGACTCTTAAGCATTCAAAAAATCAATCGAGTAACGCTCATTAAGCCTCGTGTTTAGGACAATAATCCGATAATAAACATATCTTTTGTTAGCGGCTCTTTATTGACCACTTAACCTTTTACCAAAAGAAATAGCATAAGCGGGTGAGCGCATTTTTAACACAGGATCCGCGCTTGGTGTAAAGCCTGCGGACATCATATTAGGATCAAAGTTAATATTTTTACACGCATCACCACCACTCGCATTAACGGTTACAGTACCTAGTATTACTTGAGGGCGTTCACTCGGCCACTGTTGTGAGGGATCAATAACACTGTCTTCAGCTTCTCCTAAGCTTGCCATAATGGTAAAACGAACCGTTTCATCTTTAAGTTGTTGCGCAAAAGTATCAGCTAAAAACTCATTTGGCATCTTAGCTGCTTCTGCTTTTTCGAGTGTTTTTACACCTAAGTTTGGCTGAATATTCCAACGAAATTTAGTTTTCTGTCCATTGGGATGATCAAAGTAGAAAGTGTGCAAACCAAAAAATGCAGTATTCGCAAATGACGCAGCTGTTTTAGCCGTTTTATTCCACATTACGTTAGCTTGCACACTCGGGTTCTGCTGAATAAATGCCACTGTTTTAGCCGGATCAGGCTTTCCGTTTTCATCAGGAAGAAGTGTTGATAAAAATCCATAAAAAGTTTCAGGGTCTTTGCCAGCAAACACAGGAAAATTGTTACCTGTAAAAGTATGTAAAGCGCCATTAGGTAATTTTATTTGCATGCCCATGCCCCGAGTACCAGGGGATTTTTCATCACTGTTTGGGTTAGTCCCCCCTAATGAAAAGCGCATCGACACCGGCAGTTCACCATTTGAGAGTAGCGCGGCTCCTGAAAAGTGCTTATTAGGTGCTGGCATAAAAGTGCCCGAAGCACATAAACCTTTAGCATGTGCCTTTCTAAAACCAGGATATTTTCCTCCTAGCTTTTCGAACATTTCAACTAAATCATTTGCTTCAATTTTCTTTTCATTTGCTACCGCATTCGATGTTGTAGCCGTGCCAGTAATGAGAATAATAGCGGTTATACTTGAGGTGATAATATTATGCTTCATTTATATTCCTTAGTCTTATTGTTATACAGATAGCTAAAATTACGAAACTTTATAACCTTAAGATCATAATGTTACCTACAATGATAGCAAAAGATATTCGCAACACACACATTCTCCCGCATAGTGTATACCTGTTTAGGTAAATAAATTTTGGGGAAATATAGTCCTCCTTTTGTAGAATTTTAACATTGATCTGTTAACGTAAACTTAAATGCTACGATTAACAAAAATTTAACTTAATATGAACCAGAGAAGGCTTCTTTGATATAAATGTAACGAAAAGCCTTGTCGTTGTTATGTTTTTTTACATTATTAGTGTTTTCATTGCTCATGCTATCGAAAAAGAGGCCATTAATGTCTATGTGTATCACCTAAAACCTCGATTTATTATTCACTTAAAAAAGGAGCAAGGGCTTTATTATGATTTTTCTACTTATTTAAATAGTAAGAGTGAAAAGTATCGTTTTAAAACCGTGTTTATTCCTCGCAAGCGCATCGACCACATGATGGTGCAAAACACATTAAATGGCATATTACTGGGTGTAAATCCTATTTAGTTTAAGAACAAAGAAGAAAATAAATACCTGTGGACTTCAGATATTTTCATTGACCAAGATGAAGTTATCTCTCTAACAGATACCCCTATTGAATATACCAATCCATCCTCCTTAAAAAACCTTGAATTTGGGGGAGTTAGAGGGTTTTATTACTATGGTATAAATGAGTTGGTCGCTAAAAATGAAATAAATCGCATTAACACAATTAGCGAGCAGGCATTAATTAACATGCTTATAAGTAAGGGGATTGATAGCACAATAACCAGTCAGTCTACATTTAATTATATTACTAGACAAAGTAAAAAACGCGACCTCTTTCATGTCTCTCTTCATCGACACGATAAGTATGCAAGAAAAGTTATGGTATTACATAAAAACCAAGCCGTTTTTGAAGATATTGAACCGATTATTCAAAAAATGAATAATAATGAAGCTTAGTCTGAAATATTATTACGTTATACTCAAGATTAGGCTTAGGGATAAAGTTAAAGGTAACAACTAATCCTTCATTATTAATAGCGATTAACTAATAATAAGTTATTCCTTTTTCTCAGGGTGTATTTACTTTACTGAATATCTGTCATTAACATCAGAAATACATTCCCTTTCGTATCTAAGTCATTTATTAGAAAGAAAGTTTTACGCATAAATTAAAGCCGTTATACCATAGTGGTGACTTATAATTTACACTGAAAGCATTATTGCTTACTCCTCGAAATTATTTTTAAATTATAGCTAAAACGCTGTTATTGTTTTAAATTTTCATGATAAGTTGAAAGTATATAGCCGTTTTCAGGGTCTAGTTAATACTTATACTGTTGAACAATGAGCACTCTATGAATAAGTTTTTTATCGCACTAATTGCCGCTATTATTTTAATACCAAGCTTCTATGCTTTAATTTCACCGACGTTATATGAACCTAACGTTCAATGGCATAATTATAAAAGTGCTCGAACTATCGACTCAACAAAACCCATTTTTGTTTTTGCTAAAATGCGTTTTTGTACAACCTGTGCAGCGATGGAAAAAAATGTTTTTACTGACCCTGCATTAGCTGAAGTATTAAATGAAGACTTTATCCCCGTAAAAGCAACCATCAACTTTATGCTTTCAAGCTTTGTTTTTGATGACCTTAAAGATAAAGAAGGTAAGCAACTTACCTTTCGAGGTTTTCCGGCGGTTATGATTGTGCGCGGCGACAATTACTCATTGAGTCATGGATATAAAAGTGTTAAACAGCTACAAGCTCTATTAAGTGAACAAATAAAATAAAGACTTTTATGGGATCAAAAAAAGGGGCTAAAGCCCCTTTTTATATCATCAAATTTATACGTTAACTTACTTAGTGAGGCTCAACATTAATTTATTTAAACGTGCAACAAAACTAGCAGGGTCTTTTAAGCTACCACGTTCAGCTAACATTGCTTGTTCAAACAATACTTCAGTCCACTGGTTGAATTTCTCATCATCAGTTTCATCAGCAACATGTTTTACTAACTCATGTTCTGCATTAATTTCAAATATAGGCAAGGCATCTGGCACTTCCTGTCCAACTGATTGCATAAGCTTCATCATTTGGCTGCTCATGTCGTGTTCATCGGCAACAATACAAGCTGGTGAGTCTGTTAAACGTTGCGACAATTTAACATCTTTCACTTTACCCTCTAGTGATTTTTTAATACGAGTAACAACTGAGTCAAACTCTTTTTCAAGTTTTTCTTGAGCTTGCTTTGTTTCTTCATCATCCATATCACCAAGGTCTAAACCGCCACGAGTTACCGATTGCAATTGCTTACCATCAACTTCTGTTAAGTGACTCACTAACCATTCATCGATACGGTCAGACATTAATAATACTTCAATGCCTTTTTTACGGAAAACTTCTAAATGTGGGCTATTTTTAGCCGCTTCAAAGCTGTCTGCAACCACGTAGTAAATCTTTTCTTGGCCTTCTTTCATACGTTCTACGTATTCTGGAATTGAAACACTTTGCACAGCCGTGTCACTTTCTGTTGAAGCAAAGCGTAATAAGTTTGCAACTTGCTCTTTATTACCTTGATCTTCTGCAGGGCCTTCTTTTAAAACTTGACCAAACTCATTCCAAAATGATTGATATTGCTCTTTATCTTTTTTACCTAATTTTTCAAGCATTTTAAGGACACGTTTAGTACAGCCTTTACGGATTGCTTGGGTAATTTTGTTATCTTGTAAAATTTCACGAGAAACGTTTAATGGTAAATCATTTGAATCTAATAAACCTTTTACAAAACGCAAATAAGTTGGCATAAACTGTTCAGCGTCGTCCATTATAAATACACGTTGTACAAATAATTTTAACCCATGTTGCTTTTCACGGTTATGCATATCAAATGGCGCTTTACTTGGGATATAAAGTAATGACGTATATTCTGTTTTACCTTCTACTTTGTTGTGCTCCCATACAAGTGGGTCACCAAAGTCATGTGATACATGCTTGTAAAATTCTTTATATTCATCATCAGAAATCTCTGACTTTTCACGTGTCCATAATGCCGTAGCTTTATTTACAGGCTCCCATATTGCAGGAACTTCAGCAACAGCTTCAGCTGCTGGAACAGTAACATTGCCTTCATCATCTTTAACTTCAGCAACCGCTTCTACAACCGGAACTGCTGGCGTTAACATTTCAACAGAAACTGAGATATGGTCTGAGTACTTAGTGACAATTGACTTTAAGCGCCAGTCGTCTGCATATTCTTTTTCTTCTGCTTTTAGGTGAAGGATTATATCAGTACCACGGTTTGTCTTTGAAATTTTAGCCGTAGTGAACTCGCCTTCACCAGCACTTGTCCATTCAACACCTTCAGAAGCGTCGACACCAGCAGCGCGAGAACGCACAGTTACTGAGTCAGCAACGATGAATGCTGAGTAAAAGCCAACACCAAATTGACCAATAAGTTGTGAGTCTGAAGCTTGATCGCCAGAAAGTTGCGAGAAAAACTCAGCCGTACCAGATTTAGCAATAGTACCTAGATGATCAACAATTTGATCATGAGTCATACCAATACCGTTATCAGAAATAGTCAGTGTATTGTTTTCTTTATCACAACTAACACGTACACGTAAATCGGCATCACCTTCGTATAAATCAGCATGTGAAAGTGCGTTAAAGCGTAATTTGTCAGCGGCATCAGCAGCGTTTGATACTAACTCACGTAAGAAAATTTCTTTGTTTGAGTAAAGTGAGTGGATCATTAATTTGAGTAATTTAGCGTTATCAGTTGCAAACTGATGATTTTCTTTTTGGCCTGTTTCTGACATTTTCGATATTTCCTAAATTTAACAGTGTTTAAAAGCGCACATCGAAGCTGATGTTCACATAGATAGTTAACATGTGGGGGGTAGAGAAAACAATTTCAAGCAAAAAATTAAAAAATCTTACATAAATTATGCGCCCCTATTTTACCCCTCTTAGGAGAATAATTTTATTTATATCATTTTTAAATATCCTTCATCACAAATAATGATTTGCTTTCAGCCATTACTATCCTTAAATTGAAGCTTGTGCTTAGCAAAAAATTTTCATTCTAAAAAAGCGGCCTTGGTCGCTGTATTTATAAAATTGACAACACAGGATTTAAAATGTTGCTTGACCGAAATAACAATACGGCTATTTTATTAGCAGGTATCCTTGCTTTGGTTGTTGGCGTAGGCGTTGCTCGTTTTGCGTTTACTTCTTTATTACCCGCGATGCTAGAAAACCACCTAAGTATTGCTTTCGCTGGCATACTCGCCTCCATTAATTATGTTGGCTATTTATCGGGTTCAATTTTCTCAATTTTTATTAAAGATATTCATGCAAAAGTAAAATTTTTTCGTATTGGCTTAGCTTTGTCTATCATAACTTCGTTATTACTCGCCGTTACCGAAAACAATACACTTTGGTGGCTATCTCGGCTTTTTGCTGGATTTGGTGCTGCGATGGCATTAGTCGTTGGCTCAGCCATCGTGATGTCAAAATTACAAAATACGAATAAAACTAAAGCAATGGGCATACATTTTAGTGGCTTAGGATTCTCAATACTTATTGCTGATTTAATTATGCGTAGCGTATTTATTTATAGTGATAATTGGCAACATGCTTGGCTTGCCCTAGCAATTGCAGGGACGATATTCGCGAGTTATTCAGCCTATATTTTAAGTTTTGATAAACAAACATCAAATAAAGTTATTAAATACAAATTTGATAAATCGTTGTTTAATCCCTTGGTGATCATTTTAGCCCTAGCGTATTTCACAGAAGGCGTTGGTATGGTTGTACAAGCAACATTCCTCCCTGATATTATTAATTCATTAGAAGGATTGTCAGGGTATGGTGGTTATGCTTGGTTAGCCGTTGGTTTAGCCGGTATACCCTCGTGTATTATTTGGATGCGTTTGGCACATCGTTATAATAGTATCAACATTATGATGGTAGCGATGGCGCTACAAATTGTTGCTATTTTAATTCCTACCTTCTCTTCAAATATTGTACTTAATTTAATAAGTGGCGTGTTATATGGTGGAACCTTCATTGGCCTTGTTGCACTATTTATGAATTTTGGTGGGCAATTAGCAGGTAAAAACCCTGTATTTATCATGGGAACCATCACAGCCGCTTATGGTGTAGGACAAGTGGTAGCACCGCTTTATTGTGTCGCATTAATAGAGCACTTTAAAAACTATAATGCTGCGCTTTATCTCACCGCTTTTATTGTTTGTTGTGGCATATTATTACTCAAATACGCGAAAACTCATTTTATGACAGGAAATCATCTTGCCAATAATTTATAAAATGCCTAAGGGTATAATTATTTAAAAGATGACAATACTCAAATTGTTATTGCTGAACTTAGCTTTTAGTTAAGAGGACACGCTTTAGCCTGCATATAATATTCTGCTAAGTTTACAGCGAAACTAAAAGCTATAGTTTTTACGTCCTGACAACGCGTGAGATAACGTATTACCGTCAACATATTCCAATTCACCACCAACAGGCACACCATGAGCAATACGAGAAATAACAACTTGATGTTTTTTAGCCAGTTCAGCAATAAAATGAGCCGTTGCTTCACCCTCAACCGTCGGGTTGGTTGCTAAAATTATTTCTTTAAACTGTTGGGTCGCCAGCTGTTTTTCTAATATATCTAAACCAAGATCGTCTGGCCCGATTCCATCTAGCGGAGATAAATGTCCCATTAAAATAAAATAGCGTCCTTGAAACTCGCCGGTTTGCTCTATCGCGATCACATCTCCTGGACTTTCAACAATACAAAGCTGTTGATTAATAAGTCGTTTAGCACTTTGACAAATTTCACAGGTATCATCTTCAGTAAAGTTTCGACATTGTGAGCAATGACCAATATTTTCCATTGCTGACTTTAATGTTCCGGCAAGTTTAGCACCACCGATACGATTACGTTCAAGTAACTGAAATGCCATACGCTGAGCAGATTTAGCTCCAACACCCGGTAAACATTTAAGTGCATTTATTAATTCTTGTACAAGGGGACTAAATTTCATAACAACCTTAGTAACAGTATTTGTCGAATTTCAACGAACGCAGTTTATCATTTGAATAATAAAAACCAACATAAATTATGTTCTTTCAATTAAAAATAATACGTTATGATAGCAACAGAATAATTATCATAAATGAACAACTATGTTATCCAATATTTTTATTACCTTAGCCTTATTAATTGCCAGTGCTTTTTTATTGTCTCGACATTTCACCTTACCAAAAAATATTTGGCTGTTGTTTATTGCCCAACCTTTAGTGATGGCCGCATCACCAGTCATTGTTTTCATTGGGGGAATATTGTCAACCAGCATGGCAAGTGACCCATCTCTAGCTACCCTTCCCATTACGGTTATGATTTTAGGTGTTGCCTGTGGCGCGATTCCTGCAGCGATGCTTGCCAAAAACAAAGGCCGTCGTTTTGCGATTTTTACCGGTTATAGTTGTGGCTTATTGGCGACATTAACCGCTATGGTATCTGCGCTTATTGCCAATTTTGAACTTTTTGTTTTCTCAGGTTTACTCTTTGGTATTAGTACGGCATTTATTCAACAGTTACGTTTTGCTGCGATAGAAAGCATAAAAAAGGATAAAGATATCCCTACTGTATTGTCAATTCTTATGCTAAGTGGCATTTTTTCTGCCTTCTTAGGGCCTGAAATTGCCGTAGTTGCTAAAGACTGGTTAGTTTCACCTCATGGCTATGCTGGCTCATTTTTAGTATTAGCGGGCTTAATCATTTGCGCGATGATAATCATGTTGAACTTTAAAAATACGCAAATTGAAAGTCATCAGCAAGCAGAAGATATTCGTCCATTAAGTAAAATCATTAAACAACCCATATTTATTATCGCGATACTATCAGCGGCAATTGGTTTTGCCTTAATGAGTTACTTAATGACCGCAACACCTTTAAGCATGCATCAAATGCACGGACATAGCTTAAATGATACAAAGTGGGTTATTCAAAGTCATATTGCGGCGATGTTTATTCCTTCTCTATTTACCGCTTGGTTAGTAAAAAGAATAGGCTTAAAAAGTTTAATGTTAATAGGGACCGCAATTTACGCGATAGTAACTGTAGTCGCGCTTTCAGGCGAACAAGTCATGCACTACTGGTGGGCACTGATTTTGTTAGGCATCGGTTGGAATTTTTTATTTTTAACCGGTACAACATTACTACCGCAAAGTTATAAGCCGGGTGAACGACATAAAGTACAAGCGATTAACGACTTCATTATCTTTGGTTTACAAGCAACTGCATCGTTACTGGCAGGTTGGGTGTTATTTAAAGCGGGTTGGCATATGGTGGTACTTACCAGTATGCCATTTATCGCGATACTCTTTGCGGCGACTTGGTTTTATTATATTAAAGACAGAAAAAAAACGGCCGAAATAGCCGCTCAATCGTTGATAAATAATCGGTAAATTACAAAATCAAAGATTGTTGTCGTTATCTGAAAGACCAAAGCCAATAGAGAAAGTCATGTCGTTAGCGACTTCAAACTCTACACCTGTTATCGCTTTATAAGCAAGATCTTGGTTTTTTTCTTCACCAAAAAGTGTACCGTGGTTCGTTTGTACGGCGCCAACAGCTAACTCGATAAAAGGAGATACATTTTCACTCAAGCTAACATACTTAAAACGTGATGTAGCCCATAAACCAAGCGCGTCATAATTACCCGAAAAAATTTGTTGCTCTGCAGAGAAGTTATTAACATTCGTCTTTTCAACTAAACCACTAAAATGTGCTTTAGCATAATGCAGCGAAATCTCTGTGGCAACTTGCCAATCTTCGTTTAATTGATAATGCTTGCCTACCCCAAAAGAAATCTCCGGCACTAAATCAATTGTAGTGTGACTTAAATCTACGTTTTTTAGGCTATCGTATTTCGTTAAGTTCAAAGCCACAAATTTATAAGGTTCGTCATCGTTTGCTACCACTGAAATACTCGTGGCGAAGCAACTACCTAAAAGCATTATGACTAAAGATTTATTCATCATCATTCCTTGTTTGTTGATCTTTTTCGTAAAGTAAAATGTCGCCTGGCTGACATTCTAGCGTTTTGCATATCGCTTCAAGTGTTGAGAATCGTATTGCTTTTGCCCGACCACTTTTAAGCACCGATAAATTTTGTGCTGTGATACCTACTGACAGAGCAAGATCGTTTAATTTCATTTTACGTTTTGCTAGCATAACGTCCAGTTCTATAATCATAGCCACTAGATAACTAACTCCTGCTCTTGATGCAAGCTAGTCGCTTCGCTCATTATCCAAGCTATCACGTATATCACTAAACCAATTAATAAAAATCTTAACTCATCAGAGCCTAAGCTTATGTATAACGATAACGTATCAGAAGCGCCTGAAAATCGTAATACTAAGGTCACCACTATCGGATAAAGAAGCTTTAAGGCAATCCAAGCTAACAGCACAGTACCAATATTTTTAATGCATTGAATATTGGCGACAGTGAAGACTAAACCCTGCTGATATAAACCAAATAACTTAAACAAAGACCAATAAATTAAAAGGCTTGGCAACAAATCTGCACTGCCTAGTATAAGCAAAGCGTTAAAACCTTCATCCGTTAAGGCTAACGCTAAATTTTCCCAGCTACCTGAAAAATCGATACTGGCAGCAGAAGAAATAAATGAAAAATGTTCAGAAAGCTCATAGGTGCCATTATTATTAATTCCTAGTAATAACAAAAGTGCAAAACTGAAAATTTGCATCATAACGAAGAGTGCCACTAATGCCCTAACGATTTTACTTACTTTGCTTATCCGATAATGCGGTAACATAAAACTCATAATCTAAATTGATTCGATAAGCTTAATGTAGCAGATACAATCTGAATTTCAACCCCTTATTTACCGATAAACGATAACTTATTATTGATAGTTATTAGTTATGGAACTGATTGACCATTTCTGGCTTCCAATAATCGATACCAATCTTCGCGGCTGTAGTTAAGTTCAAGTGCGACTTTTGCCGCTACAATACGTTCAGGTGTGGTTGAACCAATAATAGGAAATATGTCTGCAGGGTGCTTTAATAACCAAGCGAGAATAACTTGCCAAGCTTCACAGTTATATTTTTGCGCTTGCAATGTTAATTCACCAGCAATGCGTTGTTCGTCTTTTGCCAAGAAAGTATTGCCCCATGCAGCGTAAGCAACACCTCCGAGGGGACACCAAGCAATAGGTGTAATACTATGCTGTTGACATTGATCCAATGTACCGTCATTAAGTGCATCAATATTATGAATATTAATTTCCACCTGATTAACCAATAATGGTAAACCTAAAGCACTTTGCAACATAGCCACTTGCGAGGGTTTAAAGTTACTCACCCCAAAGTGGGCAACTTTACCACTGGCTTTAAGTTGCTTGAATGTTTCAGTAACTTCATGAATATCAAGTAAGTAGTCTGGACGATGTAATAAAAAAAGATCAAGTTGTTCTGTGTGCAAACGCTTTAAAGAACCTTCTACACTCGATAAAATATATTGTTTACTAAAATCATAACGTGTTGGCGCATAAGGGTTCTCATTGTTTTTTGGGCGAATACTTGCTTTGGAGGTGAGGATCATTTTCTCTCGCAAGTGTGGTGATCGCTTTAACAATTCACCAAATAATTGCTCACTCGCCCCACCACCATAAATATCTGCGTGATCAAAGTGATTGTATCCAGCATCGATTGCACTATGAACAGCAAGTTTACCGTTAGCAATATCATTTACTGACTGATCACCTGCAATTCGCATACAACCATAGATTAATCGTGATGACTGAAGATTGCTCTTTCCTAAACTATAATTTTTCATTACAACTTTACGCTCGTTTTATCGCTAATTGACTGACATAATAGCGACTTTATGGTTGTTGTTCATCAATAACAAACTCATTGCATACGTATAAATAAGGTTTTTTCATTGCAACATTTTATTTGGGATATTGATCCAGTTTTACTTTCTATTGGTCCGTTAACGATTCATTGGTATGGCGCTCTTTTTGCAGCGGCAATCATTTCAGGCCTACAGGTGATGAAATGGGTTTATCAAACAGAGCACAAAGATATTGAGGCGCTCGACAATTTACTCATGTATGCCGTATTTGGTATCATTATTGGTGCTCGCTTAGGCCATTGTTTTTTTTACGACCCGCAATATTACTTTGCTAACCCATTGAAGATACTTGCCATTTGGGAAGGTGGACTTGCCAGCCATGGCGGCGGTTTAGGACTCATAGTTGCATTAGGTATATACGCAAGAAAGTATCAAGAAAACTATTTATGGCTACTCGACCGATTAGCTATTTGTACCGCTCTCTTTGGTGTATTTGTTCGTTCAGCTAACTTTGTTAATTCTGAAATATTAGGCGTTGCCAGTGATGCGCCTTGGGCTATTATTTTTGCGCGTATAGATAATATACCTCGCCACCCCGCGCAACTTTATGAAGCCATAGCGTATTTACTGATTTTTATTATTCTCTTCTTTATCTATAAAAAATCAAAAGATAAAACACCCAAGGGTTCATTATTGGGCTTATTTTTGATTTTAACCTTCACGGCTCGATTTTTAATAGAGTCGGTAAAAGTGAAACAAGCCGCGTATGAATCAATATGGGCATTAAATACCGGACAAATGCTGAGTATTCCCTTTTTCATTGCGGGTATTGTCTTATTAATTTGGTCGTTATCAGCTAAAAATAAACATAAATAAACATTCAATAAAAGAACATGAGTAAAAGAACATGAGTAAAAAATATTACGTCGTTTGGAAAGGGTCAAAAACCGGTGTGTTTGATAATTGGACGACGGTTCAGTCAGTAACGTCAGGCCGTGCAGATGCACAATTTATGGGATTCCCTTCACAGGCCGAAGCCGAAGCTGCTTTTAAATCAACATACACAAAAGCATTAACCCAGCGCTCTTTAAAAACGCCACCAAGAACAGGAACTGAATATCCAGCTGCCGCTAAAACAGCGAGTTCGTCGTCGAGTAGAGCGACAAGTTCAACAAAACCAGCGGGGAGCACGGTTCGTAGCGATCGTGAGGTAACTCAATCAAATATTGATATTTATTGTGATGGTGCATGTTCGCCAAACCCAGGAAAATCAGGAACAGGTGTAGCTGTTTATCACCAAGGCGAAATTAGTAGCCTCTGGTATGGCGCTTATAACGCAAATGGTACCAACAATACCGCTGAGTTAATTGGCATGTTACAGGCCTTTAAATTGGCAAAAGCTTATATCGACACTAACCCCGATAAAACCATTCAAGTGTTGTCTGACTCGAAATATTCTATCGACAGTATAACTAAATGGGCAACAGGATGGAAAAATAAAGGTTGGAAAAAAGCTAACGGTGAAGCGATTAAAAATCCAGAATTAGTCAAAGCTTGCTACACACTTTATCAAGAAATTAAAAAGCAAATATCTATTACTCATGTTAAAGGCCACGCTAATATTGAGGGTAATGAACTCGCCGATCGCATGGCGGTACTCGCTAGAACATCACAAGAGATAGGCTTTATAAAATACGAAAAAAATATCAATATTCGTGAAATATTAGCAACTGAGTCTGACTAAATGAACCTAGCTAAATTCATCTCAAAAGGTCTTTAACATTAACTGAAAATAAACCTCAACCTTTGTGAGGTTTTTTTCGGTTTATAATTTTAGATAATCCTTAAAAATAAAAAGTGCTAATAACCTTGTTGCCAATCAATACAAACAGGTAACTGACCGTTACTTCGATATTCACCGATATTACTAGCAACGATTTCGCCAGCACTGGCAAAGTGGGTGGGTGCAGAAATATGAGGGAGTACCGTCACTTTTTTATGTGACCAAAATGCATCACCTTCATCTAAAGGTTCTTGCTCAAAAACATCTAAAATGGCATGTTTAATATGACCGATATCTAAGCATTTAATTAGATCGTCATTAGCAACAATACCACCTCGGGCAAAATTAATGACACTGGCACCTAAAGGTAAATTCCTCAGTAGACTATTATTAATAAGTTGGTAGGTGTTTGGTGTGAGCGGAAGTAAACAAATTAATATATTGCATTGTTTCACCATCGCGAGTAATCCGTCATCGCCTGAGTAGCAATTAACCCCGTTAATTAACTTTTCACTTTGACTCCAACCAAGCACATTAAAGCCATTCTCATGCAGCCGTAAAGCACTACATTTTCCGAGTTTACCTAAACCTAAAATGCCTACCGTTCGCTCTTGAGGAAGAACATAGCGATGCTGTAGCCAAAGTGCTGATTGTTGTTGTTGTAAATATATGGGCATATCTCGATGCAAGTACAGTACCCAAGTTAATACTGCTTCACTCATTGTTCGCGCTAATGTCGGATCAATTAAACGCACTAACTTAAAAGGGGGGTCTGATTTATTCTTTGATAATTGCGAAACGAGTGCATCCACACCTGCCCATAAACTCTGTACCCATATTAACTTAGGGTATTGAGCAAAAATAGTGGGTTCTGGGTTAGCAACAATAGCAATTTCACATTGAAGCCTTTCCTTATCAGATAAGTCTTGGTCGAGCTTTATACATTCATTAGGCAGTTTAGCCGATAATAGCGCTAACCAATCGGCTTGCTCGCGTTGAGAAAGTTGACTAACAAAAGTAATTATAGGGGAATTCACGACGATTCTCTTTTCAATTATTCTTTTAACACCATATCGATACACATAACGGCAGCCAGTATTAGCTTTCTAACAGGATGATCATCAGGAACATCTTGAGATATTTCCAGTACATAATTGTCTGCACTGGTAAAAAATTCTTTACCTATTCCGCCCCACTCTTTTGAAATATGAGCTAACTCCTGATCACCGTCCATAAAACGAAAATTCCAGCCAACCCAGTTTCCTTTAAGTTGACAGACAAGGTTGTCTTGATTGTCAAAAAGATCGAACTTACCGCCAATTGAAAAAAGTTTTTGTTGAAAATAACCGATAGTATTACTTTCACTATCAGTGACCGTCACTTTTGAAACAAAAAGCGATATACCTCGCTGAATTCTAATAATACGTTGATCGTTTGGTGTGCGTATCTGAACATCAAACGGTGTCATGGTTTTATAGTCGCTAAAACGCAGCATTTTCGTAAAAAAACCTAAATTTGGCTCTCGACATTCCATAATGATATTGCCCGTTTCAGGATCATAAACATCATAATTATTAGCCGCTTTGAATATGCCGACATGCTCTTTGATTAAAAATAGATTGTTATTTAGTATGCTTGTCATTTTTAGAAATCCTTTTTCATTTTATACTGTTCAGTGACTTAAATTTATCTGAGAGTAATACTAAACGAAAAACAGCCGACACCGTGCTTACCTTCAATAATATTAACAGTAATTTATAAACTATTAAGTTATTTTAAGCGGTTGACGTTTTTCGTAAGTCATACTTCGCCATAACTATTCAAAAGGTCCGAATTGAAAACGTGTCATCCAAAAGTTGAGTTTTATTAAAAAATTAAAATATTTGGCTTTAACCCAGTGAACTAGATTTAATAAGTTCATCAAACATTCGTTTAACTTGCAGATCACCAAAACGGTAGATAGCTTCATTTTGGTGAAATACTCGGTATACCGTTGCGAAATCTTGAGTCTCTAGATTTTTCATCGTCAATAACAACTGTCTTTCAGGCCTGCCATAACCACTATCATCAGGTAATCTGTCTATTTCTGCATTGATAGCAGGAAGTAAAAAAGGAAACTTATCTAAGTGACTTTCGGCAATTTTTAACATTTCATCAAAATTCTTTTGTTGATAATGAGCCCACAAATTTCCTAAGCGCTTACATTCAAATGTCTCGATAATGCTAGCTGAATTAAAAGCTGTGATTAACTCTTCCTGGCTCATATCACCAAAACTATATTCATTGCCTTGATTAGGTCTAACTAAGTATATTTTGTAGATCTGCTGATTTTTAGCAAGTAAATGTAAGACGAACCAAAAATTGACCTGACAAAACAGATCATCTTCAAACCAACAGTATACAATTGATTCTTGTGGAATATTCGTTATTTTTGTTATTTCTGGTACGGTACTTTTGAAATAAGTCCCTTCTGGTACTTGCGGGTAACGCTCTAAATATTCAGATCGGTTGCCAAATAAGTCACTCAAGTTGTCCCCTTGAATATTCCCATCAACTAAGCATTCACGAGCAACAATTAATTCACCCAAAATAGATTTTGGGCATTGGCTTTTCAGCGTATCTCCATTAAGTATGTGATAGCGGTTATTCATTAGTTAACTTCTTTGATTGCCATTTCTAGGTTAAGAACCATTTGCGTTAGTGTTTCGTTCTTACTTGGCTTAATAGTGGCGTATAAAGCATAGATAAAACTCTGCGTGTTATGCAATTTTATTAAACCTTTTTCGTCTTGATATGCTGCTTGCCAATGATTAAAAGGAGATGAGTCTGTTACGCTTTTCAACCAGTTATTCCAATCATCTCCAGAGTGCTCTCCTCGCAAGAAAATATAGATGACTGCCATAGCAATACGCTTTGACTCACCATTAATATAATAGTGTTGTTCATGCGCGGTAATTTGACTTGCTAAAGATTTAAGCATTTTATCTCATTGAGTTTTTGTAATTGCGGGATTCAAAGCTAATTGCAGCATAAGATCTGATGAATGTGCAACCCCATGTCTCCAACCCACTTTAGTTGAAAAGCCACGATAATCCCTTAAATTAATCAAAAAGTCAGTACCAATATTAACTAAGTAATCTCTTTGAACATCAGTTAAAAAAGGTTTTTTACGATCTACTCTCGAAACTTCAGACAGCATTAATATTGAAAATGTTTGATAAACCCCCGCGGAATCATCTACTTCAGATGCAAGGACGTTGGTTAAGTAATGATACATATCTAGTTGTACTTTTTCACTAAGTTGCCCTGTCCTTAGCCAAAAACTTAATGCATTAAACGCAATTCCATCTCTTATTTTTGTGTCAGGATGTGCTAAACAATGAAGTAATTGTAATGCTAAAGCTTCTTTTTTTACTTTATTTTCAAGCGTAAATTTATTTTCTTTTAATTGCTATAAATTTTGTTTTTGCCATTTGTTTGATAAACACTGAGTATTAACTTGTTCAACACTGATAAATTTTTTTTCATCAAATGAAAAAGCAAAACAGCTAAAAAGTAACACCGAAGTAATTATCGATATATGAAGTGTTTTTTTCATTTTATTCCTTAATAAGTAAACTTTTATCCATTTATCCATTTATTCACAACAAAAAAACAATATTTAAGCTACAAAGTAAAAACTTAAAACGATGAAATAACGGATAAGTAAGGTAACAAGAAAAAATTATGAGTTACTTAGCACTACTCTTTTTCATTGACCACATAAATTATAATCTAATTGTTTAAATATATAAAATTACGCAAAATAACAGGCAGTTAACTATTAAAAACCCAAAAAATATTCAAATGGCACAATCAAATTCATTTATATTTTGTCGTTTTAATCCTAAAAATCGCCGTTTTTTTGCTATTAATATATCCCATAAAACTACAATACTCATTGCATGCTTTATTAAAGCGTCACACTAAGTGAATCTTTAATATCAAGTTACAAACTTAATGATTATCAACATCATTTGATAATACTTTTACGTTAGTACATATAAAAACTATAAAATAATAATCAGAGGTTTAATATAATGAACTTAACAAAATTATCTGTAGCAACTTTAATAGCTCTTTCAGCATCAACATCAGTAATGGCTGCTAATAGTGTCAGTGCAAATCACAGCAACATGAACGGTAAATCAATTAATAATGTTGCACAATTAAGTGCTGATTACAGTTTTAACAATGGTAAGTCCTTTTCAACCGTAAAAGGAAATACCAAACAAAAAGCGCAAATGTTTTATAAAGGTGTTCCCGTATTCGGACAGTCACTAGTAGTAGAACAAGATAGTGCTGGTCGTAATGTTGGTTTGCAGGGTTCTTTAATGGTTAACATTTCTGATGATTTAAATTCAGTAACACCAGGTATGCTGAACGGCAAAGCGCTTGGTAAGTTAAAACAGCTACTGGGTCACAATAATATTAAAAATTCAAAAACTGATTTAGTTATTTATGTAAACAGTGACAATAAAGCACAGTTAGCTTATCGAGTTGAATACCTAACAAGTGAGAGTGATGTACCAAGTCGTCCAATGGCATTTATTGATGCAAACGATGGCGGAATATTAATGTCTTGGGAAGGCATTAATCATGCGCAAAAATCAGTAAAAGGTAAACCTGGTGGCGGTAGTGGTGGCGGGTCAACAACACCTACAACATTAACAGGCCCCGGTGGTAACTCTAAAACAGGCATTTACTATTATGGCACTGACTTCGCGAATCTTATAGCCACTTCAAATGGCTCGACTTGTTCATTAGATAGCCCAAATGTTATAACAACTGATATGGGTAACAGCACACGTCGCGGAAGTACTGCACAAGTAACTTGTGGCGATACAGGTGAAGATTTAACAAATGGTGCTTTTGCGCCAATGAACGATGCTCAAGCTTTTGGTAATGTTATATTTGATATGTACGGCGAATGGTACGGCGTAACTCCTTTATCACAAAAATTAGAAATGCGTGTTCATTACGGACGTAACTATGAAAATGCATTTTGGGATGGTACAGCAATGTCTTTTGGTGATGGGGCAACTACATTCCACCCATTAGTTAGCCTTGATGTGTCTGCTCATGAAGTTAGCCATGGTGTTACAGAACAACGTTCTGGTTTAGTTTATAGTGGTGAATCTGGTGGTATGAACGAAGCATTCTCTGATATGGCGGGTGAAGCTGCAGAAAACTTTATGCACGGCACGAACGACTGGATGGTTGGAGAGCAAATATTTAAAGGTAACGGTGCATTACGTTATATGGATGATCCAACAAAAGATGGTCGCTCAATTGCTCATGCTTCGGATATGACTAATGGCTTAGATGTACATTTGAGCTCAGGCGTTTACAACAAAGCTTTCTACTTGTTAGCAATGACTAATGGCTGGTCTGTTGAAACGGCATTTGGTTTAATGCTACGAGCCAACGATTTGTACTGGACAGCAAGTTCTACTTTTAATGCGGGCGCTTGTGGTGTTGAATCTGCAGCGGCGGATCTTGGTTTAAATTCAAGTGACGTATCATCAGCTTTTTCAGCTGTTGGTGTCAACTGTCAGTAAGTATAAAACGACATTAATATGAGGGCCAGCAATGCTGGCCTTTTAAAGTTCTAATAACATAATTTATTGTCCAAATTAGCATAGCTAATAAATTCTCACTCCATAATAAAGAGGAGCTAACTGTCGTTTAATTATACCCAAGTATATAATGTTCATTATCTTCATTGAGTGATAATTCAATATCAATACTTTCATTTTTGTGGCTGTTATCCAATATTTCTTTTCTCTCTTGCTAAAAAGAATAAAGATTTTTTGCTGAAAGTATTAATCGTCTTTTGGCGTAAAATTATTGCTAATCATACTACTACCCTCGGTTTTAAATATAGCTTAGTACCTAAGGCTGCATTAATAATGCCACAAACAAATAAAAATAACCCATTGAAAAAATAATGGGTTTAAAAGTCAGGGTTTGTTTTTTATGCATCTTTTATTATATTAAAAAAAGAATTGAGCAACTTGCAAAAAATGAATGAATCCTTCCTTTAATCTATACACTCTAATTTTACTATTAACCTGGTTACTTTGAGCTATTCCACATATCAAGATGTATAAGCCAAACCCCGTCTATTTTTCTCCAAACAATAACATAAGCACCACTAAACTCTCTTTTACGACCCTCTTGATACTGAGAATCGCCGGTATAATAGCCAATATCGCTAGCCATGTTTCCTTCTATTATTAACTCTTCCGATATGACAGTATATGAAATAAGCTGCCATTGACTTTCTTTATTTGGTGTCCAATATTTTTTAATGGCTAAATTATCACTTGTGATTTTCTTATCACCACTGATAACATGAGCATTTGGTGTATAGATAGCCATCAGCTTATCAATATCACCATTAATGAAAGCTTAGAGAAAGCTTTATTTTGCGCCAAGATATCTGATCGGTCTGAACTATCTTCCTGAGCTAAAACAGCCCAACTCGATAAAGTAATAAATAACACTAAGATACTTTTAATAAAATTTTTAATAAAATGAACTGAGACCTCTAAATACACTTTGATAAAACTCAAAAATATACATCCACCATATCAATAATAAACGGATATTAAAATACTCCTCTATATCCCAAAGCGCAGTATTTAATTCAAGAGGGAGAAAATAAATCCTTATAATTATTCAACCTCAAAACTAAATTATTTTTAGATAATTAAAGAGCTTTAAAGTGATAAATAAGTCAGAACCATGTTCGTTCCTCCTCTTTTAGATAAGGATAAATATCGGATACTTTATAGGTAAAAACACCCTATTCATGTCAGCATTCTTTACACTTTATAACAAACAACAATCGTTTTCTTTCTGTACAGTCCATTTTTTATACCTTGGTACGCTACATGCCTATATCACGATTAAGTCACTAAACAAGCATCACTAAAATGGAATTTAGACATGAAAAACTCTGTATCTAATAAATTATTATCACTATGCGCTTTGTCGTTTTTCGTACTCACTTCGGTAGCTAATGCTGGCATTATCAGCATTACATTAGGAAATGGTGCATCAGGGTTAGTTGATGGCGACATGCCTACCCCTGTGATCTAGTCTGTGCCGGTGGTATATCATACGGCCAGGTCCCCCCTTTTGACGCTGTTAGAGGGCATGAGATTATATTGGATCCCAAAAATGTTAATTGGTCATTCAATTATGGTCCAATTACCGATACGATTCTTAGTGCAACATTTAGTTTTGGTATTTGGGATCATGACTCTTCTGCATCAGGTAGTCAGTTAGATTCGTTTGCACTAGATGGCATGAACCTTACCACTGAATTAGATGCATTGTTTGAGTCTGCTGGAGGCTCCCTTGATAGACAATTCAAAATTTACACGATGAATTTAAGCACTAGCCTTTTTGCTAGTTTAGCTGATGGGCTATTTTCAGCTAATTTAGACATTGGTGGAACAGGTTTACTCACTAATGGACTAACACAAGTAGTAAGTGAGTCACGATATAATGCTTTTCTCTTAGTTCATTCAACATTAAATATAACCACTCAAGATGTCGTTGACCCTGAACCCCTACTGATGTACCTGAGCCAAGTACTTTATTATTGTTTGCAGTCGCATTGTTAAGTTTTAAACGCTATAGCCGCAGATAAGCCCTTATTTCAATACCTGATGGTATCGATAGGATGAAGAGATAACAATGTTGCCTCTTCATCATTAATATGCTGATTTTACTGAGTGTTAGTAAAAACCAGCAACATAAAATTAATATACAAGGAAAATATTATGGAAGGATACATAGGTCAACTATTAATGTTTGCAGGTAATTTTGCACCAAGAAATTGGGCTTTATGTGATGGTCAGCTAATCGCTATTTCACAAAACCAATCACTATATGCCATTATAGGGACAACTTACGGAGGAGATGGACGCAGCACTTTTGCTTTACCTGATTTACGAGGAAGAACATCTACCCATCCAGGGGGAGGACCAGGCTTGACGCCTGTTAGATTAGGTCAACACGGGGGTAGCGAGAAACACACACTTATTGAAGAACAAATGCCGAGTCATAACCACCAAGTTACTGCCAGGGCAATGTGTGTTAATGGTCCAGGTAATACTAGTACACCTGTTGAAAATAGTTGGTCATCTGATGCTGGCGGTACCTCTATTTCTTATTCTAATCTAGCTTCAGACACACAAATGAATGGAAGTACCATAGAAGTTCAACAAGAAAGTAAGGGAGAAAATCAACCAATTAATAATTTGCCTCCTTACTTAGCGGTAAATTACATTATATGTACGGAAGGTCAATTTCCATCTCGTAATTAATCCCAAGGGTGATATCACTTAACGATTCACCCTATTCATATTTACCCTAGTAATCATTTACACTTTACTTATAATGGTTATTCTTTGAAAATAATAATAAATAATGATTCGATTTTTAGCCATTATACAAATTGCTATTCAACTTAATGATCGCTAATGAGTATAAATTACCGACGATTAACACTGAAAACATCTAGCTCAGCCAATTCTATTAACTTTTTCAATTCACCGCTTTCTTGAAGACGTAAGATTTCTTGATTAATAATAGGCACTAGTGTTGCGTGGTTTTTATTAATATAATGATAAAGCGGTAACACAGCTAAAGGTCTACTCGTCGGTATAATATTTTTGTAACCTAAACGCTTTAAGGTCAACTCTCCATCAAGCGTATTCGTTAATACGACATCGACTAGCCCCTTTTTCAGTACCTTAAACATATTTTCAGTACTGTTCATTTCATAAATTTCACTTAAACCCCTCGTTATATTACTCGTATGCTTTACACCACGGATCTTAGCCAATTTATACTTTTTCAAATCGTCTATTTCATGAATAATAAGTTGACGTTCTTTAAGACTAAAAGGCATGGTTTCCAGGTAATAATAAGGAGTGGCTACTCTAATCATTTGATTATTTTCAATGCCATATGACCAAATTCTCATTATTTCCCCGTCCTTCTCCCCCGTGTTTGCGACAAGTTGCGCTCTTTGTGCTGGTAATGGGGTAACCGTGATATTAATACCTATATTTTTATAAATTTGAGGGAGAACAATTCGACCAATTTCTTGCTCAATTAATAGTTCAATTGAAGCAAAATTGTAATGGATAACTTGGGGAATAACGTCGGTTTTTTTTTTTACATTAACGTCTGATATTACATTTACAATAAAGGTTGGCGCTATGATTGTTGAAGTGGCAAAAACAGGAAGCGAAACTATAAACAAAATGCATATAGCATTAAGCTTAAGTAAAAAATATTGGCTGAAGAGTATCTTCAATTACCCTACACCTTTAACTGAGTATTTATAAAATATAACGCTGTTCGCTTGACCTCCATGTGTGTTCTTTTGACTTGGCTTAATAACAACATTTGAAATATTAATTGACTAAGTATGGTCTATAAAATAGGACTATTGTATAAATTGGTGAATAAAAGGGCAAGTAAAACGTTTACGTGTCTCCCCTGTATACTCTGCAAACTTGGTTATAATAGCTATAAAATGGGTTACAGTTTTAGCGAAAAAGGCTTCAGCCAGGGTTGTATTTTCAAAGTAAGAAGACAAAACTTGAGCTAATTTAATAGAGTAAAAACAATTAAATCATGATATTTTGATTAAGTCAGTCTAGATGATAGTAAAAATTATTTTTTATATTCATAACAACTTTAGGCTGTGGTTACACTAAACATAAGTAGAATAAACAGAGTATTTTAAAGCAAGATTACCCTGCTCGCGGTGAAATTCAATTATATGAGTCGACGATTATGCTACTGTTTAAACATCAGTAAGCGACTTTTTTATTATTTAGGCTATTCAATGATCGCAAATAAACACACAATATTACCTGTATTGATCAGTTTTATTTTTTACTTTGCATGGACGTGGTACGCCAATAGTAGAGTAACAGATGATGTAGCCTTGTTATTACGAACAGCGCTCATTCAGAGCACGTACAGCGCGTTTATGACATTAACTTTTAGCACGCTGTTAATTTGGGTAATAAATAAAATGAAATGCCACGACCACCCATACATGGCGATTCTTCCTCCTTTGTTAATGCAATCAAGCATGGTTTATTTGATTAATGTCCTTAATCAAACACCCAACTTACTACTGACGATTATGCCAAGCATATTTTTTACTGCAATTTATGGGGCTATCTTTACATTCACCTTGTTAAAGAAGCCTGAATACCAATGTGATAGTAAAGTTAAATAATATCTCTGTATCCTAGGTGTCAAAGACTACAATCGTAACTATTATGGGGGATTAAAAACAATAAAAAACCCGCAGTTCAGCGGGTTTTAGATAATAAGTGAACGCCATCATTCATTTTACTGAATAGTGTAACGTTTTAAGTGAGGATATATATCCTCACTTAAACACTTGATATTAGACACTTTCAAACGTGATTTATTGCACAGGGATAGTTAGGGTGCCTGTAGCGACAACACCAGCTTTAGTTTCATAGGCATATTCAAACGTCATGCTGTTTTCAGAACCAACCAAATTGTCAGACATATATTCGTTTGTACTAGTGCGATAAACTTTTTGACTATCAAGTTGAGCGCTACCAATTTCGATACTTATGTTTAGATTATCACGAATTAAAGTTTCGTTTTCCGCTAATTGCACTAATCCTATAGCATACGCATTATAAGGGTTACCATTTCTGACAAGGTTAAAGTCTCTTATTGAATTAGAGTTTACGCCGTCTTGAGTTATAGAAACACTACGCAGTGAAAGCGTTTGTAAAGCGTTAATACTTGTAGGTAAGTACAAATAAGCATCACGATTGTAATTGTATGGACTAGACGAGTCGCCCGCTGAATTAGTTGGAGTTATAATTACTCCATTAGTCTTATAGTTATTATTATCTAGACGAATGTCATTAATATCAAAAGTATCACTGTTATCTTCAATAGAAAATGAAAGGGAATCACCATTAACATCAACTAATTTTTCAGTCGCTTTCACAGCTAAAGAATTAACCTCATAATTATAATCTTGCCCTGAAGTTAACGTACTAACTGGTGTAACCGTTAATTTTGTATCGTTTAAACTTGTTTCGAATGTTACAGGGATATCTACATTACCACTTACAATAGTAGTCCCTGCTAAAACGATATCATTTGAGTCATCATTGCCTTTTATTACTGTAAAACCAGAAGTATTTGTTAATGCAAGACTGCTTGCAGATACCGTAATTGGCTGTGAATAAAACACGCTAAAGCTATGATCAACAAAGTCTACTTTATTAGCAACTGCGATGACTTCTAAAGCAGAAGAGCCGTTATCGAGCACTCTTGGCATTACAGCCAACTCAACAACATTTGAATACGGGATATTATAATAATTATTTCCTGAAGTACCAGAAACATATACTGTTAAAGTTTCAATATCATCAAGATTTAATTGTACAGAACTACTTCGATAAACGACATCATTAGCAGTGAAAGAAGGTATTTCTATCGTTGAAGAATTAGCAAATTTTGCAGATAAAACATATTGCTCAGTTAATTCATCATAAGTAGAGGTAGATTTCTCTCCATCTGAACCTGTTGCTGTGAGATCTGCCCCTAAAATAGTGTTAGCACTTTCATCAATAAGTGTTATGCGATACTCAACTTCAGCTAATGGCATTTTGTCTTGAACATATATAGTTAATGACTCTTGCTTATTGGCAGATGGGTAATATAATTCAGTGCCATTGAGGTTGCTATTAGACTCAGGAACAAAGTCTATATCGCCATCTTTATTGAGATCTAAACTTGCTCTAATGGTGGTATTAATGAATTTTGGTAAGGTTATATTATAAACACCGTTCACCGCATCATAAACTGAAACATGCTTATACTTGTTAGCTCTTGAACTGGTACCAGAATGAGAATATGCGATAAATTCTAAGGTTGGCAGCGGTAGACCTGTCGTATTGTTCATAACAGTAACTTGCACATCTGTAGCTTCTGACACTGTTAATGTTCCATAGTCTTTTGGCGTATTAACCCCGTTTGAATCACCGGTATTTATAAAGAATGTACGGGATAAAAAACGGTTATCACTGCTTGAAATTATAAGCGTAATGTCAGAGCTAGATGGAAGGTTTTCAATCTTAAATTCGCCCCCCGTAAAAACAAGGTTTTCCTGAATAACAACATCTGCCGCAATCACGGTAATATTGGCTGCAGAGACTTCGGTATTGTCAACAGCATTAACAATTAAGCCGGTTAATGCAACTGTTGAATTTTCGGAAGTTGTAGGATTAGTGCCACTAAGAATTTCATTTTGCGCCTGATATGGCTTGTGCTACATCTGAATTACTATCGTCTTCAACTTCTTTATGCTGTTAACAAGCATAAAGAAGTGGTTATCAATACGAGGTTTACATACTTCAATTTAATTTTCCTTTTAAAATTTAGAAGGTTAACATAAAATTAAATTACTGTTAATTATAAAGTTAATTTTTTTGCACAATGATATAAAAAGGTAAAAAATATCGGGATTTATCGGTTGCGTGTCATATAACACGTTCAATGTTTTCGTTATTAAGGATTTGAAAATGACTTAACGATTAAGCAGCTATATTGCGCTTGATTTCATGGGCTAAAAAACACAGTATTTTAGAAACGATAGGTAGTATAAATACCAACAAAACGATCATAACTATTATCAAGTTTATAACCATTTTCTTGCGCATCGAAGTCGGAATAGCCTGTAAAGAAACCAATATCTGTATTCTTAGAAAGGGCATAATTAACACCCACACTGATTTCATTTGCGCCGCTTTGATTGAAATCTTTTAAATCACGGTAAGTGTAATTCGCCGTCGCGGTCCAATCTTTTGCTATATTAGTTTGTAAACCTACCGAATAACGATATTCATCTTTATTTTTGAGTTTTTCTTCATCCCACTTTACGTAGCCCACAGAGAAAATTAAGGCGAGGTTTTTATCAAAGACATATTTACCATTTAAATCAGCGCCATAAGCAACAGAATCACCGTTAATTGTTGACTCTTGATAACCTCTAACACCTAAGCCTGCGGCTAACTCTAAACCTGTATCATTATCCTGACGAGCTAAAAAACGGTAATTAAGGCCGCCTAAGCCGACGGTTAGGTTATCGGTTAAACCATAAGCAGCATTTAGATTTAATGCTACATGCCTCTGATCTTTTTCTTCGCCCCATGCTAATGCCCCACCAACAGAAATTGTGCCATCTGTTAATGTTAATGGTCGTAATACGGGATTTTCAGGATATTCCATTTCTGCAAAAACAGTTGATGATGCTAAAAGTAACGCGATGCTAATAAGTGATTTGTTCATAATGTTAATTCCCAATTTTTTGTGTTTGTAGTTTATAAGGGAATAATAAAGTGTTGTTACGTTCGTTTCCTTATGGGTTTTGTTGATTAAATGTAGGCGTAACGTGAGAAATTGTAAGAAGGTATACGGCTAAAAAACAGCAATGCTTGGAGTTTGATTAACTGTTTGGCATCGCGGTGGCGATGGTACAGAAAGGGAACGAACGATCCCCTTTCCAATCCCAAAAGCGCCCTGCTAAGCTAAAACTGAAATATTAATTTTAATTTTTGCCGTTATCTATACCTAACGAATGCTCGTCTCTGCGCGGCGTTAGTTATAGCCATCCATTGCTTCGATAAATATTGCACTTATCTAAATTAAGTCTCCGTTGCTGTGAGGGAACTGGAGTTTGTTGGACTAGTCGTGATGACTAACGAAAAAAACACAAATGAGTATATATTAACTACAGAAGAACCAAACACCAAATCTGCTCCATTAAACGCCGGAATGATGACCAATATTCACGTATCACTGGCATGGATGCCAGTGAAAGCGCTGTTGGCACAGGGAAGTGCCATCAGCGCTGGTACGTCGAGAATATTGAGGAGCATGGAGAAAACACGTTTAATGTTGCAGCGACGGGTGAGTCCAAAGCAGAAGGTTAGAGTGGAGGCAGTATGCTTTTCTTCTTGGGTGTCGTCACCACAGCGATAATGCATGAATAACGTACGCTAATTAATTTTACCCTGACACTATTTATTCAAGGTTCACCGTTTTACTGGACTAGATTCCGTACAAGAGACTTACGGAATGACGGTAGCTCCCCCCCACCCTACCAACGCGCACCAAGTCTGCTTGAATCAAGTTCCGAAATGAAAGGTAATATTCACGTATGTTCATCAGGGATGATGAACAAAGCGATGTCGGCACATGGATGTGCCATCAGCGCTGTTACGTCTAAGATATTACCTTGAATATAGGATAACACTTGATTAGCAGTGCCGAGGGAGTCCAGAGGGAGGTCGGCGTCAGCCTCCCTTTGGGTGTCGTCGCCACCGCGACAATGTACAGTATAATTAAACTAAATAAGTTGTTAACATTAAGAAAGTTGGATCATTAAAAGTTATAGGCGTAATATAAATGGAAAGCAAACCTAGAATTTTCATTGGGTCATCAAGCGATAGTATAGATATAGCTAATGCATGTAACGTAGCATTAGATTACTCCGCTGAAGTATCCGTTTGGCCAAACATATTTGACAAAGCTGGAACTGACACTTTGAGCTCTTTAATGACAAAAGCTGATAACGTTGATTATGCACTATTTGTTTTTTCTCCCGATGATGTGGTCACTATGAGAGGAAAAAACCAACCAACGGTGAGAGATAATGTTCTTTTTGAATTAGGCTTATTTATAGGTTCACTTGGTAAAGAACGTTGTTTCATTCTAAAACCACGTAATACCGAACTATATATTGCCAGTGACTTAGCTGGAATCAATACTCTTGGCTTTGATATAAATAGAAGTCATACAAATTTAGATTGTGCTGTGAATGCTGCTTGTATAAAAATAGCTACTCAAATGAAGCAGCAAGGAGCATTTACAAAAAGTTTTGCCACAGATAAAGTGTTGTCTCCTAAGGTTTCCAAAAGCTAATACTCAATAAATGACAAATCTCTCCGTTTGTTATCCGAGCTATTATCTACTCATACGACAACAGTAAATGGTATGTTTTTTTGGGATATAGAGCAAAAAGCACTTCCATTCACAGAAGCCCAGCTTCAAATAGCCTTGATAAAACTAACTCGAATAGGCTATATATCTAGAATGATCACCGAAGACTATAACGGTAATAGTGGATATGGCTTCACAATTACAAATGGTGGTATTGAGTATTTATTAGAAAACGAACAAAGACTAGATGAGATAATTAGGCTTGAAGAGGAACAGGCAAGGCAACAAACTCAGTAACCCCAACAACAGTTTGGCGGATTTAATCCGCAGATTAAAAATATATAGAATTCATATTATTAAACAAAAAACCCGCTAGCTAGCGGGTTTTTATTAAGAATTACAAGTTGTAAGCATTAGCCTACCAACCTGTTTTCTCTTTAAGTGCTACGCCGATATCAGCTAAAGAACGAACAGTTTTAACACCGGCCGCTTCTAATGCTGCAAATTTTTCATCAGCAGTACCTTTACCACCGGCAATAATCGCGCCAGCGTGACCCATACGCTTACCTTCTGGTGCAGTAACACCAGCAATGTAAGATACAACAGGTTTAGTAACGTGTGCTTTGATGTATTCAGCAGCTTCTTCTTCAGCAGTTCCGCCAATTTCACCAATCATTACGATTGCTTCAGTTTGTGGATCGTTTTGGAACATTTCCAATACGTCGATGAAGTTAGTACCTGGGATAGGGTCACCACCAATACCTACACAAGTAGATTGGCCAAAACCAGCATCAGTTGTTTGCTTAACGGCTTCGTACGTAAGCGTACCAGAACGTGAAACAATACCGACTTTACCTGGTAAATGGATATGACCAGGCATGATACCAATCTTAGTTTCGCCTGGAGTAATAACGCCAGGACAGTTAGGACCGATCATACGAACGCCAGATTGATCAAGCTTAGCTTTAACGTCAACCATATCTAAAGTTGGAATACCTTCAGTGATCGTAACGATAAGTGTAATGCCCGCATCAATAGCTTCTAAAATTGCATCTTTACAAAACGGAGCTGGAACGTAGATAACTGTTGCTGTTGCGCCAGTTGCTGCTACTGCTTCACGTACTGTATTAAATACTGGTAGGCCTAAATGCGTTTGACCGCCTTTACCTGGGCTTACACCACCAACCATTTGTGTACCGTACTCAAGTGCTTGTTCTGAATGGAATGTACCTTGACCACCAGTGAAACCTTGACAGATTACTTTAGTATCTTTGTTAATTAAGATAGACATTATTTGCCCTCCGCAGCTGCTACAACTTTTGTCGCTGCATCAGTTAATGACTCAGCAGCAATGATATCTAAGCCAGAGTTTTTAAGAACTTCACGACCTAATTCAGCATTAGTACCTTCTAAACGTACTACAACTGGTACTTTAACGCCTACTTCTTTAACCGCGCCAATAATACCTTCAGCAATCATGTCACAACGTACGATGCCGCCAAAGATGTTAACTAAAACAGCTTTAACATTGTCGTCAGAAAGAATGATTTTGAATGCTTCAGAAACACGTTCTTTCGTCGCTCCGCCGCCAACATCTAAGAAGTTAGCTGGCTTGCCGCCGTGTAGATTTACGATATCCATAGTACCCATTGCTAGGCCTGCACCGTTAACCATACAGCCAACGTTACCGTCTAAGGCTACGTAGTTTAATTCAAAGCGTGCTGCATGAGCTTCACGTTCATCTTCTTGAGATGGATCGTGGAACGCGCGCATTTTAGGTTGACGGTATAAAGCATTACCATCGATACCAATTTTGCCATCTAAACAGTGAAGATTACCTTCGTCAGTAATAACTAACGGGTTGATTTCTAATAAGGCGAAATCGAAATCTTCAAACATTTTTGCAAGACCTAAAAAGATCTTAACAAATTGCTTCATTTGCGTTGGATTTAAACCTAACTTGAAGCCTAATTCACGAGCTTGGTAAGGTTGAGCGCCAACAAGTGGATCGATTTCAGCTTGATGAATTAACTCAGGAGTCTCTTCAGCAATTTTCTCAATATCAACACCGCCTTCAGTAGAGGCCATGAATACGACTTTACGACTTGCGCGGTCAACAACAGCACCAAGGTATAATTCGTTAGCAATATCAGTACAGCTTTCTACTAAAATTTTAGCAACTGGTTGACCGTTCGCGTCAGTTTGGTAAGTCACTAAGTTCTTACCTAACCAGTTTTGAGCAAAATCTTTGATTTCTTGCTTAGATTTAACTAGCTTAACGCCGCCCGCTTTACCGCGACCGCCCGCGTGAACTTGAGTTTTAACAACCCACATAGTGCCGCCGATTTTATCAGCCGCTTCTGCAGCTTCCTGAGGTGTATCGCAAGCGAAACCTTCAGAAACTGGTAAACCATATTCAGCGAATAATTGTTTCGCTTGATACTCATGCAAATTCATGGTGTATTTCCATTTATCTGTGAATGATAATGACAGCTGCTTTTAGTTATAAATATAAATAAAATTCGCTGTCATCGAAAAAAGTTGATCGATTATAGTATAAAAGCTCTAAGGAACAAAGTCCTCAGAGCTAATACTATAGTCTAAATCAAAAGATTTAATATTCTCGACTATATATCAAGAAGTAGACGTGTTGGATCTTCTAACAAGTCTTTAATTGCCACTAAAAAACCAACAGATTCTTTACCATCAATTAAACGATGGTCGTAAGAAAGTGCTAAGTACATCATAGGAAGTATTTCAACTTTTCCATCAACAGCCATAGGTCTGTCTTGGATTTTATGCATACCTAAAATAGCCGCTTGCGGTAAGTTTAAAATAGGTGTTGAAAGTAATGAACCAAAAACACCACCGTTAGTAATCGTGAAATTACCACCTGTCATATCTTCAATTGAAAGTTTACCGTCACGACCTTTGATTGCTAAGCCACGAATACCATTTTCAATGGCGGCCATACCTAATTGGTCAGCATCACGTAAAACAGGTGTAACTAAGCCACGTGGTGTAGAAACAGCAATAGAGATATCAAAAAAGTTATGATAAACAATATCATCACCGTCGATTGAAGCATTTACCGCGGGGAAACGTTTCAATGCTTCGGTAACTGCTTTAACATAAAACGACATAAAGCCTAAACGTGTGTCATGTGTTTTCTCAAACAAGTCTTTGTATTGTTTACGAAGATCCATGATTGGCTTCATGTTAACTTCGTTAAACGTTGTTAGCATTGCTGTTGAGTTTTTAGCTTCTAATAGACGTTTGGCAATTGTCTTGCGTAAACGTGTCATAGGTACACGCTTTTGAGTACGTTCACCTAGATCTTGAACAACAGGAGCTGGAGCAGCAGCTTTTGCCACAGGTGCAGCCACAGGTTTATTCAGAGCCGCTTCAACATCTTCTTTAGAGATACGCCCGCCTTTACCGGTGCCTGAAACATCAGCAGCAGTTAAGCCTTTTTCCGTCATTAAACGACGTACTGAAGGACTCGCTAATTCGTCAGAGCTGATTGCTTCTTCTGCAGTTGCAGCAGGAGCGCTAGTTGTTGCCCCCGCATTTAGTTGACCAATAACTTGTGAACCTAATACCGTATCGCCTTCAACATGAATGATTTTACCAATCACGCCATTGTCTTGAGCAACAACTTCGAGTACCACTTTATCCGTTTCAATATCAACCAAGTTTTGGTCAACAGAAACCGTATCGCCTTCCGCAACATGCCAAGTAGCAACCGTTGCATCAGCAACAGATTCAGGTAAAACCGGTACAATAATGTCGATAACTTTTACTGCTGTTGCCGCTGGAGCTGAAGCTGCAGGCTTTGCAGGAGCTGAAATATCAGCTGATGCGTCGCCTTCAGTAAGGATAGCAATAACTTGCTCGCCTAATACTGTTGCGCCTTCAACTTGAGAAATTTCAGTGATTACGCCATCAACGACGGCTTGTACTTCAAGCACGACTTTGTCAGTTTCAATATCTACTAATACTTGGTCACGTGAAACTTTATCACCTACTTGTACATGCCAAGTAGCTACGGTTGCGTCAGCAACTGATTCAGGTAAAACGGGAACCTTAATTTCGGTGGTCATTTATTTTATTCCTTACTCACTAGTCTTCAACAGATAGCGCGTCATTGACTAGCGCTTGTTGTTCTTTTACATGGACAGACATATAACCTACAGCTGGTGCTGCAGAAGCCTTGCGACCTGCATATGTCAAATAAGTACTTTCAGGTATTGCCGCTCTAAAATGATGCTGTGAACAATACCATGCACCTTGGTTTTGCGGCTCTTCCTGGCACCAAACGAATTGCTTCACATGCTGGTATTTCGCCAACTCTGCTTGCAGCTCTTCTTCTGGAAATGGATACAGTTGTTCGATTCGAATGATGACAACATTGTCTTGCTCACTCTTGCGACGCTGGTCAAGTAATTCGTAGTAAACCTTACCACTACAAAATACAACACGTTCAACTTTTTTAGGGTCGATATCGTCAATTTCACCAATAACATTATGGAAAACACCCGTCGAAAGTTCTTCTAATGAAGAAACAGCTAAAGGATGTCGTAATAATGATTTAGGTGACATAACAATTAAAGGGCGACGCATTGGACGTACGACTTGACGACGAAGCATATTAAATACTTGCGCAGGCGTTGACGGCACACAAACTTGCATATTGTGATCAGCACAGAGTTGTAAGAAACGCTCTAAACGTGCTGATGAATGTTCTGGACCTTGACCTTCATAGCCATGTGGTAACAACATAGTTAAACCACACAAGCGACCCCACTTTTGCTCACCAGAACTAATGAATTGATCAAATACTACTTGTGCACAGTTAGCAAAGTCGCCAAATTGTGCTTCCCAAATAGTTAAACCAGCAGGTTCTGCTGTGGTATAACCGTATTCAAAAGCGACCACTGATACTTCAGACAAGACTGAGTCATGGATATCAAATGGACCTTGACCTTCACGAATGTTTTTTAAAGGTAAGTACTTGCTTGAATCTTCTTGGTTATGAAGAACAGCGTGACGGTGGAAAAAAGTGCCACGACCAGAATCTTGTCCGGTAATACGAACACGCTTACCTAGGTCAACAACAGATGCATAAGCTAAGTTCTCAGCCATACCCCAGTCGAGTAATTTCTCTCCCGATGCCATTTTAACACGGTCGTCGTATATTTTCTTGACACGACCTTGCACAGGATGAGATTCAGGATATGTTGAGAGTGTCCCTGCAAGTTCTTTTAACTTCTCAATAGAAATTTCTTTCTCGTAATCATCATCCCAGTTATGGCCGATGTATGGTGACCAATCAACTGAATGTTCAGTCATTGGTCGCCATTGCTCAACGGTACACTGGCCTTCGTCAAGTAACTTACGATAATACATCGATAATTCATTCGACTGTTCGAGGTTAATTGAACCTTCCGTGTCAAGTCGCTGGGCATATAACTGACGAGGTGTTGGATGTTTTTTAATTTTTTTGTACATCAATGGCTGCGTTGCACTAGGCTCATCAGCTTCATTGTGACCATGACGACGGTAGCAAACAAGGTCGATAACGACATCACGCTTAAATTCGTTGCGATAATCAAGGGCAATTTGTGTAGCCAAGATAACAGCTTCTGGGTCATCGCCATTAACATGAAGAATCGGAGCTGAAACCATTTTTGCTATTTCAGTACAATATTCACCACTGCGCGTATCTGCAGGATTAGACGTTGTAAACCCAACCTGATTATTGACAACGATACGTATCGTTCCGCCCACTTTAAATGCACGTGCTTGTGACATATTAAAAGTTTCTTGAACCACACCCTGACCGGCAATAGCAGCGTCACCATGAATAGTAACCGGAAGAACCGTATCACCGACTTTATCACCACGTCTGTCTTGACGTGCCCGGACTGAGCCAATAACAACAGGGTTAACAATTTCTAGATGCGATGGGTTAAAGGCCAAAGCTAAATGAACATTGCCACCAGGCGTTACAAAATCGGATGAATAACCTTGGTGATATTTAACATCACCTGAAGATAAAATTTCATCGTGTTTACCGCCAAACTCGTCAAATAACTTTGATGGATTTTTACCCATCACGTTAACTAAGACATTTAAGCGGCCACGGTGAGCCATACCAATAACAACTTCTTTAGTGCCTTGCGTACCAGCACGAGTAATAAGCTCTTTTAGCATAGGTATTAACGCATCACCACCTTCAAGGGAGAAACGTTTAGCGCCTGGAAACTTAGCCCCAAGGTATTTACAAATACCATCGGCAGCGATAAGACCTTTAAGAATTTCTTCTTTTTGGTCGACAGAAAATTTTGCTTGCGACTGAACAGACTCTAAACGTTGTTGGATCCAACGTTTTTCATCGGTGTCAGTAATGTGCATATATTCAGCACCGATAGAACCACAATAGGTAGTTTTAAGGGCATTGTATAAGTCACCTAACTTCATCGCATCTTGAGAAGTAGCAAATGAGCCGACGTTGAACTCGGTATCAAAGTCATTTTCTGAAAGTTCATGATGCGACAGTTGTAAATCGCGTACCTTATCTCGCTTCCACAAACCTAATGGGTCAAGGTTAGCATTTTGATGTCCACGAAAACGAAAAGCATTAATTAGCTGTAAAACTTTAACTTGTTTGGCATCACTACTACCAGAAACAACAACAGTTTTATGGGATTGCTTAGCTAATTCTTTAAATTCATTGCGGATTTCAGAGTGCCTGAATTCTAAGTCAGCACCTTCAATTTTTGGAAGTTGTTGGAATAACGTTCGCCATTCTGCAGAAACAGATTGGGAGTTATCCAAATAAGATTCGTATAATTCTTCAATGTAAGTAGCGTTAGCACCACTTAAATGAGAAGACTCTAACCAAGCCTTCATTGTACCTTCGGGCATTGCCTGTTCCTTTATGGGATAAAAGCAATAAAAAAATAAACAATTATCGTTAGCAAGTCAACTAGACTAATAGCTAATTGTCATCTGCTAATGATGACTATTCCTGTTTTAAAACACCAAAGTGCTAGATAATTTCATCTAACACTCTGCTATTTAATTTTATACTGCGCGTGAAATCAACATCGACTTAATGTGGCCGATAGCTTTCGTTGGGTTTAATCCTTTTGGACAAACATCAACACAGTTCATAATACCATGACAACGGAATACGCTGTAGGCATCTTGCAAACCATCTAAACGTTCTTCAGTTGCAGTATCACGGCTATCAATTAAGAAGCGATAAGCATGCAACAAACCTGCTGGTCCAATAAACTTATCTGGGTTCCACCAGAAAGACGGACAAGAAGTTGAACAACAAGCACATAAAATACACTCATATAAACCATCAAGCTTTTCCCGCTCTTCAATCGATTGAAGATGCTCACGTGCTGGAGGGTTTTTACCATCATTAATTAAGAACGGCTTAATTTTTTCATATTGATTATAGAACTGTGTCATATCAATAACTAAATCACGTACTACCGGTAAACCAGGTAAAGGGCGTAACACTATTTTCTTTGCTGGAACAGCCGATAATGGTGTAATACAACCTAAACCATTCTTACCGTTAATATTCATACCATCAGAGCCACATACTCCCTCACGACATGAACGACGGAAAGAGATAGTAGTATCTTGCTCTTTTAATAAAATAAGTGCATCAAGTACCATCATATCTGAGCCTTCTGGAATTTCCAGCTCATAATCTTTCATGTAAGGTGCATTATCAACATCAGGGTTGTAACGATAAATCGAAAAAATTTGTTTCATTGCAATGCTCCTATTAATATACGCGGGCTTTCGGTGGGAAAGCTTCACGGTGAACGGGTTCCATATTTACTTTACGTTTAGACATAGCTTGTGTCTCTGGCGTATAAATACTATGGCACAACCAGTTTTCATCATCACGAACAGCAAAATCTGCGCGCGCATGAGCACCACGTGATTCAGTGCGGAAGTTAGACGCTTTGGCTGTACAAAAAGCCGTTTCCATCAAGTTGTCTAATTCTAAACACTCGATACGTTGCGTATTAAATTCTGAAGACTTGTCATCGAGGCTAGCATGCTGAAGACGTTCACGGATTTCAGTCAACTCTTTCATGCCTTCAGCCATAGCATCACCTTCACGGAATACCGAGAAGTTAAATTGCATACATTTTTGCAAGTCTTTACGTATTTTAGTTGGACTTTCACCACCTTTAAGAGATGACTCCCAACGATTAGTACGTGCTAATGAAGCTTCTAAGTCAGACTCAGAGGCATCTTTCCCGCTTTGCGTATCATTTAAGTAAGTGCCTAAGAAATTACCCGCTGCACGACCAAAGACCACTAAATCAAGAAGAGAATTACCACCTAAACGGTTTGCACCATGAACAGATACACAAGCGATTTCACCAACGGCAAATAATCCTTCAACGATAGTTTCTTTACCCGTTTCTGGATTAAAATTAATCGCTTGGCCATTCACGTTACAAGGAACACCACCCATCTGATAATGACAAGTTGGTATAACTGGAATAGGTTCTACTGCTGGATCTACGTGAGCAAATGTTTTCGATAAATCACAAACACCTGGTAAACGTTTTTCAAGCGTTTCACGGCCTAAATGATCAAGTTTAAGTTTAAGATGCGGACCCATAGGACCGTCAAAACCACGACCTTCACGAATCTCTGTCATCATAGAACGAGCAACTACGTCACGACCTGCTAAATCTTTAGCATTTGGTGCGTAACGTTCCATGAAACGCTCGCCATCTTTGTTAAGTAGGTAACCACCTTCTCCACGACAACCTTCAGTAACAAGCGTACCTGCACCGGCGATTCCTGTTGGATGAAACTGCCACATTTCCATGTCTTGCATCTGTATGCCAGCACGAACTGCCATGCCAACGCCGTCACCAGTATTGATGTGAGCATTAGTTGTTGATGCATAGATACGACCAGCACCACCGGTAGCTAATACCGTAGCACGGGCTTTGAAGTAAACAATCTCGCCTGTTTCAATACAAATAGCGGTTGTACCAACAATAGCACCGTCACTATTTTTAACTAAATCTAGTGCATACCATTCAGAGTAGACATTAGTTTTATTTTTAACGTTTTGTTGGTACAAGCAATGTAATAAAGCATGACCAGTACGATCGGCTGCGGCTGCTGTACGTGCAGCTTGTTCGCCACCAAAGTTTTTAGATTGGCCACCGAAAGGGCGTTGATAAATTTTACCTTCTTCAGTACGAGAAAAAGGTAGACCCATTTTCTCTAACTCAATAATAGATTCAGGACCTGTTTTACACATATACTCAATAGCGTCTTGGTCGCCGATATAATCAGAACCCTTAACGGTATCGTACATATGTTGTTCCCAATGATCTTCATGCGCATTACCTAGCGCAACAGTGATACCACCTTGAGCCGATACTGTATGAGAACGAGTAGGAAAAACTTTAGAAATCAAGGCACAAGATTTACCTGATTCAGAAATAGCTAATGCAGCGCGCATACCTGCACCACCGGCGCCAATGACTATAGCGTCAAATTCACGAATTGGAACGCTCACTTATACACCCCACACAATTAAAAAGCCTGCCGCAAGGTAGACTAGTAAAGTAACAGAAAAGAGAAATTGTAATGACCCACGTAAAGATGCTGGTTTGATATAATCCGACAATACTTGCCAAATACCAATCCACGCATGTACTACAAGTGATAAAAGAGCAAGCAGTGTTGCAATTTTCACTGACATTAAACTAAAAAAGCCATGCCATGTTTCAAAAGTAACTTCTGGGGTAACCACAAAAAAGCCAGCAATTATTAACGTATATATTGTTAATATTATCGCGCTCGCTCTTACAAGCATATAATCATGTACGCCATTTCGGCCTACAGTAGCGATGTTACTTACCATAACCATACTCCTACTACTACAGTGAATACAAACCAAAGAGCCATAGCAAATTTAGCACTGGTATTACCTGAAGCTAATTCTTCAAAATAGCCTGAGTCCATGAATAAGTGACGAACACCCATTAATATATGGAAGGTTAACGCAGAGATTATGCCAAACAAAATGAATTTGAATAGGAAGCCATCAAGAAATGCTTGAATTTGAGCAAATCCTTCAGCGGAAGATAGAGATAATGAAAGTGTCCACAATAAAATACCAATAGCAAATACCATAATGACACCGGAAATACGGTGCAATATCGAGGCGTTTGCCGAAGGATGCATTTTGATTGTAGTCAGATCTAGGTTTACAGGACGTTGTTTTTTCACAATTTCGCCTAAAGAGTTTTTTGAGTCTTTAACTTTTTTACTATTGTCCAATGAGATAACCAAACATATTTACCCTTAATTGAACAATCCCCTAGTGATCTCGGTTTATATTTGTATATTAATAAAATAACAAACAAATTAAAATTAAATCAATGTGATTATATAGCTGAACATTTTTAATTACAATTTTCTTAAGCGACAATTCATCTTTATCTTACAAATCTCTGTTTGTTTTTTAACCAGTTAGAGTGCTTATTTAACTTTAGTCTAATGTTAAAACATTACGTTTGACTTTAAGGGGGTATAATGAAGTAGAATACGGCTAGTTTTATATTCATAAAAACTGATTAAGTTTTCAAAAGCTGAAATCAGAAAAGCGAATTAATAATTTATAGGGGATTAAACATATGGCTGAATCTAAAGCCACTCTCAGTATTGATGGTAACGTAGTTGCAGATTTACCAATACTTTCAGGTAGCGCCGGTAACGACGTGATAGACATCAGAACCTTAGGGAATTATGGTTATTTTACTTATGACCCGGGTTTCTTAGCAACCGCTTCATGTGAATCAGCTATTACTTTTATCGATGGCGGCAAAGGTATCTTGCAACATCGTGGTTATCCAATTGACAGCTTAGCGAAACAAGCTGATTACTTAGAAGTTTGTTATATTTTGTTAAATGGCGACGCGCCAACAAAAACACAATACGATGAATTTATTAAGATTATTACCAACCATACGATGGTTCATGAGAAGATAGCTCACTTCTTTCAAGGTTTCTTACCTGATGCACATCCAATGGCGATGCTTTGTGGTGTTGTTGGTGCTTTATCATCATTTTATCATAGTGATTTAGACATAGAAGATCCAGCACAACGTTTGCGTAGTGCACATCGTTTAATTGCTAAAATGCCAACTATTGCAGCGATGGCATACAAATATAGTATCGGTCAGCCATTCGTCTACCCACGTAATGATTTAAGATACGCAGAAAACTTCTTACACATGATGTTCTCTGTACCTGCTGAAGAATATATTGTTAGTCCAACAGTTGCTCGCGCAATGGATAGGATCTTTACGTTACATGCTGATCATGAGCAAAATGCTTCTACATCAACAGTACGTTTAGCTGGTTCATCTGGTGCTAATCCTTATGCTTGTATTGCAGCAGGTGTTGCATCTTTGTGGGGCCCAGCGCATGGCGGCGCTAACGAAGCTTGTTTAAAAATGCTTGAAGAAATTGGCACATTAGACCGTGTTGATGAATTTGTTGCTCGCGCAAAAGACAAAAGCGATTCATTCCGCTTAATGGGTTTTGGTCATCGTGTTTACAAGAATTTCGATCCACGTGCTACTGTAATGCGTGAAACTTGTCATGAAGTACTGAAAGAATTAGGTATCAATGACCCACTTTTAGACGTAGCAATGGCTCTTGAGAAAGTAGCTCTTGAAGACCCATACTTTATTGAGAAAAAACTTTACCCTAACGTAGATTTTTACTCTGGTATCATTTTGAAAGCTATCGGTATTCCTACAAATATGTTCACAGTAGTATTTGCAATGTCTCGTACAGTAGGTTGGATTTCTCACTGGGATGAGATGCTAGGTCAACCAGGTCAAAAAATTGGTCGTCCTCGTCAGAACTATATTGGTGAAATTGATCGTGAGTTTGTACCATTAAATAATAGATAATAACCTCTTATTTAAATAACTTATTAAAAGGTAGCATGTGCTACCTTTTTTATTAATTTAATTTAATTTAATCATCATATATAACCGTTTTATTATCTTTCGAGCCTTCATCATCAAGATAATATCGCCATAAACACCTTTTAATATTTACGCAGTTTCCATCTACAATTATTGGTTTAGCACATAAATAAGCAGTATCGCTCAGAAAAAAACCATTATAATCTAAAGGGATTATAATAATTCATGTAAAAAATAATGATTAAAAACAATAAAATAAAAAAAGTCACTGATGTAAATAAAATATAGTTAAAATTCGGTCAAAACATTATTTTTAATGTTGTATATAAGGATTTTAAAGTACTAAAATATTAATTTCGAAGGAATAAAATTGCCCTATAGATAAAACAAGAGTAATTTTCAATTCAATTTCCTGAAGATTCGCTCTTACACATCTCTTGCTCAAGCGCTAAATCATTTAAAATATCACGAGATACATCACATATTTAATGGCTACTGCACTTATATTATGTATTTTATCCATTTAATATTCTATTTATCGGTCTATCAGTTAATATTTTCATCCGTTATCCTATACAGAAATATTAATATCTATGACTTCCATCACACTTAATCATACCTAGATAAATATAAAAGAGCGTAATCCTCTGAAAAGGCTAATAGAAAAATAAAATAGCTAATTCGATCTCTGATTTATTGTCTTCACCACTCATTGCCCCTTATAATGTTAAAAATTTTATGAACTGAATATAACAGTATGTCTGAATATCAAATGAGATTTGGCGGTATTGCCCGCCTTTATGGTGTTGCGGGTGCAGCCTTATTAGAAAAAGCGCACTTCTGTGTCATTGGCATTGGTGGTGTTGGCTCTTGGGCCGCAGAATCTTTAGCAAGAACAGGCATTGGTGCAATAACATTAATCGACCTCGATGATATCTGCACGACCAATATTAACCGTCAAATTCATGCTCTCAGCCAAACCATTGGTGAAAGTAAAGTCGAGGTTATGGCTGAGCGTATAAAACAAATTAATCCAGAGTGTCGTGTTACTGTTATTGAAGACTTTGTGACTTTAGATAATTTACGAGAGCTATTAAACAAAGATTTTGATTATGTCATTGATGCTATTGATTCAGTCAAAGTAAAAACAGCGATTATTGCGCATTGCCGACGTAACAAGTTGCCTATTATTACTATTGGTGGTGCTGGTGGTCAAACAGATCCCAGTAAAATTCAACTTTGCGATCTAAGCCAGACTTTTCAAGATCCATTACTCGCTAAAGTAAAAAATCAACTGCGCCGTGAATTCAACTTTCCAAAAGCGGATGCAAAGACTAGTAATAAACGAAAGTTCTCAATTGATGCCGTTTTTTCTACAGAACAACTGGTTTATCCAGATAATGAAGGAAATGTTTGTCATGCTAAACAAGTGAATGAAGGTTCGGTGCGCTTAGATTGTAGTTCTGGTTTTGGAGCCGTTACTCACGTTACTGCGACTTTTGCTTTTTTTGCAACAAGCCGCGCGATTAAAAAATACTTAGCGAAAAACAGCAATTAATACTCGTTTGCGATAGTTTTAATTTTTTCTACAATCGCTTTTACGCCGTTACTTCGCGAAGGACTCAAGTGCTGCGACAGACCCAGCTTGAGAAAGTAAGCGTGATCATCAAACGCTAATATTTTCTGCGCAGAGCAATGTTGAAAGGCGGCTAAAATAATCATCATTAACCCTCTTATAACTTTAGCATCGCTGTCGCAACTAAAATAAAATTGACCCTGAGCGTTTGTCGTGGCATATATCCAAGCATTGCTCTCACAACCTTGTATTAAAGTAGTATGGTTGCGTAAAACTTTATCCATTCTATCTAAGGTTTTACCCAATAACATTATTTCTCGATGGCGAGTATCCCATCCTTTTAGTGGGATAAATCGTTCAATCATCGCTGTTTCGTTATTTCGATTAGGGGCGTCTTGGTCAATAACAGGGTCACTGATCACGCCTTCATCATTTTCTTTGGCATTTTTAATCAGTAAATTTAGCTTTTCAATGAAAAAGTCGACTTCAGCATAAGTATTGTAGGCGGCTAGCGACACTCGGATACAGCCACTAAGTTTTAAATAATCCATTAATGGCATTGCACAATGATGACCACTTCTAATAGCAATACCATATGCGTCTAACCCGGTAGCAATATCGTGATTATGAGAACCAATAACGGTAAAAGAAATTACTCCAATATCGGGTTGCTGCTTGGCAACAAATTTTATTGCTTCGATACTTTGCAGTTTTTCATAACAATATGTTGTCAACTTATATTCATATTCAGCTAACTGAGTTAAAGAAAATAAATTGATAAATTTAATACTCGCTGAAAAAGCAATAACGCCTGCGTAATGAGGTGTTCCTGCTTCAAACTTAAAAGGCAATTCATTAAATGATGTTCCCTTAAAACTCACCCGTTTAATCATTTCACCACCACCTTGGTACGGGGGCATACTATTGAGTAATTCACGGCGCCCATACAAAACACCGACACCTGTTGGGCCAAACATTTTGTGTGCTGAAAACACGTAAAAGTCACAATCAAGGGTTTGCATATTAAGTGCTAAATGAGCACAAGCTTGGGCACCGTCAATAACGGTTATTGCTTTGTATTTTTTAGCTAAAGTAATTAATTTTTTTACTGGGTTAACTTTACCAATCACATTAGAAATATGTGCAAAGCTCACCACCTTAGTTCTTTCATTAAAATAACCTGCTAGTGCATTTTCATCAATCAGACCATTAGTGTCTAAAGGTAATACTTTAATAACAGCACCTGTTTTTTCGGCAATCATTTGCCAAGGTACGATATTGGCATGATGTTCAACATGACTTAATAATATTTCATCACCACAGCATAAGTTATTATGCCCCCAGCTTTGTGCAATTAAGTTGATGCCGCTGGTTGTACCTGAAGTCCAAATAACTTCTTCTACGTGCTTGGCTTGAATAAAGCGTTGAACTACGGTTCGAGCTTGCTCAAAAGCCAATGTAGCTCTAGCACTTAACGCATGCGAAGCTCGATGAACATTAGCATTATATTGTTGATATACCTCAGTTTCAGTATCAATAACTACATTAGGTTTTTGGGTGGTAGCACCATTGTCAAAATAAACTAAAGGTAAATTATTAATTTTTTTGCTGAGCAAAGGAAAATACCGACGAAATGTACTGACATCAAATTTATTCATAAAAAGTTACATTGAAAGATAATATTACTGACACAATTATACCTTACATTACCTAAAGTTCAGATCATTTAAACAATTAAGTGCCCACCTCCCTTATTTGTACAATGATCCAAATAAGAGAGGTAAATTTGCAAATTCTCAACTAAAGTTAATGAGTGAAGAAAATGAAAGGTGATATGTATGAAGTTATTTTCATGGTTCATTAAAGCAAATAGCAACTCAAAGGCTAAACAGGAACAATCAGCATTGTTAAATAAAGTACCTTTAGAAAATACTATTTATGATGAAGTGCATACTTTTAATAACAATACGATGTGGCCAATAGCCAAGGTAAAAACCACAACAATGATGATTAAAAAGCCAAGTTAAGCAATTAATTTGCATCATAATATCAAGAAAAATAAAGCTAAGACCAGCGTAGAACAACCCAGTTTTCTGAGTGTTCCCTTAGGTCAAGAATAGTGGTTAAAATGACTCCTGCCATAAAGTAACGCGAAGGCGTTATTTTTTTGCTTTCAATGCCCTATTCACATTTTGTAAATAATGAGGCATTAAAAATTTCTTTGGATTATCAGCCAACATCTGTAAATATAAATTTGGAAAAGCTTCTTCATAATATCGCATAGCTGTTCTTTGATTTAAGGGTTGTATTGCAACAAAGTTTTGCTCATCGCAGCTTTCAGCAATATATGCCCCAACACTACCTGACTTATCTTTAGTTGTTCCTAGCTTCCAGCCTTGTTCAGCTTTACTCACCAAGGGGGTATGACTTTCAATGTATTTAGCCCATGGCAGTTCACTTAAAACTTTCTCACGTACAACCAGTCGTGACCCCTGATAAAAACGGGGTAAAATAGCAATATTATGTGAAAACATTGAATTTTGAATCGCTAAGCAGCGATAATGATTTTCTGCCAATTGATATTCATCAATAAAGCCAAATAGATGCGCCAACTCATGAAAAAAAACATCTTCATTATCATTGCTATCGATATATAAGATACCCGCATTTACATTAGCACCTCCTTTTTCAACAAGTACTGCAATAAAACGGTTATTGCCCACTAATTTATTCTCTTGCCAGATAGACTCGTTGCATCGAATCGGTTCCTTTTCATCATGCTGACAATCGAGCTGTATTTTGCTGATATACTTTACGGGTGAAAAACAGAGGTAAGGCTTTAATGGAGCTAGTCTTGCTGAAGATATAAGTTCTTCAAAGTACTCTAAGTTTTCTAAGCTGGTTGCAAAGGGAGATATTGTCGCTAAACAACTAACTTCGGAAGCTATTACAGGCTTATTTATTATTTTATAACGCTTTAATTTTTGATAAAAAGACTGTTGTTCATCTGTTTTATCTTCTGAACTAATGGCGGTAAACCTTTGAATATAATGATCAGTTTTTTTATATTCTCCCGTTAAAATCGAAATTTCAATTAAAAGCTTTAACGCTGATGGATCGGATTCTATCGGAAGAAGTAATGTTTTGGCGGCTAAGAAGCTATGCTCATTAAGATAAATTTTAGCTAATGTGATTCTCGATTTCTTATGATTTAAGCGAATAGCTTGCTTAAGCCAGAGTTCACCATTTCGATTTTTTCGATAATTTTCTTTAGGCTTAGCAAGATAATAGTTGGCTAACTTGAATGCTATTTTCCCATCATTTTTTGCAAGCGCTTTAGCAATATTTTGCCATTGCTTATTCTCATCTTGCTGGCCATATAAGTTCAAGCGTTTATATAATATTGAATGTAGACCAAGCTGATTAATAAGCGCTAATTGTGAGTGGCTAGCATAGCCATCTTCTACCCGTTGGATCAGTGAATTTATCCATAAAAAAGAGCTTATTGATAGGAGGATCAATAAGCTCATGATTGTTAGGCTAACTTTAACTTTCATTTAAGGTATCGATAAAATATTTATATAAGCCACTAAGACGACTTATCAGCTTGTAGTGTTTCTTGTCGCATTAAGTCTAACTCAAGTTTAGCGTATCTGTGTTCAACAAATTCGTAAACATTGGTACTGAGTGCTACTTTAAAAAAGTTAGCCGCAATATCATTGCTTCCCTTAAGTTGATAATACTTTCCTAGGTAAAAATAAGCTTCGCACAAACGTTCGCTTAACGCTTTACTTGAGCTTGTGCCGCTTGATAATTGGTTAACAAATTGTTGTTCAGTAATATCGCCAAGATACAACTGAATGATATTTTTAGCCCAAACGCTATCATCGACTAAATCAACAGCTCGTTTTAATGCTATCTGAGCAGTTAAATCATTTGTTGCTGATTCAGCTAAATACAACCATAAGATACGATAAGGGTCGTTTTTTTTACGTTGATGGAAAGTGCTAAAGTCATCAATTGAAAGACCTGGGCGGCCACCATAATATAAGGCAATACCTCGATTTAAATATGCATATTCATGTTCAGGATCTAAATCAATCGCGGAATCGAAGGCTTGATACGCTTGCTCGAATTCTTGTAATTGTGTGTAGTGGATCCCCAAAAAATTATAAGCATCGACAAAATCAGGTTTTAACCTTAGTGCCCGATTAAAATCAAGGCGAGCTAGTGAGCGTAAACCCACACTGTCAAAAATAACACCCCGGTCATAATAAAGCTCAGCTCGTTGTGCGTCGGTTATTTCTGCTCTTTGAATAACGTCAGTCAGTCGAGCTATAGCTATTTCACTTTTATAGTTTATTGCCAAGGGCTCGGCAATGATGAGCTGATTCATAGCAATAGAAGAAGTCTCTGGTTGATTACTTGCACAACCTTGAAGGGCAGAGATAGCGATAACAAATGCTACTTTAAAGAGTTTATTCACAGAAATAAGGTACCTAATAAAATATTTTTATTAATTTAGTTTCAGTATATAAAAAAGGGAGCCATCAGGCTCCCTTTTTATGTAACTTTTTAAGTATGCTATTCAGCAGCGTCAGCTACTGTCGCTTCTTTCTTTTCAGAAGCTTCTTTAATACTTAAACGTACACGGCCCTGACGGTCAACTTCAAGTACTTTAACAGTAACTTCTTGACCTTCAGTTAATACATCGCTTACAGCATTTACACGTTCTTCAGATATTTGAGAGATGTGAACTAAACCATCTTTACCTGGAAGTACGTTAACAAAGGCACCAAAATCAACGATACGTACTACTTTACCTTGGTAAATTGTACCTACTTCAATCTCAGCCGTTAATGCTTTAATGCGGTTAATGGCATCTTGAGCTTGATCGCCATTTGTTGCAGCAATTTTGACAGTACCGTCGTCGTCAATTTCGATAGTTGTACCCGTTTCTTCGGTAAGCATGCGGATAGTAGCACCGCCTTTACCAATGATGTCACGAATTTTATCTTGGCTAACTTTAATGGTGTGAATGCGTGGTGCAAACTGTGAAATATCATCACGGTGACCAGATATAGCTTCGTCCATTACAGATAAGATATGAGTACGTGCAGCTTTAGCTTGGTTTAAAGCAAGTTGCATGATTTCTTGAGTAATACCTTCAATTTTAATGTCCATTTGAAGTGCAGTAATACCACCGGTAGTACCTGCTACTTTAAAGTCCATGTCACCTAAGTGATCTTCATCACCTAAAATGTCAGAAAGAACAACAAAGTCGTCACCTTCTTTAACTAGGCCCATTGCAATACCAGCAACAGAAGCTTTAATTGGTACACCAGCATCCATTAATGCTAATGAAGCACCACAAACTGAAGCCATTGAAGATGAACCGTTTGATTCTGTAATTTCAGAAACAATACGCACAGCGTATGGGAATTCTTCAAGTGAAGGCATAACAGCTAACATACCGCGTTTTGCTAAACGGCCATGGCCGATTTCACGACGCTTAGGGCTGCCAACAAAACCAGTTTCACCTACACAGTATGGAGGGAAATTATAATGAAGCATAAATGCATCAGTCTTCTCACCCATAATAGTATCAAGACGTTGTGCATCACGTTGTGTACCTAAAGTAGCAGTAACTAATGCTTGAGTTTCGCCACGTGTAAATACTGCGCTACCATGAGTTCTTGGTAATACACCTGTCATTACGTCTAAAGCACGGATCATTTCAGGATCACGACCATCGATACGAGGCATGCCTTTTGTGATGCGACCACGAACAACCGTTTTTTCTAGGTCGTGGAATAAATCTTTTGCTTCTTGAACGTTAAGCTCTGCATCGCTTGCCAATAATGTTTGAACAACACCATCGCGAATTTCTTTAATTTTTTCGTAACGAACTGCTTTTTCAGTAATTTGGTAAGCTTCGTTAACTTGTGCTTCACTCAATTCTGCAATTTTAGCAATAAGATCAGCGTTTTTAACTGGTGCAACCCAATCCCACTTAGGATTGTTAACTTCTGCAGCCATTTCTTTAATCGCTGTGATTGCTGTTTGCATTTGCTCATGACCATACATAACGGCGCCAAGCATAACTTCTTCAGATAAAACATCAGCTTCAGACTCAACCATTAATACGGCTGAATCAGTACCAGAAACCACTAAGTTTAACTTAGACGTTTCTAATTCCGATTGTAATGGGTTAAGAATGTATTTGCCGTCAGTATAACCAACACGTGCTGCGCCAACTGGACCACTAAAAGGCATTCCTGAAATAGCTAATGCCGCAGAAGTACCTAATAAAGAGATAATGTCTGGGGCAATTTCTGGGTTAGCAGAAACTACAGTGATGACCACTTGAACTTCGTTAGTAAACCCTTCAGGGAATAGTGGACGAATTGGACGGTCAATTAGACGACAAATTAATGTTTCTTCTTCAGAAGGACGGCCTTCACGTTTAAAGAAACCACCTGGGATTTTACCTGCAGCGTATGTACGTTCTTGGTAATTAACCGTTAATGGGAAAAAATCTTGTCCTGGCTTCGCTTCTTTTTTACCAACAACAGACACTAATACACACGTATCGTCCATGCTAGCCATAACAGCACAAGTTGCTTGACGAGCGATAGCGCCCGTTTCTAAAGTTACGGTATGTTGACCGAATTCAAATGTTTTTGTAACAGTATTGAACATAAATGTTCCTTTTATTAAATTAATATTCTTAAGTTATTAACCAATCTGTACAATTATTTATTCACTTAGAGCAAACTTTGCACTGCTTAAGTTGAACAAAAAATTATACAGTTTGGATTGATTAGTTTTGCAAAAGCTTAGTACTTCTAAAAATTTGCACGCACATTATACTACCTCACCACGTATTTACTAGCGACAAAAGGGAAATGTTATTAAGAAAAGACAAAAAAGGAAGGTTTGTGACCATTTGGGTAACGGTTCATAAAAAAAAGGTATAAAAAAAGGAGCTTATTAGCTCCTTTTTTCGATACTATCTTTAGAAAAGATAATAAATAAGTTACATCTTAACGACGTAGACCTAGTTTAGCGATTACAGTTGTGTAACGCTCAACGTTCTTGCCTTTTAAGTAATCAAGCAATTTACGACGTTGTGCAACCATGCGCAATAAACCACGACGTGAATGGTGATCATGGATGTGCTCTTTGAAGTGACCTTGTAAGTGGTTGATTTGAGTAGTTAACAAAGCAACTTGAACTTCTGGTGAACCAGTGTCACCTTCTTTTTGAGCATATTCTGCAACAATTGCAGCTTTTTCTGTAGCATTTAAAGACATAAATAATCCTTAGTGTTATGTACCCGAAAGTACTTAAAAATTCGCACCCAGCCAAACACTAATTCAGCGAAGATGACAAAAGAGCGCGCATTGTATCAGCGCAAGGTGTAATTGCAACCGATATTTTTAATATCATTAACTCGCCGTTAAGTATAAATAATTTTCAGTAGAAATATTTATGCTTAAGGTAAGTGCTATTGCAACCAAGCTATCAGTGCCTAAAGTCGCTTAATTACAGTGTTTTCAAAAACTCATCTAAAACTACAATGCGTTTAGGGGCAACTAAACCGTTGTCATCTATATGGCCAACACCAATAAACTCGCCATCAATAATGTTATCACCGACAAAAACTTGCACTAAGCCTTCACTGGGTATATTTGATGCTTGTACTGGATTACCGTGGCGTAAAAAATTCGCTGACATATCATCAATGAAAACTTCAGGAATGCCATCACAAGCCGTCGTCATCGGTAATAATAATGGGTCTAGCAATTCACTGGCCGATAACTCTTGTTCTTCAGCCTGCTCAACTAATGATTGTAACTGCTCAAGTGTTACCATTTTGTCTGTTGGATAATTACCTACAGCGCTACGACGTAAGTTCGCAACATGTGCTCCACAACCAAGTAATTCACCTAAATCATCGATAATAGTACGAATATAAGTCCCTTTGGATACATGAATATCTAAATCAACTTCGTCAGCTTCAAAGCGTAATAAATCTAAACGAAAAACCGTAATGTCGCGTGACTCACGAGGTACTTCAACACCTTCTCTGGCATATTTATATAAAGGCTGACCTTTATATTTTAATGCTGAATACATGGAAGGAATTTGCTGTGTTGTACCGCAAAAAGATTCAAGCGCGAGTGCTAACTGCTCACTTGAAACATTGACTGGTTTTTCTGCAACAACTTCGCCATCAGCATCACTTGTTGTGGTGCGGACACCTAATTTCGCAGTCACTTGATAAGTTTTATCAGTATCCAGCAAAAATTGTGAAAACTTAGTTGCTTCACCTAAACAAATAGGCAGCATTCCCGTTGCAAGGGGATCTAATGCACCAGTATGCCCAGCTTTTTGTGCGAAAAAAAGTCGCTTAACTTTTTGCAAAGCACTGTTCGATGACATTTCATAAGGTTTATCAAGTAGGATCACCCCATTAATTGGGCGACCTTTTCTGCGTTTAGCCATCTAGCTTATACCCTATGAATTTTCTTCATTGTTTACATCAGTAGCAGTAGCGTCTCGTTCTGAACTCTCCGCTATGTGCTTGTCGCTCGCTACAGCTTCGTCAACGAGTGAGCTCATACGTACACCTTCAGCCATAGAACTGTCATAGACAAAACGTAAATGCGGCATAATACGCGCACGTAGTTTTTTTGCTAATAACGAGCGAATAAAGCCAGCTGCATCATTTAACACTTCAATAGAGCTTTTTATTTCTGACGCTTCGTTAGTAAAAAAAGTAACAAATATTTTTGCGTAAGCTAAGTCACGCGTTAATTCCACAGCTGAAACTGTTGTCATCGCCAAACGAGGATCTTTAACTTCGCGCATCAATATCGTTGCGATTTCTTTTTGTATTTCTTGTCCGACACGGTCGGTACGGGCAAATTCTCTTGCCATAAGAAATTCTCCTAATGAGGTTATCAAGGTTCTTTGCCTGATAACCTTTAATATATGAACAAAAATGGAGGCAAAGCCCCCATTTAGTATTTTACCAACAGTAAGTTACATGTCACATTGAATTAACGCTAATAGATAAATATAGAATCAACCCATTAGCAAAAATTTAGTGTTACAGCGTACGCTTAATTTCTATTGTTTCGAATACTTCAATTTGGTCACCAACACGGACATCGTTGTAGTTCTTAACACCGATACCACATTCAGTACCGTTACGAACTTCTGGCACATCGTCTTTGAAACGACGAAGTGATTCAAGTTCACCTTCGTATATAACAACCAAGTCACGTAAGACACGAATGGGTGCGCTACGTTTAATAAGACCTTCAGTAACCATACAACCAGCGATCGCACCAATTTTAGGTGACTTAAACACGTCACGTACTTGTGCAAGACCAATGATTTCTTGTCTAAACTCTGGCGCTAACATGCCGCTCATGGCTTGTTTAACTTCATCGATTAATGCATAAATAACACTGTAGTAACGTAAATCGATGTTCTCAGATTCAATCACTTTACGTGCAGATGCATCGGCACGAACATTGAAACCAACAACAATGGCATTAGAAGCCGCCGCTAACGTTGCATCAGTTTCAGTAATAGCACCAACACCTGAACCAATGATTCTTACTTTAACTTCATCAGTAGATAACTTAAGTAATGAGTCACTAATCGCTTCAAGTGAACCTTGAACATCTGACTTAATTACAACGTTAACTTCTGAAATTTCGCCTTCAGCCATACTTGCAAACATATTTTCAAGTTTAGCTTTTTGTTGACGAGCAAGTTTCACATCACGGAATTTACCTTGACGGAATAAAGCAACTTCACGTGCTTTCTTTTCATCTTTAACAACAGTCGCTTCGTCACCAGATTGTGGAACACCACTTAAGCCGATAATCTCAACAGGAATAGATGGACCCGCAGATTGAATATCTTTACCATTTTCATCGCGCATTGCACGAACACGGCCATATTCTAAACCACAAAGTACGATATCACCTTGCTTTAACGTACCTTCTTGTACCAACACCGTTGCTACTGGACCACGGCCTTTATCTAATTTAGATTCAATAACAACACCGCTTGCCATTTTGTCGACAACAGCGGTTAATTCTAATACTTCAGATTGAAGTAATATTGAATCAAGTAATTCGTCGATGCCTAAACCTGTTTTAGCTGAAACATGACAGAATTGAACTTCACCGCCCCACTCTTCAGATAAAACACCGTGTTGAGATAACTCACTCTTAACACGTTCGATATCAACACCTTCTTTATCCATCTTGTTTACGGCAATGATAATAGGCACTTCAGAAGCTTTAGCATGTTGAATAGCTTCAACAGTCTGTGGCATAACACCATCATCTGCAGCAACAACAATGATAACAATATCAGTTGCTTTAGCACCACGAGAACGCATTGCAGTAAAGGCAGCATGACCTGGAGTATCTAAGAACGTGATCATACCATGACCCGTTTCTACGTGATAAGCACCAATATGCTGAGTAATACCACCAGCTTCACCGTCTGCTACCTTCGCTTTACGAATATAGTCAAGTAGTGATGTTTTACCATGATCAACATGCCCCATAATAGTAACAACAGGTGCACGAGTAATTTCTTCACCGGTATGGCTACGATCAGCAAGTACGGCTTCTTCCAAAGCATTTTCTTTAACAAGTACAACGTCAAAGCCCATATCTTCTGCAACAAGTGCTGCGGTTTCTTGGTCAATTACTTGGTTAATGGTTGCCATTGCACCCAATTTAAACATAGCTTTAACAACTTCAGCACCTTTCTTTGCCATTTTGTTGGCAAGCTCTGCTACTGAAATCGTTTCGCCAATACGAATATCTTGTACTTTAGTTTCAACAGGTTTTGTAAAACCATGCTTTAAACTTTCAGGTGAAGATAACGTTTTACCTTTGCCACGTCCGTTATTACGGCCACGAGCAGCAGGTGCTTTTTTCTTCTTACGGCGACGACCACTTTCATCAGCTGAGTCACTTTTGTCTTCAGCTTCTTGCGCGTACTTAGAAGAAGTTAAATGTACAACTTCCTTCTCTTTAGCTTTACGTTCAGCTTCTTGCTCTTTCCAGCGTGCTTCATTTTCTTCTGCTAGCTTCTTAGCTGCGGCAGTAGCTTCTTTAGCTTCTTCTTCAAGCTTAGCTTTTGTTTCAGCTTCTTGAGCAAGACGAATTTTTTTAGCTTCATCGCTTTCTGCAACTTTTACTGGCGCTTCTTCAGCATTTTTTGCTTTTGCTGCGGCAACTTGTTTAGCTTTAGCATCCGCCTCGGCTTTTGCTTGAGCTTTACGTTCAGCTTCGGCTTCTGCTTTTGCTGCAGCGACTGCCTTGCCATTTTCAGCTTCTTTAGCATCAGCAATTGCTTTTGCTTCTGCTACTGCTTGAGCAGCAATTTCAGCTTCAGCATTGGCTTGAGCTTCTGCTTCTGCCTGTTGTTGCTCTTCAACTTCGCTACGTTTAACATAAGTGCGCTTTTTACGTACTTCTACATTAACCGACTTAGCTTTACTGCCATGTCCCATCGTTAACGTTGATTTAGATTTACGATTAAGCGTCATCTTTAGTGGTCCGGCTGTTGAGTCGTCACCATGTTGCTTTTTCAAGTGATCTAATAATGCTTCTTTTTCATCTTGTGATACAGAATCAGTTGCGGATTTGTTCACGCCAGAATCAGCCAATTGGCTAACTAAGCGGTCCACCGGTGTACCAATTTCTTGAGCAAGTTCTGCTACAGTTGTGTTTGACATCTACTATATTCTCCCGGGAATTATTCTTCGTTAAACCAACAAATATTACGCGCAGCCATAATTAACTCGCCCGCTTTGGTTTCATCTAATTCTTCAATATCGGCAATTTCGTCTACGCCTTGTTCAGCTAAATCTTCAAGGGTAATGACACCACGACTCGCTAATACAAAAGCTAAATGACGTTCTAAACCATCTAATGCTAATAAATCAGCGGCTGGTTCAGCATTTTCAAGAGATTCTTCACTTGCTAATGCTCGTGTCGTTAATGCCGCTTTTGCTCGTTCGCGAAGCGCGTCTACAATTTCTTCGTCCATACCATCAATTTCTAGCATTTCAGCGGCTGGTACGTAAGCAATTTCTTCTAACGTAGCAAAACCTTCTTCTGCTAATAAATTAGCAAAGTCGTCATCGATATCTAAGTTATCTGTGAATAAAGAAATAACTTTATCATTTTCAGCTTGATGTTTTTCGTTCATATCAGCAACAGTCATTACGTTCAGTTCCCAGCCAGTCAATTGGCTAGCCAAACGGATATTTTGACCACTACGGCCGATAGCCATCGCTAAATTGCCTTCTTCAACAGCGATATCCATAGTGCCTTTGTCTTCATCAACAATAATTGATGCAACTTCAGCTGGAGCCATTGCGTTGATTACGTACTGTGCTGAATTATCGTCATATAAAACGATATCCACACGTTCACCACCAAGTTCAGTCGATACAGCTTGAACACGTGAACCACGCATACCGACACAAGCGCCGACTGGGTCGATACGTTTGTCGTTTGACTTAACTGAAATTTTGGCACGTGAACCAGGATCGCGAGCAGCACCTTTTATTTCTAACATTTCTTCGCCAATTTCCGGTACTTCTACACGGAAAAGCTCAATCAACATTTCTGGTTTAGAACGAGTCACTAATAATTGTGCGCCACGTGTTTCTGTCTTTATCTCGTATAACAAACCACGAATACGGTCACCTGGACGGAATGTTTCACGAGGCAACATATCATCACGATAAATAACAGCTTCTGCGTTATTACCTAAATCAATGATAATACTATCGCGACTCGCTTTCTTAACAACACCCGTAACTAACTCACCGATTTGTTCTTGGTAAGCTTCGACGATAAGTGCACGTTCTGCTTCACGAATTTTTTGTACAATAACTTGCTTCGCTGTTTGCGTAGTTACACGGTCAAATTTAACTGATTCAATTTGATCTTCAATGTAATCACCAAGCTGTAACTCTTCATTATCGTATTGTGCTGCTGACAGGCTCATTTCTGCAAACGGGTTTTCTGCTACTGCGTCATCAGCAACAACTAACCAACGTCGGAATGTATCAAATTCACCATTAGTGCGGTCAATAGCAACACGAACAATAATGTCGCCTTCATATTTTTTCTTTGTTGCTGTCTCTAAAGCAGTTTCCATTGCTTCAAAAATACTTTCACGTGGTAATGCTTTTTCGTTAGATACGGCATCTACAACCAGTAATATTTCCTTACTCATGCTACTTAGCCTTTTTAATCGTTTCTGAACAGTCCAACTTGTGTTTATGGTACAAAATTGAACAACTACGTATTTTTTATTTTATTATTATGATTTTTTGATTAAGTCTTTTTATTATGGTTAAAAACCAAATTAGCCTTAACTATATTACCGAGCACTAAATCATAGTCTTCGCCATCAACCGTTACAATTAACGTGTCATTTTCAACGGCAACTAAACGCCCTTTAAATTTACGACGACCATTTAATGGTATAGACAATTTCACTTCGATAATTTCACCAATCACTGCTTCATAGTGGGGTTTATCGAATAAAGGTCGGTCTAAACCTGGCGATGATACTTCTAAATTAAACTCACTGCTGATAGGATCTTCTACGTCAAGAATAGCTCCTACCTGACGGCTAACTTCTGCGCAGTCATCAACATCAATACCATTCTCATGGTCGATAAATAAACGTAATACTGAATTATTACCTGCACTGATATATTCAATACCTAATAATTCCTTGCCAACTTCTTCAACAGCAGGACGTAACATGTCTGTTAATTTATGTTCAAACTTAGCCAATCATTTTCTCCAAATAAAATCTTACTTTATCTTTCTGTATCAACATTCAGATACAAAAAAAGGGCTTATAGCCCAGCAATTCTTAAAACTTATCGTGCTGAAAAGGTTCCAGATACGAAAAAGCCCCATTACGCGGGGCTTATTACACTGACCCACGATGTTGATTTAACCTAGTGACTTATAAACTAAGCCGTTAAATCGATACAACAATATAAAATTATTTTAAAGTTTTGCTTTAAGCACTTTTAACTTTACTTCAAGCGTAAGGAACTAAAAAATGAATTTCAGTGAAATATTGTTGTATTTAAGCTAAGCTAATTATATAGCGCCTACCAGCGAATCGCAAGCCTAATTCATACTATAAGCAATAAAAGCTCAACTTATGTGGGGCATTGCTCTTAATATAATATATCACTCTAAATAACAGCTAGTTAGTAATTTTTTATCAAGCATGCTATAAATTAAGTAAGTCTAATCTTTGCAGTAAATCGACATATTATGTATAGCTATTTTCAATTATTAATTCGCAATGTCCTTTTAGGGATTTTTTTTAATATTCTTATCGCTGTAATCGTGAGCTATATTTTCTCTTCTGCTCTGTCGAGCAGACAGTTAGATATACAAAAATCCATTGCCGCTGTTGTTGATATTTCAGAAAGAAACGATCAATTTAAAAGCGTTAATAAATTGATGAATTTAGCTGATTTTCAGTTATTCTCATTAACAAAAGAAAACAAAGATATATTTGAGCATAAAACACCCCGTTCAAATATTCTTGTCACTTTAATTTCCCCTGAAAAAATAGTTTTTACAAGCGAACTAAAAACAACTATCAGTTACCAAGTAAATAGCAATACTTCAGCAACATTAGTGTTGAAAATAATGACTATATCCATTCTTGTTAGCCTTATTATTATTTTTATTGCTTGCTCTTTAAGTGTTAAACACACTAAACAGCTTGTTTTTGTCGTCAATAAAAAAATTAAACACGGCATCGCACAAGTCATCTCGATGAATAAACTTGAACCTGACGATGAAGTTATGGATATTCCTGAATTAACCTCTGGATTAAAAAAGGTTGAAGCGCTTATCTCATCGCATATCGATGACACTACGGCACTCGAAAAACAAGCCTATATTGAACCATTGACAAAATTAGAGAACCGTAATCGATTTATTCAATTCTTTGCTAATGACGAAAACCAAGTTGAATTTGGCGTTTTAGCTATAACTCGTTGCTCTGAACTGCAAATAATTAATCAAATACACGGTTACAATGAAGGTGACCATTATATTTGTAAAGTAGCAGAAATCATCAAAAGTGTTACTGCAACCTATCGCGGTGCTAATGTTTATCGACTCAACAGCTCTGACTTTGCAACCCTTTTACCCAATATTACTCTAAAAGAAGCAGAAAACGCAGCAAATGAATTATCGCGTAAGTTTAACGCTTATCAACAATCATCAGATCTAGATTCAGTTGGCTATACTGGATTAGTTTATTTTGATAAAGACAAACCACTGGGTGAATTACTCGCATTAGCAGACACGGGTATAAGCATTGCACAAACTCAGCAAATAAACGCCTGGTTTTCACAAAGTAACACAGATATTTTACAGAGCGCGAGTGCTAATTATGGTAACCAGAACTGGCGTCAAGAAATAGAGAGTGTCTTAGAAAATCAACGCCTAAAATTACTTGTTCAGCAGATAAAACCCAATAGTCGTAACAATAAAGTTTATGGCGAAATTCTTGCTCGGTTTTTAAATTCAAGTGGTGAAGTGCTCCCTACCGCCTCTTTTATCGCTATGGCGGAAAAGCTCGATAAAATGGTTGCTGTAGACAAAATGATTATCGAAAAAGTCATCAATGAAATTAAAGTAAAAAACTTACATGAGCAGTTTTTTGGTATCAATATCAGTGCTCGAAGTATTCATGATGAACATTTTTTAATTTGGTTGGAACGTCGTTTATTAAAAGAGGCAACAATTGCGTCGAAATTAATTTTTGAAATTACTGAATATGGCCTGCAACAAAACATCAAAACCAGTAAACGCTTTATCGATATGATTCACCGTGTCGGCTCACGCATTACTGTTGAACGTTTTGGTGTTGGATTAACCTCATTTAAGTTTTTTCGTGATCTTAAACCTGATTTTATTAAAATGGATAGCTCCTACACACGTGATATCGATGATGATAAGAACAATCAATATTTCATCCGATTGATGGTTGACCTTGCACATAGACTTAGCATAACAGTTTTAGCTGAAAGTGTTGAAAGTCAAGAAGAAAAGTTTACTTTAGAAAAGTTATTCATTGATGGTTGCCAAGGTTTTTATTTAGGAAAACCTGATGTTCTTTAATCTAAAAAAGCTAAAATATTAATAATCTTTAGTAAAATTGTCCTTACACCATAACAAGGTGTTGCATATGCAACAAAAATTAAGCCATTGAGCGGTTGTCATCTGATGAATAAAGTCGGATAATAGTGCGAATTATCTCATAAAATTAATTCTCAAATGACAGATTATCTACTGCTGTTAGTTAGCACAGTATTAGTCAATAACTTTGTACTCGTAAAGTTCCTAGGTTTATGCCCATTTATGGGTGTGTCTTCTCGTACTGAAACTGCTATCGGTATGTCATTTGCCACCACCTTTGTAATGACTATTGCTTCGTTGCTCAGTTACATCGTTAACACCTATATTTTAGCCCCCTTGGGTCTAGAATATTTAACGACAATGATGTTTATATTAGTCATTGCCGTGGTTGTTCAATTTACCGAAATGGTCGTACATAAAACCAGTGCCAACTTATACCGTTTACTGGGTATCTTCTTGCCACTCATTACGACTAATTGCGCAGTATTAGGTGTCGCCTTATTAAATATATATGAGCAACATAACTTTCTTGAATCAATCGTTTATGGTTTTGGTGCCGCTGTAGGGTTTTCTCTTGTTCTTATTATGTTTTCAGCCATGCGCGAAAAACTGGCTAATGCAGATATCCCTAAACCTTTTAAAGGTTCTGCTATTGCGATGATAACCGCGGGCTTAATGTCGCTTGCCTTTATGGGTTTTACTGGATTGGTGAAGTTATAATGAGCGTACTAGTGACCACTCTTTTGGCCATATTAGTCCTTGGCTGTATGGCATTAGTCTTTGGTGCTATCCTCGGTTTTGCCTCGGTAAAATTCCATGTCGAAGGAGATCCTCTTGCCGAACAAGTTGACGCTATATTACCGCAAACACAATGTGGTCAATGTGGATACCCTGGTTGTAAACCTTATGCAGAAGCAGTAGCAAATGGTGAAGCGATAAATAAATGTGCTCCTGGTGGTGAAGACACTATCAAAAAAATTGCCGATTTGATGGGAGTTGAACCACCACCATTAGATGAAAGCCATGATACAGATAACTCTCCTAAAGTTGCGTTCATTATTGAAGAAGATTGTATCGGCTGCACAAAATGCATCCAAGCCTGCCCTGTTGACGCAATTTTAGGAACAACCAAACAAATGCACACCATAATAGCCGATGAATGTACCGGCTGTGATTTATGTGTTGAACCTTGCCCAGTTGATTGCATAGTAATGATACCTATTGCTAAAACGCCACAAAACTGGCAATGGGATCTTAATAATATACCCTTAGTACAGCTTGATTAGGTGAGGATTCGTGGGATCAGTGATTGAACGTATAAAACGAGGCAACTTTTGGACTTTTCATGGCGGCATTCACCCTCCTGAACAAAAGTTTTTAACCACTGACAAGCCAATCAGAGCGGTTAGTATACCTGAACAACTAATATTACCATTACAACAACACATCGGTATTGCTGGTGAGTTACAAGTAAAAGTTGGTGATAAGGTATTAAAAGGGCAAGCACTTACACACAGTATGCACCCAATGGCCGTGCCTATTCATGCACCGACAAGTGGCACTATTAGTGCTGTCAAAAATGCGGTTATTGCGCATCCTTCAGGTCTAAGTGAATTATGCTTATTTATTACGCCTGATGGTGAAGACAAATGGCGAGAACGCCATATTTGTATTGATTTTAATCAACTAACAAATAATGAATTAATTGATAAAATTGCGTCCGCTGGTATTTCAGGTATGGGTGGCGCGGGCTTCCCTACACAAGTAAAGGTCAGTATTCGAGAAAAAATAAAATTTCTTATTATTAATGCCGCCGAGTGTGAACCTTATATTAGCGCTGACGATTTATTAATGCGTGAACACAGCCCGTCAATCTTAGATGGTATTAATATACTCGACCGTATTCTTTCGCCTGCTTATATTCTTATCGGAATTGAAGAAAACAAACCCGAAGCAATAAAAGTGTTACAACAAGCAACCGCCCATAATGAGCATATTCAAGTCTGTGTAGTACCCACTAAATATCCTACAGGTGGTGAAAAACAACTCATTCAAATATTAACAGGTCAAGAAGTGCCATCTGGTGTTTTACCAAGTTCTTTAGGTATTGTTATGCATAATATTGCGACTTGTTTTGCTATTGCTGATGCCGTAATAAACGATATACCTCTAATAAAAAGAGTGGTTACGGTTAGTGGCCAGGCTTTAAAAAAGCCTCAAAATGTCTGGTCATTACTTGGAACTCCTGTAGGTTTTTTACTTGAGCAGTGTGGTTACGCTAATAAAAATAAAAAGCATATCATTATGGGCGGTCCGATGATGGGCTACAGTTTGCCAACAGATCAAGTGCCTGTGGTAAAAACAACCAACTGTGTACTCGCCCCAAGTGAGCAAGAGATATCGTCACCTTATTCCACTGGCACAGGGGAAATTGAATGCATTCGATGTGGGCAATGTAGTGATGTCTGCCCTAGCCAACTTTTACCACAAGAATTACAGTGGAGCGCTAAAGCAAAAGATCAGCCACAACTTGAAAAACTCAACCTATTCGATTGTATCGAATGTGGCGCTTGTGCGTATGTTTGTCCAAGCCAAATTCCATTAGTACACTATTATCGTGTAGCAAAATCTGAAATTCGCACACAAAAGCAATTAGATATAAAAGCAGAACATGCAAAAGTAAGGTTTGAAGCGCGTAAAGAACGCCTGGCAAGAGACAAAATAGCACGAGAAGAAAAGCACAAAGCAGCAGCCGAAGCACGTAAAGTACGAATGAACTCAGGTACACCCCAAGCAAAAACTGAGAAATCAGCGGTTGCTGAGGCTTTAGCACGCGTCAAAGCCAAGAAAGCTCAACAAACTAAAATCGGCGATAGCGTAACTGCTGACCACACAGTTACACCAATAGACGTAGAACAAAAAAGTCAGGTAAGTGCGGCTATTGCTAGAGCAAAAGCAAAAAAACTTGCTGCTCAGCAAAACATACCAACAGAAAAATCTGTATCAGTTGATACAACAGATGATATCGCAATCGAGCCTGTTAATGACAAAAAAGCTAAAATTGCTGCCGCAGTTGCCAAGGCTAAAGCAAGAAAGCTTACTGAGAAAAGTAATGATACCGCACTAGCCACGAATAAAAATACGCTCGACGATAACACTGTTATATCAAAGCAGGTCGAAAAGTCTGTTGACGATAAAAAAGCGAAAATTGCTGCCGCAGTTGCCAAGGCTAAAGCAAGAAAGCTTGCTGAGAAAAGCAATGATACCGCACTAGCTTCGAATAAAAATACGCTCGACGACAACACCGTTATATCGAAGGTGGTCGCAAAGCCTGTTAACGATAAAAAAGCGAAAATTGCAGCCACAGTTACCGAAGCCAAAGCAAGCAAACTTGCTGAACAACAAACAAAATTAGAGTCGACATAATATTATGGCCTTTTGGATAGCAAGCTCACCACATAATCACGTGCAAAGTGAAACCTCAGCAATAATGCGTCTAGTCATTTATGCCACGATCCCAGGGGTATTTGCCCAATGGTACTTTTTTGGCTGGGGGAATTTAATACATATTTCACTCGCCATTATTACCGCCCTAGTGGCAGAGTTTACTGTGTTGTCTTTACGAGAAAAGAATATAAAGGCGCAACTATTTGATGGAAGCTCAATTCTAACCGCGGTATTAATCGGCATTAGCTTACCCGCAATAGCGCCATGGTGGATCACTGTGATTGGTGCATCCTTTGCTATTATTGTTGTTAAACAACTTTATGGTGGTCTCGGACATAACCCTTTCAATCCTGCAATGGCCGCTTATGTGGTGTTATTAATCTCATTTCCCTTACAAATGACTTCATGGCTACCACCGTTAGAACTCATGGCATTGCCCTTAAACTTTGCTGATACCTTATCTGTAATTGTTAGTGGCTTTACCATTGACGGATATTCTGTTGAACAACTAAGAACACATATTGACGGTTATACTATGGCAACACCGCTCGATACAGTAAAAACAAACCTAACACTGGGAATGACGATTGCTGAAAGCATGGAAAGCCCGGTTATTGGCGAAAATTTTGGTGTAGGTTGGGAATGGGTTAGTGCTGGGTTTTTACTTGGTGGTCTCTTCTTAATAGGTAAAAAGACAATTCATTGGGCAACACCATTTAGTTTTTTAGCAAGCATATTTGTATGTTCATTAATCGCATTTTTATATAGCCAAGACAGTAATGCTTCAACTTTGTTTCATTGGTTTAACGGCGCATGCATGTTTGGAGCGTTCTTTATCTTAACAGACCCTGTTTCCGGTGCGACGAGTGTTAAAGGGCGTATCGTTTTTGCCGCATTAGCAGGCTTTCTCGTGTTCATTATTAGAAAGTACGGTGGCTACCCTGATGGAGTAGCATTCGCTGTACTAATTTGTAATATGGCAGCACCATTGATCGATCAATATACACGCCCTCGTACCTATGGGCATAATATTTCACCAAGTAAATCAGGAAATGAATAATGGCCCTTTCACTTACTAGTGCCGTCAGTAAAAACGCCAAAATTCTCGCTTTATTTGCTATTGCTTGTACCGCTATTGTTGCAGTCGTCCACTTACTCACTAAAGATCAGATTATCTTGCAACAACAACAAGAATTATTACGCAACTTAAACAGTATTATCGCCAAAGACAGCTACAACAATGTGATCTATAAAGACTGTTATATTTTGCCAAATGCTGCATTAGGTACGGTTTCACCACAAAAAGTTTACCGTGCAAGAAAAAATGATAGCGCAGTCGCTGCAGCTATTACGACAGTTGCCCCAGACGGATACAGCGGAAATATAGAGCTTATTATTGCCATTAATATAGATGGCAGTATTAGTGGTGTCAGAACGTTAAAACACCAAGAAACGCCCGGGCTTGGCGATAAAGTAGAAGAAAAGAAAAGCGATTGGATAAACAGCTTTACCGGCATGAAATTAGCCCATGATAATGATGGCCGTTGGTTAGTGAAAAAAGATGGTGGCATGTTTGACCAATTCACCGGGGCCACTATCACACCACGTGCTGTCGTTAAAGCCGTTCGCAACACCGTTAGCTATTTTAACGCACACCAAAGTGAACTATTTGAAGCTACCAGTAATTGCCCAAGCCAGAAAACGGCTAAAGGAACCAAATAGTCATGAAAATTAACGACGAATATAAAGAATTAGCTTGGCAAGGTTTATGGAAAAACAACCCTGGTATCGTACAACTTTTAGGCTTGTGTCCATTACTGGCAGTCACTTCAACGTTAACAAACGCGATTGGTTTAGGGCTAGCAACTTTATTTGTACTTATTTGTTCAAATACGACCGTATCGGCCATTCGTAAGTGGGTACCTAAAGAAATTAGGATCCCTATTTTTGTGTTAATCATTGCGTCTTTTGTTACCTGTGTACAACTACTCATGAATGCCTATACCTTTGGTTTGTATCAATCATTAGGTATATTTCTCCCCTTGATCGTCACCAATTGTGCGATTATTGGTCGAGCTGAGGCATACGCCTCTAAAAACCCCATCAAACGAGCAAGTTTTGACGGATTAATGATGGGCCTAGGTTTTTTATTAATACTGATGTTGTTAGGGGCCGTAAGAGAAGTACTTGGTCAAGGAACATTGTTTGATGGTGCGACTTTATTACTTGGAGAATGGGCAAGTATATTGCGTATCGAAGTCTATACGCTCGATAGCCAATTCTTACTGGCAATACTGCCCCCTGGTGCTTTTATTGTGATGGGGTTATTTATTGCTTTAAAAAATGCGATTGACGATCGAGTAGCGGCTGCTAAACCTAAAACAGAAAATCACGAAATTTCCCGTGTTCGTGTCAATTTTGATGAAAAATAACAATCATAAAGAAAACAATTATGAATAAAGTGCAGCGTTTAGAAATATTAACTCGTTTACGAGATAATAACCCTCATCCGACCACTGAACTTAACTTTTCTTCACCTTTTGAACTGTTAATCGCTGTACTACTTTCAGCACAGTCAACTGATGTCGGTGTTAATAAAGCGACAGCGAAGCTTTACCCTGTTGCTAATACGCCTCAAGCTATTATTGATTTAGGGCTTGATGGTTTGAAGTTTTATATAAAGACCATTGGTTTGTTTAATACTAAAGCTGCCAATACTTTAAAAACTTGCCAAATGCTGGTCAACTTGCATGGCGGTGAAGTACCTGAAAATAGAGCAGCACTAGAAGCCTTACCCGGCGTTGGCAGAAAAACGGCTAATGTTGTGTTAAATACGGCTTTTGGTCAGTTAAAAGATAATGAAGGAAAATACTTTATTGCTGTGGATACCCATATTCAACGACTCGCAAATCGTACGGGTTACGCAAAAGGTAAAACTGTTGAAGAAACAGAAAAAAACATTATTAAGAATACGCCAAGAAAAAGTGAATTTTTTTATAATTTACACCACTGGTTTATTCTCCATGGTCGTTATACTTGCATAGCAAGAACCCCTCGTTGTGGCTCTTGTATTATTGAAGATTTATGTGGCTTTAAAGAAAAAACTAGTGAGTAGGGCTAATAAAGTCAATTGATTTTTAAGTTTATAAATAATTAAGAGGATTAGGCTTTAATTATGATAATAAATAAAATACCCTCTATTTATAGCATTCACTTACTATTATTAACCATAATTTCTTATAGCGTATCAAACAAATATTTTGATGCTGTAAAGAATTTAGCTTTACTAACTAAGCAAACAGGATCAAGATGAAATTTTTACATACTATGGTGCGCGTTCATGACTTAGAAAAGTCTCTCAATTTCTATATCAATCAGCTAGGCCTCATTGAAACAAAGCGTGTTGATATACCTAAAGGAAAATTTTCATTAATATTTCTTGCCACAGAAATTGGCGCTCCTGAAATTGAACTGACGCATAACTGGGATTCTCAGGAAGACTATACAGCGGGTAGAAACTTTGGTCATTTAGCTTTCGAGGTTGCTGATATCTATAAAACCTGCGAGAAGCTTATGGCAGCTGGGGTTATTATTAATCGTCCACCACGAGACGGCCATATGGCTTTCGTAAAATCACCAGATGGCATATCCATTGAGTTATTACAAAAAGACGAGTCATTAGCCCCACAAGAGCCTTGGTTAAGTATGGAAAATATAGGTAGCTGGTAGGTTTATCTATCACCCTCTTGTCGATAACCGATGGTTTAACAAGCGGGTGAATTATCATTTAAGCACAGACAATAAATCACTGTGTTCGTCGGTCCAAACTACCTTTTTATTTTGATCTACGCTTTCTGCTGGCCAATCACGCCGATAGACTTTTATTCGAGCATTATCTAAAAACAATCGATTATTCGTCAACAAAACCCACTGAACATTATGTTCGTTCTCTTTATTTGCATTCGTTTCAACATAAATAATTTCTTTATTTAAAACGCTCGCTAACCCACGCACTAAAGGCGTTAAATTTAAGTGTGAATTCGAAATATGTATCGCCAGCACACCATCATGCTTTAAGTGCTTAAAATACAGTAATAAGGCTTCTTGTGTTAATAGATGCTGTGGAATAGAGTCACCAGAAAAAGCGTCAATCACTAAAGTATCAAACTGCTGACTGCCTAAATCATCTAACTGTTTCTGTAAGCTCACCCGACCGTCCCCTAGCACCAGCTCAATGTTAGCAGCAGAATCTTTTAGGTAGCTAAAGTAGTTTTGTGCTGCAAAGATAACCGCAGGATTTAATTCATAAAAAACATAGTGGTCACCTTCATTACCATAGGCAGCTAAAGTTCCAGCACCCAAGCCAACAAAACCGGCATTGATCTTTTGATGCCTGCCCTCGTCTAACCTCTGTTTTGTGAGTTGTTCGAGCACAAGAGCAACACCGGTATTTTTTCTATAATAACTTAGCGGAATAGTCTCTTCTCCACTTTCTAAAGATTGTGTGCCGTGCGATGTCGTTCCATCAATCAAACGACGTTGAATTTTATTGTTAATTTCAACATCTTTAACACTTAAAATACCGTAAAAGTTACGCTCACTCGCTACATTTGTTTTAATAAAAAGGGTATTCAAATAGAATAATCCCCCCATAAAACTTATAGCTAAAATGAGATTACTTGTTACTAACCACGTTTGCTTTTTAAGACGAGTTCGCTGTTGTGAATAAATACTCAATGCTAAAAGGACAAAGACACCAATAATAGCCAAAGGGAACTCTAAGAATTGATCAAAGATATTTTGCGCAATAAAAGCGACAAAAGCACTGCCCAAAAATCCGCCCAGTGACATAAATAAATAAAATAAAGTTAACTGTTCAACTTGTGGTTTTAAACGCGCTAACTCACCATGGCAAATCATACATGCAATAAATAGAATGCTCGCATAAATAACAACTTGTGAAATAATATCGAACCCAGATCCAATAAAATACATCAACAATGCCAAGCAAGCAGTAAGTACAAATAACGCAAACCAATATTCACGCACATACCATTTAGGGCTATGAAAACTAATAATAAAAGTAAGAAGGTATAAACAAAGGGGGAGTATCCATAAAAAGGGGACCGGTGGAACATTTTGCGTCATTGCATTCGTGGTTGCCACTAATAAAATCACCCCAACCATAGCAAGGGCTATCCATAAAGTTTTATCAAGTAACGAGGCGCTATCATGGTTTTTAACCTTTTTGTCACGCGTATGTACCTGTTGAGAACTCAATGATAATTTCGACATTTTCCACAGTAGAGTTACCATCATCAATGAATATATTACATAACCCAAAGTCCAATAGTTCGATTGCTGAGTTGTAGAAAAAAGTGGCTCAAACAGAAAAGGAAAGCTTATTAGCGCCAGCAATGAGCCTAAATTAGATAATGAATATAATTGATAAGGAAGTTTGCCTACTTCGATATACGTTAACCATCGCTGTATTAACGGACCCGTTGACGACAAAATAAAATAAGGTAAACCTATTGAAATGGTTAATAACAACAATATATTGTGGAGAGGCGAAGTGGACGGTGAAAAAGTGCCCAAACTTTGAATGCCAATAGGAAGAAATAACACACTACAGACAATCAATATTAAATGAATACTTAACTGTTTTTTTACTGACTTAAGGTGCGTTAAGCAATGTGCGTAGAAATACCCCAAAAATAAAAAGGCTTGAAAGAATAACAAGCATGCGGTCCAAACAGCTGCTCCACCACCAAAATAAGGCAGAATTAATTTAGCAATGAGTGGCTGTACTTGAAATAATAAAAAAGCACTTAAAAAAATAATCGCTAAATATAGCATTTAATATGTTTCTCTTAATCGTCAATATAGACCGAGTATTGAATAATATAGCTAGGCTTAAGAAATCAGTACTCAATGAGACTTAGTGAGCGTACTTCCTGTACATCGTCATTCTTTCACATCCATGTGATCATGACATTGCCTATACAGATGTAGGTACTAAGCTTTTGTCCGGAACAAAAAGCGGACCGCACTTCCTGTACATAAAAAAAGCGCTACATAGCGCTTTTTTTATTATCAGCTAAATTGATTATTCAGCTTTTGCCTTTGGTTTCGCTTTGGGCTTTGCTTTGGCTTTGGCTTTGGCTTTGAGTTTTACTTTTTTCTTTGCTTCTTCAACCCATTTACCTTCAACATACTTTGCATTCCACCCCGTTGCTTTAGGTTTTGCGCCTTCCGCTTCAGGTGCAAGTTCGGTCATTACATATTGTTCTTTTGTTTTACGACTATAACGTACAACAGCTAAGTTACCGTCTGGATCTTTAGCTGGAGCATCGGCTAAATAATAAAATTTACTCGAAATTCTATCTCTAAAACGTTGTAACTCTTCAACTTTAGGTGCGCGTGTTTCTCTTGAACGTGGGAAAGTATTCGCTGCTAAGAAAATACCTGCGGCGCCGTCACGTAAAACAAAATGTGCTTCCGACTTTTCACAAGGTAATTCAGGTAACTGAACAGGGTCTTCTTTCGGAGGAGCCGCTTCACCACTCGCTAATAACTTACGGGTGTTTTTACATTCAGCATTGGTACAATCAAAATACTTACCAAAACGACCTGACTTGAGTTCCATTTCAGCTTCACAACGATCACATTCTAAAATAGGACCGTCATAACCCTTAATTTTAAACTCGCCCTTTTCAACTTCAATACCATCACAAACAGGATTGTTACCACACACATGTAATTTACGTGTTTCATCAATCAAGTAACTGTCCATCGCCGTACTACATTTATCACAGCGTCGCATGGCACGTAAGGCATCTGTTTCTTGGTCTTCAACTAATACACTAACGGCTTCTTCACCTGAAGTAAGGTTCATGGTTTGCGTACAGCGTTCTTTCGGTGGTAAAGCATAACCAGAACAACCTAAAAACACTCCTGTAGAAGCCGTGCGGATCCCCATTTTACGACCACACGTTGGGCAATCAATATCGGTTAATACCGGCTCATTGTTGCGCATACCACCTTCTTCAGTTGGCATGTCAGCTTGACTTAATTGTTTAGTAAAGTTTTTATAAAAACCGTTAAGTACTTCTTTCCAATTGGTTTTCCCCTCAGCCACTTCATCAAGCTCTTGTTCCATGTTGGCGGTAAAATCATAGTTCATTAAGTCTTTGAAGCTTTCAGATAAACTGTCAGTGACAATTTCACCCATTTTTTCAGCGTAAAAACGCTTTTTATCCAAGCGCGCATAACCACGGTCTTGAATAGTCGAGATTATTGATGCATACGTTGAAGGACGACCAATTGAACGTTTTTCTAATTCTTTAACTAATGATGCTTCGCCAAAACGTGCAGGCGGTTTAGTAAAATGCTGAGCAGGGTTTAATTGTTCAAGGGTTAATACTTCACCCACCGACAAATCAGGTAAGTGCTTATCATCACCTTTTGATAATTGCGGGTGAACTCTTGTCCAACCGTCAAATTGCATTACGCGACCTTTGGCTTTTAAATCAAAGCCTGAAGCACCAACCGTAATCGTACTGACGGTATAACGTGCTGCCGTCATTTGACAAGCGACAAATTGACGCCAAATAAGATCGTACAGTTTTTTAGCATCCGCTTCGATACCGTCCATAAAAGCAGATTCTATTTTAACATTTGACGGACGAATCGCTTCATGAGCCTCTTGCGCACCAGATTTACTGTTATAAACTTTTGCTTTTTCAGGTAAGTAATTCTCACCAAAATTCTTAGCAATATAGCCACGACACATTTCAACAGCATCTTTACTTAAATTGGTTGAATCGGTTCGCATATAAGTAATATGACCGGCTTCATATAAGCGCTGTGCCAAGCCCATAGTACGTTTGACGCCAAAACCTAATTTAGTACTCGCCGCTTGTTGCAGCGTCGACGTAATAAAAGGAGCAGATGGCGTACTTTTTGATGGTTTATCGTCTCGTTTATCAACGGTATATGCCGCACTTTTTAAGGTTGCTAATGCTTTATTTGTATCGGTTTCATTGGTAGGTTTAAACGCTTTACCATTTTCATGGGTAACATCTAATGGAAAGTCTAACCCTGAGGCTGTTTTTGTATCTGCGGTAATTTCCCAAAATTCTTTTGGATCAAACGCCTTAATTTCACGTTCTTTTTCAACAACTAACTTTACGGCTACCGACTGCACACGACCTGCAGACAAACCGCGAGCAACTTTCTTCCACAATAATGGACTCACCATAAAGCCAACGACGCGGTCAAGAAAGCGTCGCGCTTGTTGTGCGTTAACGCCAGGCATGCTTAATTCACCTGGGGTAGAAAAAGCTTGCTGGATAGCATTTTCGGTTATTTCATTAAAAACAACACGTTTAAACTTGCTGTCATCACCACCAATAATTTCTTTTAAGTGCCAGGCAATCGCTTCACCCTCGCGATCCAAATCGGTTGCGAGATAGATAGTGTCGGCTGAGCCGGCAAGTTTGATTAATTCAGCAACAACTTTTTCTTTACCTTCAAGTATTTGATAATTTGCTTCCCAATCGTTTTCAGGATCAATACCCATACGGTTAACAAGTGCTTGCTTATCACGTTTAGCTTTATATTTCGCTTTTGCTGCTGGTGCCATTTTTCTGACTTCAGCAGGAGATTTTGCAGCAACTTTTTTACCTGTACTGCTATGAGGAAGATCACGAACATGACCAACACTAGATTTCACAATAAAGTCTTTACCAAGATATTTGTTAATTGTCTTCGCTTTGGCTGGTGATTCGACAATAACCAGAGATTTTGCCATATATATATACTTTCCTACGTCACTGGCTATTTTTTTTGCCAGTATAATTACATTTCGGTTATAACTGTCTAAAAATTAGCCGAGCAACTCATTTTTAGCGCAATTAAACCATAAATCATTGAAATTAGAATTCCTATTAGATATATCGGTAAATAACCAAGCTGACAAGTTATTATTTTTAATAACATCGCCTAATTAAGCTATTTTCGTTATAATGCCATCAATATTTCAGTCTCATCACAATATAAATCTAATAAAATTTTAGGTGCTGACGATAATTGAATTCTTTATCTAATTCAATTATTCAGAAAATAAAACCTAAAAACACCTATGTAAAACACTATTCCTTTACTATTAATAAATAGCATGAAAGGGATAAATAACAAGAGTATAAATATATGACAACTTCATGGACCAATTTACAGGAAAAACTTGCCAACTGTCTATGCCCTGCAGGTAATGGGGTTTTTACCGTCAATACCGCTAAAGAGCGTAAAGAGCAACTGCATCAAGCATTATTTGGCCAATCAACCGATATTGATAATTTATGGAAAGACTCTTTAAACAAGCTTCCTGATGCATCAAATGCTGTTATCTTAGGTGTAGCCTCTGATTGTGGTGGTGGAATTTTACGTGGTGCAAACTGGGGACCATTATTTGTACGTTCAGCCTTACTTGAACAGTATCCTGACCTTGAAGCATTTGACATAGGAGATGTGCGTGTTATTCCTCATTTACTTCATGACAAATATTTAAATGAAGCCACACTATCTAACTGTAGAAAAGCACTTTATAAAGATGAAAACAGCCCTTATGCGGTTAGCCCATTAACCATTACTGAAGATGTATTACACGATTTTTATGCTGAGTTTCCTGAGAAAGGTATTTTCGGTATTGGCGGTGATCACTCAGTAAGCTATCCGTTAACAAAAGCTTATTTACAAGCGAAGAAAAAACGTGGCATCCGTGCAGCTATTATTCATTTTGATGCCCACACTGATTTGTTGGTTGAACGCTTAGGTATCGATTTATGCTTTGGCTCTTGGTGTACCCATATTTTAGATGATTTACATGAAAAACATCATTTGATTCAAGTTGGTATTCGATCGAGCGGTCGTCCAAAATCTCACTGGGAAAGCACTTTTGGTGTCAGACAGCATTGGGCTCATGAAGTGAAAGAGCTGGGTGTTGAAAAAATCATTGAAAATATTTTAGCGCAATTACAAGATGAAAATATCGATGAGCTTTATGTCAGCTTTGATATTGATGCGCTCGATGAAACTGTCGCTGCTGCGACAGGCACACCAGAGCCCGACGGTTTATTTCAAAATGAAACAATGGATATTCTTCGCGCTTTAGCGGCGAAATACCGTATTACCGGTGCCGACATGATGGAAATTGCTCCTTTTACTGACAGCACAGGTTTAGGAAAAGAAAGTCGAGACAAAACATTAGCGGCTGGCGCTGAAATATCAGCATTCTTATTAGCCGAGATGGCTAAGGCCAAATAGCTATTCGTTGTAACTATCATTTTTAGACAATAAAAAAGCTCCCTTAGGAGCTTTTTTATTGTCTAAATTTTACTACTGAATATCTATTTTAGTTTCTGAAAAAAAAGTAGTGAGTCCATTAGGTGTTGTTACTTCCATAATTAACACCCCTGCTTTAGCTTCTTTCTCACCTTTAATACTCACAGCATAAGTAGCGCCGCCATTATTATTATCGTTTGGCCAAGTAAAATCGCTAGGACCAACGATAGTGCCAGCCGTTGCAGTAAACTTTATGGTGGTTCCAACTGGCATTGGTTGGTTATGTAAATCAGAAATAGTAACAGATACAGAGCCAGTATTTTCACCCTTGATGTAGACTGTGTTGTCATAACGGCTATCAATATAATTATGCGTTTCAAGAGTATCCGTGGTACCCGAATCATTATCCCAATCATTCGATATTTCGATAGAGACAACATTAGCACTACATAGGCCGTTTTTGCGCGCAATGATTATTGCATCCTCATCAGCCACTTTGGGTGTCTGAACAAGATCTGAATTAAATTCCGTCTTAACACGGATATCACCACTAGTACCTTCATCAACTCTCAAAAAATTAACAACCGTCGATGAATTATCTGACGTAGTCGCAATGCACACTCTCGGGTTACTGCCGGACATTACTAATACCAATTGCCCTCTAACATCAAGTGATTTTTGCGCGGAACAGCCTGCATGATTAGGTATGGCACATAATACACCGTTATATAACCCATCTTTGCCATCGTAGAGTCCATTAGCGTTAAAATCTGAAGGTTCCTCTAGTTCTCCTCCAATATCCCCACTGCCATCACTTGGATTAAAGACTTGATCTTCGTTATAGTCAGAAAAGGCTTCGGGTAAATCATAAGGTTGGCCAGAAACATCATTACCTGAGTAAATTATATCTGCTCCAGCTTCATTTATGCTGCCATCAGCATTACAAGGTTTACCTGTGCCTCCATTAAAGGCCTTGACTTCACAAACATCAAAGCGACCATTACCATTTAGATCAGGAAAAGACTCTTCTCCAATAGTTGTAGCTAAAACAGTTGCCCTACCTCCATATCTTTGTCCCATTGTATTTATATTTTCAGGTGCATGTAATGGGTTGTTTAAATCAACCAATATATGCCCTTCAGGACGAGGGTTTTGGCTTCGCCAAATTACGAAGCACGCTCCACTATCATCTGTTGTGCATTGCTTTTCAGCTGATGAATTACCTATTGAGCCACCCTCTGTAGTAAAGTAAACCACTGTAGGAGGAGGTGGATTATTAAAAGCATCAGCTAAACGAGCAGTAACAATAACTTCGGTGCCAGTTAGATTCCATGCTTCTGGGTTTAATATATCAGCTCCTAGGGTAAAACTGTCCTGGTCTGGAATCCCCGTCGATACAATTAAATTACTTGATTGTGTGGAAATAAGGGGATTGGTGTCTCGAATACTAGCGGTAACAACAACCGCATGAGAAACCGAACCAGAATTCACAACAGTTTGCACTAAACCATTATTATCTGTAGTAGCACTGGTAGGAATAACATTCATACCACCTACATCTGTATTTAGAGAAAAATCAACATCACTATTGTTTATAGGATTACCATTGGTATCTAATACTCTAAAAATAATGGTAGAGCTTTCAGGTCGTTCCGTACTACCTGTTCCTAGAATAGAAATATATTCAGGTGTTGCTGAAACAAACTCTATGCTACCAGCATCCGCAGGTAAAACGGTGACCATTCCGTTAGCTGATAAATTTATCCCCCCTGCATTGGCGGTGACATTAATTTGATCTTCCCCAATACAACCTTTCGCTAAATAAGTACTGGTAGCAACGCCATTAGATGTTGTTACCGGCGAACTTAATGTGGCTGTTGGTATTGTTTGACTGGTACAGCTAGAGGAAAATTCTATATCGACAGGCTCAGCAAAGTTATTACCTTGGTCGTCAATAATAATCACAGAAACAACGGTTGTTCCCCCTGCAGAAATGGTATCTAGACTTATATCAGCAACACCTTCCACAAACGGGTCACCGCTACCAATTTCAACAGTAGAAGAGCCAACAACTAATAATACTTGCCCGGTTTCACCACTAGTAATAGAAGCTGTCACAGTGCCCGCACCTAATGAGTCTCCAGCATAAATATCAACAATGGCTTGATTGTCGGCATTAGTTATCGCCGATGGGATCGGTATGTCGCCAACTGTTGAACTAAAAGTAACGATTAAAGGTGCGCTAATACCATCAATAGTCGCGATTACTCTCGCAGGTTTTGATGACGTTACCGTATCAGTAGAGGCCCCTTCTCCGTCTATTAAAGTGACACTGATATTGATATCACCAACAATACCAATATCATCACCTTGTGTTTTAAAGCCTAATGGAACGCTAGAGGTTTCACCAGAGGAAAGAGAAGCGGATATTTCACCAGCACCACGAACACTCCCCGCGGTTAACGTGATAGTCGCTTCACCGTTGTCATTGGTTAATGCCGAGCCAGACGATGGCGAAAAAACGCCTAAAGTTGTCGTAAAAGTAACCGCTCTATTGGTTACGGGCAAAGCGCCTTGCATGACAGTCGCGGTAACGATAACCGGTGCAGCACCCGTAACGGTCGTATCAGAAATATTTAATAAAAGTGTACTCACGACCGAACCACCTTCAACAGGTGTTTCAACTCGAGACAAGCCGCCATCTCCACTTCCACCACAGCCACTTAGCGTGATAAATAAAATCCAAAAACCCAAACGTTTAAGTTGTGCCATGCAAGTATCCCTTAATTTTTAATTACATCTTCATTAATAGTAACTTATATTATAAAAATTTCATTAAAAATAGCGCTATAGTTGCTTTTTAATCAATAGCTTTTTAATCAATGAATTACCTGTTAATCTACTCTTCATAATTTATAATAAAAAATAACGTTGCATTTCTTTATGACTGATAAAAAAAAAGCTAGTTTAACCGCTAGAATCGTTACTGGTATGCTTGCTGGCATCGCAGTAGGCGTGTTCTTACAATTTCTGATGCCAAACAAATCAGACTTTGTTATCCCTCTCTATTTCTTTGAAATTTCATTACGATCATTTTTGGTTGACGGGATTTTTGAAGTCATTGGGCAAATTTTCATTTCAAGTTTGAAAATGCTGGTTGTTCCACTTGTTTTTGTATCCCTTATCTGTGGCACGTGTTCATTAAAAGACACGACAAAACTTGGCCGCATTGGCGGTAAAGCTATTGCCCTTTATTTAATCACTACAGCAATAGCCATTAGCTTCGCGATGTTTTTAGCGTTATTAATAAGCCCAGGTGAAGGGGTCAACATGGCCTCAGACACAACTTTCGCCAGTAAAGAAGCGCCATCGTTAGCGCAAGTTTTTATTCAAATGTTCCCGAGTAACCCGTTTGAAGCTTTTGCAAAAGGCAATATGCTACAAGTCATTGTCTTTGCCTTACTGTTTGGTATTGCCATTGCGCTCTCAGGTAAAGCTGGCGAACGTGTAGCTAGCTTATTTGAAGACATGAGTACAGTTATTATGCGCTTGGTCACTATCTTAATGAATCTTGCCCCATACGGTGTCTTCTGTTTATTAGCGAGTTTGTTCACTGATATGTCGATTGATATTTTCAAGAACCTAATGATCTATTTTTTAGTGGTTTTCTTTGCGTTAATATTGCATGCAACAGTTACTTATTCGACTATCTTAAAAGTAATGACAGGCTTGAGCCCTATTACCTTTTTAAGAAAAATGCGTGATACCGTTATCTTTGCATTTTCTACCGCCAGCAGTAATGCAACTATACCCGTGACACTAGAAACCGTGACAAAAAAAATGGGTGTTAAAAATTCAATCGCTTCGTTTACGGTACCATTAGGTGCAACCATTAATATGGATGGTACCGCTATCATGCAAGGTGTTGCCACCGTATTTATTGCGCAAGTATTTAATGTCGATTTAACGTTTAGCCAATATTTAATGGTAATACTTACCGCTACACTTGCATCGATAGGTACCGCTGGGGTTCCAGGAGTCGGTTTAATAATGCTTGCCATGGTATTAGACCAAGTAGGCTTACCTGTTGAAGGTATTGGATTAATTATCGGTGTGGACCGCTTACTTGATATGACCAGAACGGCAGTGAATGTTACCGGTGATAGCATGGTATCGATTGTAGTCGCTAAATCTGAAAACCAGTTTGATGAAGAGGTTTTTTATAATGACAATGCCGGTAGTAAAATTGAGAATATTGATTTTCATCATTTAGATAAAAATCAAAGTGACAGTTAACACATTTAACCTCATAATCGCTTAATAAAAAAGGTGCTTTTAAGCACCTTTTTTATTAAGTTGAATTGGTACAACAAGCTAGCCAGTAATTAATGGCGTAAATGATTTAACTAAATCATCAATTGATTTCATTTGCTGTAAGTAAGGTTCAAGTTTATCGAGAGGTAACGCGCAAGGGCCATCACACTTAGCCTTATCGGGGTCAGGGTGTGATTCTATAAATAAACCCGCCAAACCTAATGCCATGCCACTACGTGCCAATTGGGCGGCTTTAGCACGACGTCCGCCAGCAGAATCTTCTCGACCACCTGGTTGTTGTAAAGCATGAGTTGCATCAAATATGACTGGCGCATAATCTTTCATTTCGTCCATCGCCAGCATGTCAACAACAAGATTGTTATAACCATAACAGCTGCCACGCTCACAAAGAATAACGTGCTCATTACCAGCTTCTGAAAATTTCTTAATGATATGGCGCATTTCATGGGCGGCAAGGAACTGTGGTTTTTTAACGTTAATAATTGCATTGGTTTTCGCCATTGCTACCACAAGATCAGTTTGGCGCGCTAAAAATGCGGGTAGCTGAATAATATCAACTACCTCTGCAACTGGCTGTGCTTGATGTACTTCATGGACGTCAGTAATAATTGGTACATTGAACGTCGACTTAATTTCTTCAAATATTCTCAAACCTTCTTCTAAGCCTGGTCCTCGGTATGAATGAACAGAAGAACGATTAGCTTTATCAAAAGATGCCTTGAACACATAAGGAATATTGAGTTTTTGTGTCACTTCTACATAGTGCTCGGCAGTACTCATCGCTAAATCACGCGACTCTAATACATTCATACCACCAAATAATACAAACGGCTTATCGTTCGCTATTTCAATATTGTATTTATTGAGTTTTATTGAAGCTATTGTCATAATTTTTCCCAAGTAAGTCTGGTGCTAACAAACGATTAGCTACCAATAATTCTTAACAACTGGCCACATAGCCAAGCCATATAGGTGCCTAAAGCGTAACCTAACACCGCAAGTAAAACGCCTACAGGCGCTAAAGAAGGATGAAATGCTGAAGCGATAACAGGCGCAGAAGCAGCACCACCAATATTCGCTTTACTACCAACAGCTAAGTAGAAAATAGGCGCTTTAATTATTTTTCCTACAATGAGTAGTAAAATAACATGCACTAACATCCAAACAACGCCAATAGCGATATATTTCGGTGACTCTACAATTTGAGTAACGTCCATATGCAAACCTATAGTCGCCACTAACACGTATAATAAACTGCTACCTACTTTCGATGCACCTACAGCTTCAAGCTTTCTCGCTTTAGTAAACGACAATCCTAAACCAATGGTTGTCACTAATACGATGATCCAGAATAGCTTTGAATGTAAGCTAAACCTTTTCAAGTCAGGGAAGTTCATTTGAAAGTACGGCACTAAATAGTCTGCGGCAAAATGTGCTAAACCAGCAGCGCCAAACCCTACGGCGATAATCAGCATAAAGTCTTTTAAAACAGGTGATTTGGTGTTTTCCCGTTGCGAAGCTTCAACACGGTCAATTAATCTATCGATTGCAGAAGTATCAGCGCCACTCTTCGCATCAATGCGTTTATGATTAGCGGCTAAATACAGTAATACCGCCATCCACAAGTTGGCGACAACAATATCAACGGTAACCATAATAGTGAATATTTTTCCGTCAGCGCCATAAATCTCTTTCATTGCCAACATATTCGCACCACCGCCTATCCAACTACCTGCCAGTGCAGCCATACCACGCCAAACAGCTTCAGGCCCTGTAACACCAAGCAGTTCAGGCCAAATAGCTGAAATCGCTAATAAGGCAATTGGGCCGCCAATAACGACACCAATCGTCCCCGTTAAAAACATGATAATGGCTTTATTACCCAAACCAACGATAGCTTTTATGTCAATGCTCAAAGTTAATAAAACTAAACAAGCCGGTAACAAGTAATACTTAGCGACTTCGTCTACTTGACTCAATTCTGCACTAACAATGCCAAAAGTGTTTAACAAAGACGGCAGTAAATAACACATCAGTAATGCGGGTATGTATTTATAGAACTTCTTAAAGGCTGGATGTTCACTATTAGATGTATAGAAAACGAACCCAAGTATTATCGCGAGCAATCCCATAACGGTGGCATCATTCGTGATAAAAGGGCTATTATTGATTATTTGATCTTCCATTGATTAACCTTGTTATTTTTATTGGGTTTATGTGTAAGGCTTACCTTACTTTCAGGATTTATTTAATGTAATACCGTATCAGCTATCGTAATTTTGTCCAATTGCATTTTTAATAATTGCGCTGCAGGGTCCTTTGGACATTTTTCGACAAAATATTGATAATCATCGTAAGCGACTTTAAAACAATCGAGTTGATGTAATAAAAACCCTCTATCTCGACGCTCAAAGGGATCATCTGGCCGCAAAGCAATTAAAATATCGACACATTTTAGTGCTTGAGGAAACTGCCCTTCACGGATCAACGCATTTTTCAACGAGCTAACATGTTTAACAATTAGGCTTAATCTCGAAATATCTTCTATTTGATCACTTTGTGGATCACCATCAAGGTCGTCCATACATAAATCAAGCTCATGCCAGTTTAATGATTCTCCCGTAATGGGATCAAAAACAATCGCATAAAGTTCATCACATACTACACGGATCATATTTTTCTTTGGTACAAAGACCACATCAGTTTCAAAACCACAAAGACGAAATATATGACACAATACAATACTTTTTAATGCGGGCGACATTAACTTAAAATCAAGACCACTCTTTAACATATGAGCAGTAACTGGCCAAAAATCACGTTGGTTATCAATAAGCAGTTGTTCAATGAAAAGTTCATTGATCAATTGTTCAGCCTTTTCCAGATACTCTTCTGTATCAACAATCAATTCTGAACATTGTTCAACAATATGATCAAGATCTGCGGGATCAAAGTCACTATGACCAAAAACAACTTCTTCAATAAGGACAAAAGCGTCAATGAGGGATTTATCGTCATCATTGAGCTCGGAAAATAATAATTCATTCATACTGTAGTTTTTAATTGCTTACCCTATTGTAAAGTTATGGCTTATTTCGGAGGGAGGATATTAATTATAAAAATACCGTTTGTTTTGTTGTTGCTATTTTTACCGCTAACATGATCCAACTTATAGCACCTAAATAACCAATGATCTGCATCGTTCGATTACGTGCTAATTTTAAGGTGTAATAACCGGTAAATATATAAAAAATTATCGCTATAATTTTTTCGGCTAACCATAATTGTTCTAATGGGTTAATCGCTAATTTAACCGCTAGGCCAACACCTAATAACAATAAAAAGGTATCAACGATATGAGGACTTATTTTCAGCCATTTTTTATTTAATTGTGATGAACCCACCAGCGTTAATGCAAAACGGTAAGTGAACAATAGAATGGTTATTGCGACTAGCGTCATATGTAAATGTTTCATCGACATACCTCATTATTATTTTTATTTTTGTTGTCACTCAACATAATACAACAAGTGACTCGATCGTTTCCGGCATAATCTTTTAGTGTTTCAATCGATTGATAGCCTAATCGATGTAATATATCTCTAACACCTTCCCCTTGTTCAAAACCATGTTCTAAATAAAGCGCACCATTGTCTTTTAAGTAAACTTGTGCGTCTTTAGCAATGCGTTTGATATCTGCAAAGCCGTTATCACTAGCAACAAGTGCCGATAACGGTTCAAACCTAACATCACCTATCGCTAAGTGTTTATCGGCGCCATCGATATAGGGAGGGTTACTCACAATAATAGTAAACTTTTTATTTGCTGTTATATTGGAGAACCAATCACTTTGATAAATTTCAACATGTGATAGCTGCAAGCGTTGAGCGTTCTTTTTAGCTAAAGTTACCGCATCATCACTAAAATCAACCCCATGAATTTGCCATTGATTTTTTTCTGATGCTAACGCTAATGCAATAGCCCCAGTACCTGTGCCCAAATCTAAACAGGACAAATCATTTTCTACATGGCGCGCTAAAATGTGTTCAACGAGTAATTCTGTATCAGGACGAGGAATTAACGTTGCGGGTGACACGTAAAAAGGTAATGACCAAAATTCACGTTCTTGGGTGATATAAGCAATAGGTTCACCCTGTAAACGGCGTTCAAACAAGGCCATAAAAGCTTGAAAATCTTGCTCGGTTAGTTTTTTTTCAGGCCAAGTTAACAGGTAACTTGTTTCTTTGTTCAAAACAAAAGCGAGTAAAATTTTACAATCAAGTTTTGCGCTGTCTGAAAAGGCAGCGAGCAACTGCTGCCCTTGATTAATTATTTCAGCAAAGCTCTGCTGGCAATATGTTATTGACGATTTTAAAGATTCGCTCAAACCAGTAACTAGTTTTGTTCAGCGAGAGCCGCAAGTAAATCGGCTTGGTTTTCTAACATTATAGGCTCTAAAACTAAGTGCAGATTTCCTTCAAGGACCTCGTTTAAGCGATATAAGGTAAGATTAATACGGTGATCTGTCATACGCCCTTGTGGATAGTTATAAGTACGGATACGCTCTGAACGATCGCCACTTGCCACAAGATTTCGACGTGAAGACTCTTCTTCACTGCGGCGTTTTTCGTCTTCAGCTTGTTGTAAACGTGCTTGTAATACTGACATCGCTTGCGCACGGTTTTTATGCTGAGAGCGTTGCTCTTGACACTCGACAACGACACCCGTTGGAATATGTGTAATACGGATCGCCGAATCAGTTTTGTTAACGTGTTGTCCACCGGCACCTGATGCGCGGAATGTATCAACTTTTAAATCAGCTTTGTTAATTTCTATCGCATCCGCTTCTGGAATTTCAGGCATAACAACCACTGTACAGGCAGAAGTATGTACACGACCTTGAGATTCTGTTTCAGGCACACGTTGCACGCGATGACCGCCAGACTCAAACTTCATTTGTCCGTAGACACCTTCACCAATGACTTTGAAAATAACTTCTTTGTAGCCGCCTTGTTCACTTTCATTCGTGTTCATGACTTCTATACGCCAGCCTTTCTTTTCACAGTAACGGCTATACATACGATATAAATCGCCCGCAAAAATTGCGGCTTCATCACCACCCGCACCCGCCCGTAATTCAACAAAACAGTTATTGTTGTCATTTGGATCTTTAGGTAATAATAAAATTTGTAATTGATCAGTTAATTCTTCAATCATTTTCTTAGCGGATTTAAATTCTTCTTGCGCCATTTCACGCATATCAGGGTCTTCATCTTTTAGCATTTCTTCGGCTAAAGAAAAGTCTTCTTCTGCACTTTGGTAGTCATTAAACACACTAGTGACTGCTTCTAATTGAGAAAACTCTTTTGATAAGGCAATAAATTTTTCTTGATCCGAAAGTGTTCCAGGATCAGAAAGCAAGGCTTGAACTTCTTCAAAGCGCTCGACTAATATTTCAAGTTTTTGATAAACAGATTTATTCATTAAGAAATCTTATAATTAGGGAACAGCGGACGAAAATTGGTGGTCTGCAGTTTAAAGGGTTAGTTGTACACTTTCAATCAAAGGTGTAAAAAAGCTGTAAATAGCCAAGTTAGCCGAAATTACCATCTTCATATGTTTGGGATATACGGTAGTTAAGTACGGCTATTTAATATTATAAATGTCACGTAAGTAAACCAGTTTGTCTAATTCTCCACCTTGTGCAGCTGATTGAATAGCGCTGGTTGGTGCGTGCATAAATTTATTAGTCAATTTAGTAGCTAATTCAGCCATGATAGCCTCTGGTGATTTATTGCTTTGTAGCTGTACAAGGGCTTTTTCAAGTAATAAATCGCGGTGCTCTAAACACTGCTTGCGATAGTCTATAACGGTATCTTGCGTATTTAAGCCGCGAAGCCATGACATAAAAACATCTGACTGCGAAGAAACAATCGCCTCAGCTTGAACCGCTTCTTTGCGACGGTTCGCTAAATTTTTGGCAATAATGCCTTGTAAGTCGTCAACAGTGTATAAAAAAACATCTTCTAAATCGCCTACTTGCTCTTCGATATCGCGAGGAACCGCTAAATCGACCATAAAAATAGGTCGATGCTTACGTTTTCGTAATGCGTGTTCAACCATTCCTTTACCGATAATAGGCAAAGTACTACCCGTTGAACTAATAACGATATCGGCATCAGCCATCCTGTCAGGGATTTGCGCTAACGTAATAACATCTGCGCCAATGGCGCCTGCCATTGCTTCGGCTCGTGCAAGAGTACGATTAGCGACGGTTATTTTACCCACTTTATTTTCGTATAAATGTTTAGCAACCAGCTCGATGGTGTCACCGGCCCCAACTAAAAGCACTTTTACATTTTCAAGATTAGCAAAAATATGCTTTGCTAAATTTACCGAAGCGAAAGCCACTGAAACAGCGCTAGCGCCGATTTCTGTTTCTGTACGAACTTGTTTAGCAACACCAAAAGTGCGTTGAAATAAACGGTCCATGATTAATGACATAGAGCCTGCAGCTTTTGCTTGGCTATAAGCTTGCTTCATTTGACCCAGGATTTGCGGTTCGCCTAAAACTAAAGAATCAAGGCCACAAGCTACACGCATCATGTGGTTAACCGCTTGTTGATCGGTATGCCAATATAAACTAGGCGTGATAATTGAAGCAGGTACATTATGATGTTGTTCTAACCACCGCACGACTTTCTCTTGGGTAATACTGACATCACCTTCTTGAACTAAATAGAGTTCGGTTCGATTACAGGTTGATAAAATCGCTGCTTCGCGACATTTTACGTTCCCAAGTAATTCAGTTAATGCCACACTTAAGTTGTCGGGGTTAAAAGAGATTTTCTCTCTAACAGCAACGGGGGCAGTTTTGTGATTGATTCCAACAGCAACTATCGACATAACGGGAACTATTCAGCCTTAATATACGATTAATACAAAAAATAAAAATTATCGTTGACCAATTTATTTTCGATTAATCTTTTCATTAACCACATTATTAGTCAGGTTTTACAAAAAACCTATGATCTATAATAAATAATGATGTTAATTTTACGAAAAATCACAGAAAATTAAAAGCACCAAATACGCGACAACGCGATATTTTAACGTTTAACTTAATATTAATGGCTTATATGAACAAATTAAGAGTATCATTTTTCATTTTTCTCAGTTTATTCCTGATACTTTTGTCTGGTTGTCGTTCCTTAACAAATAACCATCAGCAAATTACAGAACATCAGAACATCACCGAGCGCACTAAAAAACTTAAAACATTGTCCACTTGGAAAATTCAGGGGAAAATAGCCATTATTAGCCCCAAAGAGCGCCATAGTCTAACACTTAATTGGCTCTACCAAGAGAATAATAATCGTCAAACATTGAATTTAAGTACGGTACTGGGTATTCAAGTGTTTAAGCTAGAATCGTTAAATGGTGTGCATGTAATTAACGTTGATGGTGAACGTTACCTAAGTTCAGATTTAAATGCCCTGCTTTCATCTCTGACAAGTTTTACTCTGCCAACACAGGCAATGACCTTTTGGTTAAAAGGCTTACCTTATTTAGCTCGTGATAAAATTGTATATAGCGATAAAACACAATTACCGATAACGCTGACCAGTTATCATGACAAAAAAATATGGCAGCTAAAATATGGGGGGTATCAGCAGGTAGAGCAATATCAATTGGCAACGAAGTTCTCCATAAAACAAGAAAACATCACCATTAAAATTAATGTTCATCAATGGGACGTCACAAGCAATGATTAATACTCACGAACAATTCCACCGCTTTCCGGCCCCTGCCAAGCTTAATTTATTTCTCCATATTATTGGTCAACGCAGCGATGGTTATCATCAGTTACAAACCATTTTTCAGTTCTTAGATCACAGCGATACTATAGATATAAAAGTTACCAAGGGTAATCGAATTGAATTACTTACACCTATTGACGGCGTCTTAAATGAAGATAACTTAATTGTTAAAGCCGCTCAGTTATTACAAAAACATTTAATAGACAATAAAGTACTAGAGAACTCGTTAAGTGGTGATAAGCAAAAGTTAGGCGCACAAATAAAAATCACAAAAATTCTCCCCATGGGAGGCGGCTTAGGCGGAGGTTCTTCAAACGCTGCAACAATTTTATTAGCCTTAAACACCTTGTGGAAAGCTAACTTAACAATAGCTGAATTAGCACAACTTGGTTTATCACTTGGCGCTGACGTGCCTATTTTTATACATGGCTTTGCCGCTTTTGCTGAAGGTATTGGTGAAGAACTGACCCCTGTTACACCTAAAGAAAGTTGGTTTTTAGTCAGTAAACCCAACGTAAGCATTTCTACTGCTAGTGTTTTTACCTCTCCTCATTTAATCCGTAACACTGCGAAAGTTAATTTAAATGATGATATTAGTAAGTTAGACATAGACTTATGCCACAATGACTGCCAAACCTTAGTAATAAAAGACTATCCTGAGGTTGCCAAGTTACTGGCTTGGTTGGTAGAATACGCGCCTTCTCGTATGACTGGTACCGGAGCGTGTATTTTTTCCCGCTTTGATACTGAGCAAGAGGCCTGTCGCATTCAGTCATTACTTCCTAAGGGAATAATTTCTTTTGTGGCAAAAGGTATGAATATTTCTCCTTTACGTAACGTTATTGATCGTTTAGTAACATTACAAAAAAGTAATTGAGCACAATAATACCCATGAGAATTTATTTTCATAAAATGCTAAGAACCACTGGAAAAAATTTAATAATTTGCTAATAGTAAACTCACGTTAACTAATAGCGTAACTTAATATGTCAAAAGTTTCCGAGGAACTGACCGTGCCTGACATGAAAATATTTGCGGGTAATGCCACCCCTGAACTGGCCAAGAAAGTAGCTGATCGTCTATACATGACTTTAGGCGATGCCAAAGTTGGTAGTTTTAGTGATGGTGAAATTAGTGTTGAAATTAACGAAAACGTGCGCGGTGCGGATGTTTTTATTCTTCAATCAACTTGTGCGCCAACAAACAATAACCTAATGGAATTAATTGTAATGATTGACGCATTACGCCGAGCATCTGCTGGTCGTATTACTGCCGTTATTCCATATTTTGGTTATGCTCGACAAGATAGACGTGTGCGCAGTGCACGTGTGCCAATTACGGCAAAAGTTGTTGCTGACTTTTTATCAAGTGTCGGTGTTGACCGCGTATTAACGGTTGACTTACACGCAGAGCAAATTCAAGGTTTCTTCGATGTACCTGTAGATAACGTATTTGGCACCCCTATTTTACTTGAAGATATGATTTCTCGTGATTTAGATAACCCAATTGTGGTTTCTCCTGATATTGGTGGTGTAGTTCGCGCTCGCGCTGTAGCTAAGCTACTTAATGAAGCTGACCTTGCCATTATCGATAAGCGTCGTCCAAAAGCTAATGTAGCACAAGTTATGCACATTATTGGTGATGTTGCTGACCGTGACTGTATCATTGTTGACGATATGATAGATACCGGTGGCACGCTAGCCAAAGCGGCTGAAGCATTAAAAGCACATGGCGCAAAACGCGTTATCGCTTACGCGACTCATCCCGTACTTTCAGGTAATGCCGCGCAAAACTTAAGAGACTCTGTAATTGACGAGTTAGTGGTAACCGATTCTATTCCGCTTACTGATGAAATTAAAGCATTAGGCATTGTTCGCCAATTAACCTTAAGTGGTATGTTGTCTGAAGCGATTCGCCGTGTATGTAACGAAGAGTCAATTTCAGCAATGTTTGACAGCTAAGCATTTACTGACAATACAACGTAATAAATAATAAAGCCCCGAGTAACTCTTACTCGGGGCTTTTTCATTTAAAGCGACTCACAATTTATTTATAGTCGAATGTATAAACGTTGTTCGTGTTTTTTTGAGCGGTACTGACCAAAATCGACCATTGCTTGGTTAATGAATTGACTGCAGTGCATAAGAAATCAATACAGATGGGTTATTTTACTCTAGATAAGCCGAGGTGCTAGCACTGTTAACCGTTCATATAGCGAAGGGTTGTCCTGTTCTAACAATAGTAACAATTTTTTATGACTACTTCCTATAGAAGCGCCATAATCAATTAACGTCTCAATATAATAAAGTGTTGAATCATTTTCTTTTAGTAGCTTTAAAAGTGCCATATCTAAAGGGTCAACTCCTAGTGTGCGGGGGTTAACACTAACACCGTTATTAAGAAAAAAATCAAACATATCACGCGAATCAAAAATAACAAGTGTCTGACTAATACCATTTCGCCCTTGTTTATCAACGCCGTGAATATCAAGGCCGAAAGGAATTAACGCTTTTGTGAGAACTACATTATTCTTTAATGCAAGTATGGTTAATACTTCTGGTTGAAACTGTGCCCCTAGACCTAATAACTTTTTAATGACTTCTATCGGGGCGTTATTTGAAATGGCTTTAAACAAAGCTAAATTTAATGTTGTAACATCAGCAACATTCAGCAAATCAGTCAAAGATAAAAATGATTCCCAGTCATTGTCACGTGATGACTTAAATAATCCTTCCATAGCATTAACAAGATCAATATCAATATTCTCAAGTATTTCTTTTTTACTTGCTTCTGTCTCTGTTGAATTAAGAAGTTTAGCTTTATATATAGCATCATTTTGTAGTTTTTTACTTAAACTAGCAGTGTTTACTAACATTTTAGTATTGGATATATTACTTTTTGTTTCCTTATTTTTTATGATTATCTTTTCTGAAATAGCCATATCTAATTCACTACTTGACGAAATTGTATTTTCATTATCACTACTTGTGCCTTGAAAGACTATAAAGTAAACAAACACACAAACTAAAGAAAACATTATAAGTAACTTCATTATCAACCTTTACCTTTTTTTTTTATTAATGAAATCAATATGGCGATTACGGTAAACATAATAATATCTACAATAGATATATCTATTACTCCACGTATATAATACGAGGACAATATATTAACAAGGCATAAAAAAACAAAAGCTGCTCCTACCTCCATCCATTTTATTTGATTAAGTTTTTTAAACATAATATACCTATTGTTTTATAATTAACTTTAATTATTATCTTTACTACTTACACTTTGCATTTGCATCAAAAAAATCTTCGTCAGCGGACCTTCTATCTGTATCACGAGTTAGAACTGTAGCAGCTTCACAAGCATAAACTAAAGGTTTAAGCCTTAAAGCTAAGCAGAGAAAACCATTAGCTACGGAGATTTTGTCAATAAAAGCGTATTCATCATGCTTTGCAACTAATGCCGCTCTTTTACATTGTGTAATGGATGTTTCCTTATTATTTATCTAAAATATCAGCTAACGCCGCTAAGCAAAGTGTTACGTTTTCAGTTCGTGCTGCATACCCCATCAAACCAATTCGCCATGCTTTACCCGCAAAGCCGCCAAGACCTGCGCCAATTTCTAAATTATAGTCGTTTAGTAACGTTTGACGAACAAGGGCATCATCAACACCTTGGGGGATCAATACCGTATTTAATTGTGGCAAGCGGTACGGTTCTTCAACCACAAACTTAATACCTAATTTCGTTAATCCCTGCTTTAATTTCTGATGCTGTTTATCATGGCGTTCCCAAGCATTCTCTAATCCTTCGTTTTGCAACATCACCAAAGATTCATGTAAAGCATATAAAGAATTAACGGGGGCAGTATGATGATAACTACGCTTACCCGAACCGCCCCAATACCCCATAACCAAAGATAAATCTAAAAACCAACTAGGGACTTTAGATTTTCTACTTGTTAATTTTTCGACCGCTTTTGCACTAAAGCTAATGGGCGATATGCCAGGTACACACGATAAACACTTCTGGCTACCTGAGTAAACAGCATCAATACCCCAGTCATCAACTCTAAGCTCAACACCACCTAACGAAGTCACCGCATCCACTATCGATAATGCTGAGTTTTCCCGCGCTATTTCACATAATGTTTTTGCGTCAGATAACACACCGGTAGATGTTTCAGCATGAACAAACGCTAGAAATTTAACCTCAGCATTCTCTTTAAAAGCTTGTTTTACTTTTTCAACACAAACAGGAGTCCCCCATTCATCATTAATAACAATGGCTATAGCGCCTAATCGTTCGACATTTTCAACCATGCGAGAACCAAAAACGCCATTCACACACACAATGACTTTTTCGCCTGGCTCAACTAAGTTTACAAAACAAGTTTCCATACCAGCAGAGCCTGGCGCTGAAACAGCCATCGTTAATTCATTTTTTGTTTGGAAAGCATACTGAAGTAAAACTTTAATTTCGTCCATCATCTGAACAAACTCAGGATCCAAATGACCAATTGTTGGGCGACCTAAGGCAGATAAAACGCGCGGTGAAACATCACTAGGTCCAGGACCCATTAAAGTACGAGGAGTCGGATAAAAAGATGTAATTGTCATAGTTAATTCTCTTATAAGCATTATACATTACTGAGTATTAGGCACATATATAGCCGTTATTAATCAAGATTCAGTTTTCAGAGTGGACTTTTAATGGTAACGGGTATGATACCCAACTTTCAATATAAAAATATTTATAACCGTCATTTAGCGCAATGATATCGACAACAGACAGGAATAATTAATCACTTATAATAATATTAACGTTGGATCTGTTTAAGTTGAGGTGTTATTATGCCGCGCCTTTTATAGCGATTAGATTAAATTCGATGGCTATTTTATAAAGGTTCACGGTTGTTTTTGGTCGCAAAAAACAACTCAACTAACTATTTAATATTAGGTATTAAAAAATGACTGATTTATTTACTTTAGAAGCTGAAGTTCGTACTGACCTAGGGAAAGGTGCGAGCCGCCGCCTACGTCATGCAAACAAAGTTCCTGCAATTTTATACGGTGAAGGCCAAGAGCCTGTTTCTTTAACGTTAGAGCACAAAAATGTTTACCGTGCACAACAAGAAGAAGCATTTTACTCTCACGTTTTAACGGTAAACATTGACGGCAAGCCAGTTGAGTGTCTTTTAAAAGATATGCAACGTCACCCGTTCAAGCAACTTGTAATGCATTTAGATTTCCTACGCATTGATGCAACTCATGCAGTTCACGTTAACGCTCCTATTCACTTCCTTAACGAAGAAGAAGCAGAGAAAAAAGGTGGCAAAATTGCTCACCAGATTAATGAAATTGCAATTAGCTGTTTACCTGCTAACATTCCAGAGTTCATCGAAATTGATGTTGCTGGTTTAGAACTTGGGCAAACATTGCATTTATCAGACGTTACATTGCCTAAAGGCGTAACATCTGACGAATTAGCAAAAGGCGAAGATCATGATCAAGCTGTTGTTTCATTAAATGCCCCGAAAGGCGTAAGTGAAGAAACAGAAGCAGAAGAAGCTACTGAATAATCATTAAGTTTATACTTAAATGACTATTCAACTAGTTGTGGGCCTGGGTAATCCAGGCCCCGAATATACAAAAACCCGCCACAATGCCGGAGTTTGGTTCGTCGAAGAACTCGCTTCTCGCTACAACATTTCCCTTAGACCAGAAAAAAAATATTTCGGACTTTATGGCAAAGGCCTAATAGGTAACGAAGTTGTTCATTTACTTGTTCCAACAACGTTTATGAATAGAAGTGGTCAGTCTGTAGCTCCCCTTGCTAATTTTTTCCGTATTCCCTTAGAAAACATCCTTGTTGCTCATGATGAGTTAGACATGGAACCAGGAGTCTGTAAAATTAAAAAAGGTGGTGGGCACGGTGGACATAACGGCTTGCGTGATATTATATCTAGCATGGCGAATAACAAAGAATTTTATCGGTTACGCATTGGTATTGGCCACCCAGGTCATAGAGATCGCGTTACCGGACATGTACTTGGCAAAGCACCAGCTATTGACCAAGACAAAATAGATCAAGCGATTGATGAGGCAAGCCGATGTATCGATATTTGGCAAACAGACGATTTGAAGAAAGCTCAAAACCGTTTGCATTCATTCAAACCGCTATAACTTAAACTTCAAAAAAATTTTGCAAAACAATTAAGGTATTATCATGGGATTCAAATGCGGTATTGTTGGCTTGCCCAACGTTGGTAAATCAACACTTTTCAATGCATTAACAAAAGCAGGTATTGAGGCGGCTAACTTTCCATTTTGTACTATTGAACCTAATACAGGTGTCGTTCCAGTACCAGATCCTCGTTTAGATGCTTTAGCCAAAATTGTAAACCCAGAGCGCGTTCTAGCAACCACCATGGAATTTGTTGATATTGCGGGTTTAGTCGCTGGCGCTTCTAAAGGTGAAGGTTTAGGTAATAAGTTCCTTGCTAACATTCGTGAAACCGATGCAATTGGTCACGTAGTGCGTTGTTTTGATAATGACAATATCATTCATGTTGCCAATAAGGTCAGCCCTAGTGATGATATAGAGGTGATCAATACCGAGCTGGCTTTGTCTGATATGGACACAGCAGAACGTGCAATTTTTCGTTTAGCAAAAAAAGCTAAAGGAGGTGATGCAGATGCTAAATTTGAAATGCCAGTATTAGAGAAGATATTAAAGCATGTTGAAGAAGGTCATATGATACGTTCTTTAACCTTATCTAAAGAAGAAAAAGCAGCTGTCGACTACTTAAACTTTTTAACACTTAAGCCGACTATGTATATTGCTAATGTTAATGATGATGGTTTTGAAAATAACCCTTACCTAGATAAAGTGCAAGCAATAGCCGATGCCGAAGGTGCAATCGTTGTTGCTGTTTGCGCTGAAATTGAAAGCGAATTGTCTGAAATGGATGATGAAGACCGTGTTGAATTTATGGCTGACCTTGGACTAGAAGAACCTGGGCTTAATCGTGTTATTAATGCTGGTTATTCTTTGCTTCACTTACAAACCTATTTTACAGCAGGTGTAAAAGAAGTACGTGCATGGACAGTAAAGCAAAATGCTACGGCTCCACAAGCTGCTGGCGTTATTCATACCGACTTTGAAAAAGGCTTTATTCGCGCAGAAGTTATTGCCTACGATCACTTTATCGAGTTCAATGGCGAATCAGGTGCTAAAGAGTCCGGTAAATGGCGTCTAGAAGGAAAAGAGTACCGCGTTAAAGATGGTGACGTAGTTCACTTCAGATTCAATGTTTAATCGTATAAGTTAACATAACTATAAAGGAGCTTCGGCTCCTTTTTTGTTTTTTAAAAGCAAGTAATAGCAAGCATTAAATCCAGAGAATCCATTAACAAATAAAAAACATAAATAAAACATAATAAAAACAAAAGGCTAATCAATTCAAAAAACGCAAAAAAAAATCTTGTTTTATCTCTAAAATATACCACAATTACGTTTTAAACTGTCTGATATAAGAAAAACGTACGCCTATCAGATCACAAACCTCGACAATAAAAATAAATATAAAGGCAAACCATGAAAAAAACACTTCTAGTCGCTAGTTTGATTGCAGCTTCAGTAACTTTTGCACCTGTTACTAAGGCAGACAACATGTCTCTTCGTATTTGCGAATACATTGCAGCAAATGATAAAAACCGCTTACGCTCATTCATGAAACAAAATAAATTGAAAATTCGCACTCTTTTTAAAAACATTGAATGTAATGGACAAAATTTATTAGTTTTTGCAGCATCAAACAACGCTTTGGAAACCGGAGAGTTCTTAATAGGTAAAGTCCCTGCGAAAAAGGTTGCTGAACATATTGCCGAAATTGGAAAATACTCAAAACATTTAGAAGAAGAAGCGAAAGATCGCGTAAATTAATCATAATTTGATATCTACGGTTCTTTACCATAAAGCAAGAACATACCGTTCTTGCTTTTATTTTAAAGAGACTGTGCTTTCCTAGAATATTAAACACCCAATTTGTAGACTAAACAAGCAAACAGAAAAAAATTACCCTTTTTTATAAAAAAACGGTTGACGTAGCCTAAGCAGATTTGCATAATACGCGCCACTTGCTGAGAGGCAATACGGAAAGGCTACATAGCTCAGCTGGTTAGAGCACATCACTCATAATGATGGGGTCCCAGGTTCAAATCCCGGTGTAGCCACCATTTAACTCTTAGTAGTGATAGAAGAAATGCGGGTTTGGCGGAATTGGTAGACGCGCTGGATTTAGGTTCCAGTATCGAAAGATGTGAGAGTTCAAGTCTCTTGACCCGTACCATTCTAACTAACATTTATCACCATGATATTTGTTAGGAAGTAAGTAACATTGCAGGGGTATAGCCAAGCGGTAAGGCAGCTGGTTTTGATCCAGTCATTCAGAGGTTCAAATCCTCTTACCCCTGCCACTTTCTTGTTTAACATTCCTTTTTTAAAACTCAATCAGTCTTTATTAAAATTAATATTAAACATAATAAGTGTCGTATTTACACGTTATTTAGAATACCTACAGGGGTATAGCCAAGCGGTAAGGCAGCTGGTTTTGATCCAGTCATTCAGAGGTTCAAATCCTCTTACCCCTGCCACTTTTTTGTTTATTATTTCTTTTTAAAACGTAATTAGTCTTTATTAAAAAAATAGTAAACATTACTGAGTGACATAATAATTATTTGAAGTGTCTACAAGGCTATTAACGCTTAGTAGTATTACAAGCAATGCGGGTTTGGCGGAATTGGTAGACGCGCTGGATTTAGGTTCCAGTATCGAAAGATGTGAGAGTTCAAGTCTCTTGACCCGTACCATTCTAACTAACACATATCATCATGGTAGTTGTTAGAAAATAATTGACATTACAGGGGTATAGCCAAGCGGTAAGGCAGCTGGTTTTGATCCAGTCATTCAGAGGTTCAAATCCTCTTACCCCTGCCATTCTTTTTAAATATTACCTTAAACACCCAAGACATATTATCTTAAGATTTAATGTCTTACTGCATTGAAAAATTCCTTTTAAGATTGATTGTCACTTCAACTTATACACCACAAGCATAGGCTAATGCCTTCTTTTTTAAAAAAGGTATCTTATTAGCCATAGCAAGCCCTATATTACGAAAGAGTTTCACAGCAGGCGACGGGTGACTAAAAGCTACATATAATGAATCCATGGTAGACATCATCAATAAATTGTCTTTGCGCCGCTTTGTTTCATAGCGTGACAAAACACTAGGCTCATGCCAACATTCATTATTACCAATAGCACTAGCAATTACTGTTTGTAATGCCTTTACGTCTTTAAAGCCTAAATTCACGCCTTGTCCTGCCATTGGATTAATGGTGTGTGCTGCATCACCTAATAATAGAACTCTGTTTTTTTGATAAGTATTTGCATGTCTACGCGTTAAAGGAAATGCCCCTTTATCAATGACCTTTATTTTTCCTAGTCGTTGAGGAAAAGTTTCTAAAATCTCGACTTGCAGTTGTTCACACGATAATGAAGATAAACGTTTCATCTCATCTTTACCTTGATACCAAACTAAAGAAGCATAACCGCCTAACTCACTTTTCCCGGGTAAAGGGAGCAAGGCTAAAGGACCTGTCTCAAAAAACTGCTGCCAAGTAATATCTTGCTGCGGGGTTTGTGTCTCAATATTGATTAACATCGCTGATTGCTGATAGTCCCAGCCTGTTATACCAATATTAGCTAATTTTCTAACGTGCGAATTAGCGCCATCAGCAGCAATCAATAGTTTTGCCGTGATTTTTTGAGTTTTTCCTTGCTCAGTTACAGCTGAGTTATCGGCTAAAGTTATCGCTATCTCATTTGTAGACTGAGTAAAGCTCTCCAAATTGGCTGGCGAAAATAAAGTAACCTGAGAATGGTTTTTAATTTGTTGCCACAACGCAAGTTGAACTAAACGATTTTCAATAATATGACCTAAGTGGGATTGTTCAATATCATCGGCATTAAATTCAGTATAACTGGCTTGATGCTCCCAAACCCCTAATCGTTTATAAGGACACAACCTCCACTGCTGTAATTGCGGCCATGCTCCCAACTGTGTTAACAAATGTTCAGAGGCAAGTGAGATGGCTGAAACCCGTAAATCTAATGCTTGGGTTTTGTCAAAACAATAAGGTTGATGCTGCTCGACAAGAGCAACAGTTAGCCCCAAATTTGCTAATGACAACGCGCTAGCCGCTCCAACCATACCACCACCAACAACTACACAATCAAAATGATTCATAAAATTTACACTTAATTATTTAATGATTTTCGTCGTTATTCTAACTAACCTATAACACTTATACGAATATTATTATTAGTGACAGCAAATAATTGATAAGGCTTACATTGCTTTACTTAAAGTTTAATCGGGTACTGGCGTCAAGCGTCAAGAAGGAGTAAAATACGCATCCTTAAATTGAACTAACACAGAAGCTATACGTTTCATGTTAGCTTCTTTAGACTTTAAATATTTAATGAGTGGAAAGTTAATGAGTAAAAAGCTATACATCAAAACTTGGGGTTGCCAAATGAACGAGTATGACTCGCAGAAAATGGCTGAATTATTAGACTCAACACATGGTTTTGTATTAGCCGACGAAGCTGAAGATGCTGATGTCATCTTGTTAAACACTTGTTCTATACGCGAAAAAGCGCAAGAAAAAGTATTTCATCAGCTAGGCCGATGGAAACACCTAAAAGACAATAAACCGGGTCTATTGATTGGCGTTGGTGGCTGCGTGGCTTCACAAGAAGGTGAAGCAATTCGTCAACGAGCACCTTACGTTGATATGGTTTTTGGACCACAAACCTTGCATCGCTTGCCAGAAATGATCCAACAAGTTACCGGAGATCATAATCCCGTTGTTGATGTAAGCTTTCCTGAAATTGAAAAGTTTGATCGCCTACCTGAGCCTAAAGCTGATGGCGCAAGCGCTTTTGTATCCATAATGGAAGGCTGTAGTAAATACTGTACGTTCTGTGTTGTGCCTTACACCCGTGGTGAAGAAGTGAGTCGTCCACTTGACGATGTGTTATATGAAATAGCCCAACTTGCTGCACAAGGTGTCCGTGAAGTTAATTTATTAGGGCAAAATGTCAACGGCTATCGTGGTATTACTCATGATGATGAAATTTGTCGTTTTTCTGAGTTATTGCGTTTGGTTGCTACTGTTGACGGCATTGACAGAGTGCGTTATACAACTTCACACCCTATTGAATTTACTGATGATATTATTGAGGTCTACAAAGACGTCCCTGAGTTAGTCAGCCACTTACATTTGCCAGTTCAAAGTGGTTCCGATCGCATTTTAACGCAAATGAAGCGTGGCCATACCGCCTTAGAGTATAAATCTCAAATTCGAAAACTTAAGAAAGTACGCCCGGATATTTGTATGAGCTCAGATTTCATTATTGGCTTCCCTGGCGAAACTGATGCAGATTTCCAAGCAACAATGGATCTTATTAAAGCGGTTGATTTCGATTTAAGCTTTAGCTTTATTTATAGCGCGCGCCCAGGTACTCCAGCAGCAGATATGATTGATGATATTTCTGATATCACTAAAAAAGAGCGTTTACAAATTCTTCAAGACCAAATTACCCATCAAGCGCTTCGTATTGCTCGCCAAATGCTTAATACAGAACAACGTATTTTAGTTGAAGGCCCTTCAAAGAAAAATCCAATGGAGTTAAGGGGTAAAACAGAAAATAACCGCACAGTGAACTTTCTTGCTCCACATACCGTAATAGGACAATTTGTCGATGTAAATATCACTGATGTTTACGCTAACTCATTACGTGGTGAATTGGTTCGTCAAGAAAGTGAAATGGGGTTACGTATTGCACACTCTCCACAAGACATTCTAGCTAACAGTCACCACACAACTAGTGGCAATAACATTGACGATTTAGGTGTCGGTACTTTTACACCTTAACGATTAACCATAGCCTATAAAAACGGATATAAATTTGACTATAAGTATTAGCAAACAATTTGACTTAGCACCACTTGATAACAATCGCCTAGCGAATTTATGTGGTGCTATGGACGATAACTTAAAAACAATTGAACGCCGGTTAGGCGTTAAAATAAGTTACAGCAGTAATCAATTTAAAGTGACGGGCGAACCTGCAAACTGTGATGCCGTGATTATATTGCTTAAAAATTTATATATTGAAACAGCAACTGTCAAAAATGAACGAAAAGAAATCAGTGAAAAAATTGTACATTTAGCCATTTTAGACGTAAAAGTACTTGAGCAAGAACCGCCTAAGGTTGATGTTGATTTTGATAAGTTGGTGACGATAAAGACCCAACGTGGCGTAGTAAAACCTCGCAACCCTAATCAACAAAGCTATGTGCATAATATTATGAATAATGATATTAGTTTTGGTGTGGGTGTTGCCGGAACGGGCAAAACTTATTTAGCGGTTGCTTGTGCAATTCAAGCCTTAGAGAAACAAGAAGTACGACGGATTTTGTTAACTCGCCCTGCGGTTGAGGCGGGTGAAAAGCTTGGCTTTCTCCCTGGTGATTTATCACAAAAAGTCGATCCCTACCTGCGCCCATTATATGACGCACTCTTTGAAATGCTTGGCTTTGAAAAAGTTCAGAAACTGATTGAGCGAAATGTTATTGAAATAGCCCCTCTTGCCTATATGCGTGGTAGAACATTGAACGATGCTTTTATTATTCTTGATGAAAGTCAAAACACCACGGTTGAACAAATGAAAATGTTCTTAACCCGTATTGGTTTTAATGCGCGTGCGGTTATCACCGGTGATATTACTCAAGTCGATTTACCCCGTGGTGCAAAATCAGGCTTACGACATGCTATTGAAGTACTTGATGATATTCCTGGCATTAGTTTTAACTATTTTCAATCAAAAGACATTGTTCGCCACCCGGTTGTGGCTAGAATTGTTGATGCATATGATGCTTTTGAACAAAAAGAAAAACGTTTAAAAGATGAAAAAAGAAATAAAGCGGCACTTGATGCTATGGATAATCAATAGTGGCAACACTACTCGATCTTCAACATGCTTGTGATGCCAAAAATTTACCCAGCAATGAACAGTTTCAATCTTGGGTAAATATCGCTTTAAATAATGATAAAACGGATTTTGAACTTACCATTCGTCTCGTTGACGTTAAAGAAAGCCAGTCTCTGAACTTACAGTATCGTGGAAAAGATAAACCGACCAATGTTTTATCATTTCCTTTTGAAGTACCTGAAGGAATTGAACTAGACTTGCTTGGAGATTTGGTGATTTGTGCTGAGGTTGTTGCCCAAGAAGCGAATATTCAGCACAAAACTCTTGATAATCATTGGGCTCATATGGTTATTCATGGCTGCTTACATCTATTAGGTTACGATCATATTGATGATGTAGAGGCCACTGAAATGGAAGCACTTGAAACGAAGTTACTGAAAATACTCGAAATATCAGATCCCTATATTATAAGTGAATAAATTCATTCATTTATAATCCATTACAAAAATATCAATTTACTACTTGAATTTATTGTCAATTGATTAGAAACTAAGCAACAAGTTAACTTACAGGAAATAAATAAGCTCTATGAGCGATGACCACCCCCACTCTAGCAACGGCTCTGCAAATAAATCGATACTTGATAAATTAGTACAAGTTTTCACTGGAGAGCCCAAAAATAAAGATGAACTGGTTGACGTATTAAATGACGCAGAAGATCGCGACTTAATTAAACCTGAAACTAAATTAATGATCCAAGGTGTATTAGAAGTTTCTGATATGCGTGTCCGCGATATTATGATCCCAAGATCACAAATGGTCACGCTTGATATTAACGACCCTATCGAACTTTCCTTACCTATCATTCTAGAGTCGGGACACTCTAGATTTCCTGTTATTAACGACGATATAGATCACATTGAAGGTATTTTATTGGCTAAAGACTTGCTTGCTTACGGTTTTGGTCAGCAAGAAGAGTGTACAATAGCAAAGGTTATTCGTCCGTCTATTATCGTTCCAGAAAGCAAACGAGTAGAACCATTGTTACAAGAATTTCGCTCGCAGCGCTATCATATGGCCATTGTTGTAGACGAATACGGTGGTGTTTCAGGTGTGGTTACCATTGAAGATATTCTTGAATTGATTGTTGGCGAAATTGAAGATGAAACTGATGATGAAATTGAACAAGACATAAAGTACCTTGCTGGTAATGTTTATCAAGTGAAAGCGCTCACAGAGCTTGATGACTTTAATGAATACTTCAATACTCAATTTAATGGCAATGACGCAGATACTATCGGCGGTGTAGTTTTACATCAATTTGGCCATATGCCCAAAAAAGGTGAATTAATAACGATAGGTGATTTTGAATTCAAAATTACTGCGGGTGATAATCGACGTATCCAAAGTTTGCATATTACCGTTCCAAAAGATCATAAAATAACTGGCAAAATTGTCGACTAACCTTGATAAATATCAATACGCTCGTTAATCGCCTAATACACCCGCTACGCGCTAACTTATTTAATAAGCGTAACTGGCTCAGCTTTATTGCTGGGCTAAGTTTAGTGCTTGCATACGCGCCATTTTCTCAATGGTGGGTCATGTTTGTTGTTCTGCCATTATTTTTTAATTCAATTAATGGTGCAGAGGTAAAGACAGCAGCAAAACAAGGCTTTATTTTTGGGTTAGGCTGGTTTGCTAGCGGTATTAGTTGGGTGCATGTCAGTATTGATCAATATGGTGGTTTACCACTGTTTTTTTCACTTTTATTGATGTTATTACTTTGCTGTTATCTAGCGCTTTATCCTGCACTTGCATGTTATTTATCAAGTAGATTTGCACCAAAGCGGCAATTTTCATTGTGGCTACTGCCACCTTTTTGGCTCATTGCTGAATACTTACGCGCTAATCTTTTAACGGGGTTCCCCTGGTTATCCATTGGCTACAGCCAAATAGACGGTCCTTTATCAAGCTTCGCTCCCTTAGTGGGTGAAGTAGGTATTGGCGCTATTTTACTGGCAAGTAGCATCACCTTAATAAATATTGTTAATAACCATTACCGAAAGTCACACTTATTACTGTTAGTGTGCATTTTTACCAGCGCCTTTTCATTGTCAAATGTACAATGGTTAACTCTCACGGGCAAGACAGTAACAACAGCACTCGTTCAAGGTAATATTGAACAATCAATGAAATGGCAGCCAGAAAGAGAGTGGCCGACGTTATTAAAATATCTTGACCATGCCCGAGAAAACTATGATGCCGATATTATTGTTTGGCCAGAGTCAGCTGTAACAGCACTAGAGCCAACAGCACAAGACTTTCTGACTATGGCTGATAAGTCGGCGGCATTGAATAATAGTGCCATTATTACTGGTATTTTGAATTATAAATATGACTCAAAAGCTTACTTTAATTCACTGATCGTACTCGGTAAGAAAGAAAGTGATGACGAGACTGGGCACTATCGCTACGGACACCCTAATCGTTATAATAAAAGCCATCTTCTGCCTATCGGTGAGTTTGTTCCTTTTGGAGAATTACTCAGAAAAGTTGCACCAATATTTAATTTACAATATTCATCATTTACCCGTGGAGATTATATTCAACCAAACCTGATGGCTAAGGGGTATCACCTCTTACCACTTATTTGTTTCGAAATAGCCTTTCCTGAGCAACTCGCCGCTAACTTTACTGATGAAACCAATATTTTACTCACCGTAAGCAATGATTCATGGTTTGGAGATTCACATGGTCCTCATCAGCATTTAGAAATTGCACGAATGCGCGCGCTGGAGTTTGGTCGACCTTTACTTCGCGCAACGAACAACGGTGTTACCGCCATTGTTGATTATCGAGGTAATATTGAAGCTAAACTGCCACAATTCACTGAAACTGTGCTCAAAGCAGAAATCAAGTTAGTACATGGGAAAACATTTTATAGTCAATATTGGCAATTTATTCAGGGGTTACTGCCATTAATACTGTTAATTTTATTTTTCTCCCTTTATCCTCTATTGAATAAAAATAATACATTAAAAAATAAAAATTATAAAACCTAGGATTTATTTATGAAAATACTGAATAAGCACTTGCTCACAACAATCTCTTTTCTCCTGCTATCAAGCAGCTATGCCATTGCACAAACAACTATTATTACCAATGTTCAAGGTTACACACTCTCAGATAAACAGTTAAAAGAATTTACGGCGATTCAATTCACCCATGATAAAATTGATAAGCTCTTTACAAAAGGTGAAACCGTACCTCAGTCTGAGAATGTGACGGTAATAGATGGTCAGGGCAAAACCTTACTTCCAGGTTTGATTGACGCCCATGGCCATATATTGAGTTACGGATTAAGTTTGATGCAAGCTAATTTAGTTGGCACACTTTCAGAAGACGCTGCCGTAGAATCGGCCATTAATTATGCTAAAGCCAATCCAGGTATTGCTTGGATACAAGGTCGTGGCTGGAATCAAACTCAGTGGGAAAACACAAAGTTTCCAACCGCAAAATCTTTAGATAAACACTTTCCTAACACGCCTGTTTGGTTAAGTCGTGTTGATGGGCATGCGGGCTGGGCGAACACTAAAGCGATGGAACTTGCTGGCATAACATCTGCAACAAAAAGCCCAGCGGGCGGCGATATAATTCGTGATGAATCAGGTAAGCCAACTGGTATTTTCATAGATAATGCTATGGACCTAATGACCAAAAGCATCGCTCCCTTAACGAGGCTAGAACAAAAATTAGTGTTAAAAAAGGCCCTAAATAAATTGGTCTCTTTTGGCTTAACCAGTGTTCATGATGCTGGTATTTTTACAGACAACCTTGAGTTATTTAAAGAACTCAGTAGTGAAGGCTCTCTCCCGATTCGTATCAATGCTATGTTGTATTTACCTTCAAAAAATTGGCAAGCAACACTCAAACAAGGTCCGTTCAATAGCCGTGATGACATGCTGAATTTTAATAGTGTAAAAATTCAAGCTGATGGCGCTTTAGGTAGTCGTGGTGCTTCGTTAATTGCAGATTATTCAGATCATGCGGGGCATAAGGGGCTTATGCTACATGAAAAAGAAGCATTAACCCTTTATATGAATACGGCAATGAATGCAGGTTTTCAGGTAAATACTCATGCTATTGGTGATAATGCGAATAAAGTGGTTTTAGACTTATATCAAGCGCAAATAAAAGCGACCCAGACTCAGGCATTACGTCATAGGGTTGAACATGCACAAATATTGCGTTTGAGTGATATTCCTCGTTTTGCTGAGCTTAATATCATCGCTTCAATGCAAGCGACTCATGCCACTAGCGATAAAAACATGGCTGTTGACCGAATTGGTAAGCAGCGTATTTTAGGTGCGTATGCTTGGCGAAAACTAATGAATGCTAACGCAGTTATTGCCGCTGGCTCAGACTTTCCTGTGGAGTCTCCTAACCCATTCTTTGGTTTACACTCTTCAGTAACTCGCCAAGATCAACAAAATCTACCTGAGAATGGCTGGTACAATGAGGAAAGTATGACGCGCTTAGAAGCTTTTAGAAGTTTCACTATTGATGCGGCTTATTCTGCACACCAAGAGAAAGTAATCGGTAGTCTAGCAGCAGGTAAAAAAGCAGATTTTATCTTATTAGAAAATAATTACTTTACCGAAAACCAGCAAAACATTTGGAATAATAAAGTACTCGCCACTTGGGTTAACGGTAAGCAAGTATACCAACAATAAAGATGTGAACTTAAACGCATAAAAAAAGCCCTTATGGGTTTTTTTTATGCGTCTGTTTTAATGGGTTAAGCTATTGGGTTAGTATGCAAAGCTATTTGGTTTCGCCCAGCGTCTTTGGCACGGTACATGGCTAAATCAGAACACTCTATCCAAGCTTCATAACTTTCAATGCTAGTATCAATTTCAGCAATTCCCATACTTACCGTATATTTCACGTCGATATCATTGTATTTGACTATTGACTTTTCAATCTCTTCCCTGAGTCGTTCAGCAAATACTTTGCCGTTATCTAATGTCGTATCCGCTAATAATATAACAAACTCCTCTCCACCATAGCGCCCCGAAACATCAGTTTCTCGGACATGATGACGGATGAGCCCTGAAATATGACGAATAACTTCGTCACCCACAACGTGTCCATAGGTGTCATTAACGACTTTAAAATTATCGATATCAATCATCACGAGACAACTTGGGTTCTGACTACGTATCCAGCGTTTATATTCCGCTTGTAAGCAGTGCTCCCAGTGCGTGCGATTAAATAATTTAGTTAAACCGTCAGTTTGACTTAAAATCGCTAATTCTTTATTTGCTTGCACCAAATCTTTTTTATGAGAAGCGTTGTCAGTAACATCATAAATAATTAAGCATAAATGGGTAACAACCCCTGTTGCTGACATTAACGGAATAAAGGTGGTGTTTTGATACATGTAATCAGCTGCACCGGTGATGGGACGATAATTTTGAAACTTAAATAAATAGGGACGCTGCTCCCAAATGGTAAAAGCTTTGTTTTTTAATAAAAATACTGATTCAGCTTTACGCTTAAACCATGCTTCTGGAATTTCATCAAATAAAGGGAAGAGCACTTTATCTTTGACTTCACGTGGCAGTAAACCGCTGTGGTTTTCCATGAAGCCATTCCATATTTGCACCTTATAATCTCTATCTAGTACAACCAACCCCACATCGATGGTATGCAACATTTCCATTAACCAATGTAATTCATTTATCTGTGATGTTTCTAATGACATAGTTAATCCAGTAAGTAAGAGATTTTATTATTAAGTGTTCGCATAGACTCTTCAGTGAAAAGTAAGAGTAAATCACACTTTATTGAATAGTCTTCAATGCTATAGCTAATTTCAATAGCTAATGTACGTTTCCACTTTTTAGAGTTTGTTGCGATGAGCTCTGATATTTTTTTATGCTGCCCTAAAACAACAGGATGTCCTTGGCTAAAAGGCATATCTAATTGCGCTGAAACGCCGTTTAAACAAGCGCCAATGAGCACATTAGCTAAATCCATAAGTAATTCAAGCTCTGTACTTTCATCAACTTCATACGTGTAATTCATTAACGAAGCAACATCTTTAAAACTTGAATCATTTAAAATAAGTAGCGCTTCTCCAGAAATACCCGCACCAATAAAACCTTGGCAAATACCCGAAGTACTTTCTTGTTCTTCAACATCAGATAACGCCATACTCAGTTCACTAACCTCAATTAAATTGACATTAGGGATAGGGAGTACGACAAACACATCAAGTAAGCGTGCTAATAGATCCCCAGCTTGTCCCATAGCCACATTCGCTATTTCTTGATAACAATCTCGTAATTCAGGGTCGAGGAAAAAGGCTTCCTCTGGTAGTTCTTTTTCAATGCTAACAGCTTCAGCAGCCTGTGTAATCGGTGTCAGTTCAATATGTGCAGGTGACATTTCTATTACTGGAGATTTTTCTAAAAGAACAGGCAATAGCTCTTCTTTATTGCTCTGCTGAGTAAAAATACCGTAGGCAGAAAGTATTTCTGTTAATTTAGTCTTATTGACGGGCTTTTGAATAAAATCTAATGCCCCCAAACTTGTAACACGCTGATGTGCTTCTGGCTGTATATCACCGGAAATAACAATCACCATGGTATTTAGATCTTCTTTGATAATAGTTTCAAGTACTTGATAACCATCCATTACCGGCATATTCAAATCAAGTAAAAGCACATCGCCTTTACCTGCTTTTATTGCTTCAATGCCTTCTTTGCCGTCGGTGGCAAAGCTTATATCGACATCCCAGTCATCAGGTAAAGAGCGTGCTACCTGCTTACGCGCCATATTTGAGTCATCACAAATTAACAAGGGTATTGACATATTTTCATTTTTCCTATTTTTGAGATAATAGTTGAGGTGATGATTTTTCAACATTTTACTGTTTATCTATAAATAACAATAGATAATATTTGAAATAATGCACTAAATAATGGCTATTTTTTATCGTCAAAGTTAACATCTATTCATCAATAACTTTATAACGCGCTTAAACACTATGAAATTTTCAACGATATTCGTTAGCCTTCCACTGCTATTAACTTTAAATAATTTTACTCTTTTTAAGGCGTCAGCTAATTCACTTCACGAAGATAACTTACAACAAACAACAAATTTAGTTAAGGCAAACAACAAATTTATAACCTTATTAGGCACACAAGTCGATGTTGGTCAAAAGGCTCCTAATTTTAAAGTGGTTAATGAAAGCTTTGTCCCGGTAACACTACATGAATTCTCGGGGAAAAACTTACTTATCTCAATAGTCCCAAGTTTAGATACCGGTATATGCTCTTTACAAACAAAGCGTTTTAATGAAGAAGTAGCAAACTTGCCAACAGATATTGTCATGCTAACGATTAGCAATGACTTACCCTTTGCACAAAAACGTTTTTGTGAAACAGAAAATATTGATAAAATAAGAGTGTTATCTGACTCTGTATGGCGAGATTTTGGTACAAATTATGGCTTGCTTATTAAAGATATGGGATTATTAACTCGAGCGATATTTATTATCGATTCATCTGGAATAATTGCTTATAAAGAAATTGTTGCCGATATTTCAAAACATCCAAACTATGAGCTAGCGCTTTCAACAATCATAGCCCTTAGCCCAATAGAGAGCTCCCCCCAAGAAAGTAGCCCTACAAACATTGAAAAAAAATAAATTAAATATCAACACTTTAAAATAATTATTTGTTTTTATTTATAGATAAACTTGAAAAGCACAGCATCGTTCCCATCTTTATTAATGTAGTCGCCATAAGTTTAAAGGGGCTACATTAACCGCCTGTTCAATATTGAAAGGCACTTAAAATTCTTTTGAATAATAATTTCAGCCTGTCTATTTCGCGACTAATTGTTGGCCATAGTAAGCACAGAAATATTCCAAAGGAAATCACATATTGCTAATACCCTCAACGATACATTAGGGTATAACTAATAGGATATGAATTATGCGTACACAAACAGATTTCAGCCCACTTTACCGCTCATTTATTGGTTTTGACCACTTAGCAGGGTTAATTGAAAAAGCATCTCGTTCAGACAAACAATCATCTTACCCTCCCTATAATATCGAATTACTTGCTGAAGACCAATACCGTATTACGATGGCTATTGCTGGCTTTGCCGATGAAGATCTTGATATTGAATCAAAAGAAAACACCTTAATCGTTACGGGTACTAAACCAGTAAGCGATAATATTTCACCCAGAAACTTTTTACATCAAGGTATTGCAGAGCGAAATTTTGAGCGAAAATTTCAGCTCGGTGAACATGTTAAAGTTATTGGTGCTTTTATGAATCATGGTTTACTTCATATTGATTTAGAAAGAGAAATACCAGAAGCATTGAAACCAAGAAAAATAGCAATAAATGGTAAAAGTTTACTGCAACCACGCGCTGCTTCAAGAACTAATCATTCGATAAGAGCAAACGAAAGCTAAACTTTTATTGATTAGGTTTCTCCCTTATATTTTTTGCCCAGTCATTGACTGGGCTTTTTTATGGGTAAGTAATCTAGTGCGCCAGCAATAATATTCACATAAAGTGCTTCATTCCCTTTTTATTTTTTTATCGATAATAAAATATAAATATAGCGCAGATTTATAACGACCAAGCAGGTATTATAAAGTCATCAGTTTTATCAAAATTATGGTATAGAAATAAAGTGAACAAAGGATCTGAATTAAGAGCTCGTTATAACGATAACACCCGTGGCGTCTATTTTATTGGTACAACCCCTCCCAAAAGCGATACTGCTGTAGAACAAGTTGAATTAATTGCAGAAAAGCTGCTTGAACGCGTTAGTGATATTGATTTCGATGGTTTGATTGTTTACGATATACAAGATGAAAATTCTCGTACGAATATACCTCGCCCTTTCCCTTTTAAATCAACATTAGATCCCCGTTACTATTCATCGTTACTACAAGATAAATCTCAACGTCCGGTGATCACTTACAAGAGTGTTGTTCAATCAAATAGTAATGACTTTAATCAATGGGCTAATGAAGCTTGGCAGAAATATGACATTCGTGATGTTGTTCTTGTAGGAAGCCCTTCTCAAAAGAATAATATTTCACTACCGCTTGCCAGTGCATATAAAACTTTAGTTGATAACAAAAATGATTTCTTTATCGGCGGTATTACCATCGCAGAGCGTCATGCAAATAAAGGTAATGAACATACTCGGTTAATAGAAAAGCATCAGCAAGGATGTAACTTCTTTATCTCTCAAGCTATTTATAACCCACAAGCCACCATAGATATGTTAACGCGCTATGCGATCGAATGTCAGCAACAAGGATTAAAACCACAACGTATCATTTTAACGTTTTCACCGTGTGGCAGTAAAAAGACATTAGAGTTTATTGAATGGTTAGGCGTCAGCGTACCTGAAGCGACCAGCTTACGTATCCTTAACGCACAAAAACCGCTTTATGAATCTATTCGTATCTGCTTAAACACACTTCAGCAAATACTCGACGCCGTATTACCCTATGATTTACCATTAGGTTTGAATATAGAAAGCTTAACTAACCGTAAAGAGGAAATTGACGGTTCAATTTTATTATATAAATTACTTCGTTCGACAATGGAAAACTATTTATCAAAGCAAGAACTTGAACGATTAATTCATCAGCAATAATAATTTACTTGAACGCTATTTAATGGTTTGTAAGGTAAATTTCGTTTGGTTATTTAACTCAACTCAAGATATATTTACATGTTCTTAGGAGTATATCGCCAGTAAATTTGAAGAATAGTTCAGTAAAATAATGTTTAGACAAACATTTATTAAGCAGATTTCACTGTTGTTGTTATAGTTAAGTGATATAACGACAACAGTAACTGTGAGTTTGAAAAACATGAAGTGGATTTCAATTTTTTTGTGCATATCTTTAAGTGCCCAAGCTGAAACCATTAAGGTGGCTCTCTCTTTTGAAGGACACCCTCCTTATTCATTTGGAGAAAAAGAACATCGCGGTATTTATGTTGAAGTATTTCAAGAAATTTTTAAACTCACCCCTTACCAATTAGAATTTGTTTATCTTTCATCTGCGCGAATACGTTCTAGCTTTATAGAAGGTAAAGTCGACATTGAATGTTGCCCTATCGCCAAGTGGCGTTCAAGCGAAAGTACGATTTCTTTATACAGCCAACCGTTATTTAAAACCGAGGATGTTTTTGTTTTTCCACAAGGCCAATTCAGAAAAATTGACGTATTAGCAAACGAAACCATCGCTACGATTAAGGGCTTTGGTTATGCTTTTGATACCTTATTTAAACGCTATGATGTAGAAAGTGAGCTAAAACTTTTAAAGCTTATTGAAGGTAATAGGTTACATGTTGGTATTGCTAACCAAACCATTGTTAACTACCTGAGTAATATTCATCAATTAAACATAGAAACGGGGCAAGTGCATGAGTCTTCAATACGCCCATTACGTATACAAAAATCTAAAGCCTATATCGTGCCTGTTATTAATCAAGCGATTAATAGATTAAAACAGGAAGGAAAAATACGCGCAATAATAAATAAGTATACTCATCCTTTAACAAAAGCGAATTAGCATTTGAAACTGATCATGAAAACAGAATTTGATAATTTAAGAAAGAATTCAATACACCAATACCAATCAGATTCCAATGGTGATAGAGAAGTGGTCAAAATATATTTTGGCGACTTACTTATCGCCAAAATGATCAAACTTAAAAAATCTATTCGCTATTTTGGCGTAAAGGGTTACCAGCAATATCTCTTAGAAGATAAGGTTTAATTAAGAGAGCGCAATACCTTCAAAGTGAATACCTTGCCCCCCCTGCTTGATAAATTTTCTAATATTTCCGTGATCTGTCCCCTCAGGATGAAGTAAAACATCTTGACGGTAATATTGACCAAAACACGCTAATGTTGCCTGGTCAGACAAATGATGCAACTTTGCAAAATAAAAAATCTTACATGACCCTTCATTGGTACCAGCCTCATTAAGGAGTTCTCCATTACTAAACGTACAAGGCTTATAATGGTAGGTAGCCAAAATAACAGCCATCACTTCGTTAAATTCAACCTGCGCGGGTGTGGCACTTAACTTTTCAAGTAAATCATTTAATTGCATACAATTCCTATTTAAATTATTTTTTTGTTAAAAAAAGGTCGTAAATCGACCACTATTATATAAGCCAACCATCAGACCAGTGCAACCTCCTACAAAACCTACTATGAGACCAAATTGGCACCAAAACTGATCTTTTCTTGATTGCTGCATCAAATCAGTGTCAGTTAATTTTGTTATATCCTTCGGAAGTCCAACAAGTGCGTTCACTTGTTGAGTTGAGCGATAGATAAAATAAAATAATGTTATAAAACATAAAAAAGGCATCCCCCAACCTTCTGTAAATTCATAACTTAAGGTAAATAAAATACCACTAAGGAACAATTGAAAAGCGGTTTTATTACGTAAAACCTTAAGCTGAGCTTTTTGTTTTTCATCTACCAATTTTTCAATGACTTTAGACATGCCAATATAACTTGCCACCATACCAAGTAAAGCGCCGAGCATCGCTCCTCCTAAAGCTAGCAGTATTTTTACTAACCAATGACCTTGACTGCTGACTATACTTTTTGTGACTACTGCAGCCGCAACAGGCGAGCTCACTGAAAGCCCCGATAAAACTAACGTCGCTAAACTTAACGGACTTGTTGATAATATAACATGACCATAACGTGCTAATACTTGGTCTTTTATTAAGGCCCGCACGCGACTTAAACGTTTTCTGACTGTCGCTGTATTTAAGCCTAATAAGGTGGCTACTGATTCGGTATTCTGCTGTTCTCTATAATATAGCAGCACAATTTCCCGACTCTCATCAGGTAATTGAGCTAAAAGAGTTTGGATTAAAGTATTCTGTTCTTCCCTCAGTAATCCTACGTCAGCTGAATGACTAGGGTCAATAAGTGTAGCAAGCAAAAGTTCAGTTTCATCTCCTTTTATGTTTCGGTTAACTTTTTCATCTCTTATATGGTTTAACGCAGTGTAGCGCGTTATTTGTCGAACCCAAGGTAAAAAGCTTATATTTTCTTTTAGTTGATTTATTTCCTGCCAGACTTTAATAAAAACTTTTTGGCTAACATCTTCACTGCTATCAAGATCTTGGGTAATAGCTAAAGCAATAGAACCAACTGTATTAGCTAACTGTTCAATTAAGCGGGTAAAGGCAAGTGAATCACCCAACTTTGCTAAAGCAATATCAGGCAGCAGTTGTTGTTCATCAGTAAGTAGCATGTTTATAAGACGCCCTGTAAAAATAAATCAGTTGCTGCCATTAGCCATTCATTATCGTCCCACATAATAAAATGTCTAGCATCAGTATTGGTAATTAAATGAGCATTGGGTACAGTTTCTATTTGTTGTTGGTATAGAGCGGTAGCGAATCGACGAGACGCTTCATTGGTAAATGCACCTTGGGCAGCAATAAGTAACACGGGTGTTTTAACCTTTTTTAGTGGCTCCCTTAAATCATTAAGTAATAAAAAATGTAAAGCTGAAGCCACTGTATTTTGATCAGATACTTTTGCCATAGCAATAACCGCTTGTTGATTTTCTATTGACGTTGCTTGAATAGCAATGGTTTGTTTAGTCATATCAGCCATTTGCTGAGCTGTTGCCTGTTGATAGATATTTTTTATGTAGTCAGCTTGTTGCCGCATGTCTGTTGGCGTAGTCGCTAATGTTTTGGTAAATATTGGCGCAATATAGGGTAAGCCATCGACGGCAATAACCGCAGAAAATAGCGTTTCATTTTCTATTACTAGACTATAAGATAAAAATGCCCCTAAGCTATGACCCATTAATACTGGCTTTTGTAATTTATGGTGCTCTATGTAACTTAATAATTCAGACTTAACTTGAGGCATAATATTATCTGCCGCTGCACATGCTGCTGTATTAGCAAACCCTGCAATACTGACCGTATGTACTTGATAATTTTTTGCTAAATATTTTTCACTTTGCTGCCAAACACGTCCATCACTCATTAACCCTGGAATTAAAATTAAGGGTTGCCCTGTTCCTTGTACTTCAACACGAATACAACTGTCGGCTTTAGTATTAAGACTCATCGAAAACACAAGCACTGCTAATATTATATGTACTATATTCATACTGGTCCTTAAAATAATGTATAAAAAGAGAAAACTTCTTATTTCATTAACAAGACCCCATGACATTTTACTTTGTGACATCTATTTAAATTAACCTTCGAAATCTCATGTAACATTTATGATTAATTTCGCTATAGAGCGAATAAGATTTCTTTGCTAAGCTCATTTGTATTGAATACAAAAAGGAATGGAGCATGAAAATATTTCAAAATAAAGAGGTGCAAGGACTGTGTTTATGTCTCGCTGTAATGGGATTAACTTATGCACTCTTGTTAATGCTTTTAGTTATGTTTACTGGCATAAAGTTATATAAAACAATAATCGTTGTCGCTACTATTTCAAGCATACTTTTCACAATGGGCCTGAATAAACAGGTTAAAAATAGACTGCGATTACAAATTGAAGGTTTATTTGCAAAAAAAATGAGTGCTTAGCTTTTATCGTTCATGCGGAAGTATTCACTATAGCGTTCACTAAAATGGGCGAATAAAGACAGGTCATGAAAAATAGATTTTTTTATCATACATTACAGCCACATAAAAAATAGCATTATAAATCAATAGGTAATTTTAATTTACAATGCTTATTTTAAAAGAAAACGCCAAACAAGGGATCACTGTGTTGGTAAATTTATAACGTTTCTTGCGCTTGTAAAGCCGCTAATGTTTTTCCGTGAGGAATAGGTTCTTTGGTTTTAGGGTCAACTTGCACAAAGACAATATCGTCAGCTAAGCAGATGGTTTTTTTAGTAATTTTATTACGCATTAAACAAGTAATGGTAATTGAGGTTCTGCCAACGCTTTTGGTCGATAGACCAAACTCAACAACATCTCCCTGCACAGCTGGAGATTCAAAATTAATAGCGCCAATATGTTTAGTCACTAAGCAGTTAGTCTCTAATTGACAAATGGCAAAAATCGCTGCTTCTTCATCAATCCACGCTAACGCTCTACCGCCAAAAAGTGAGTTTGCATAGTTTAAATCATTAGGAAGAACCAATCTACGGGACAAAAAACGCATAATATAACCTTAAAAATCGTCATTTATTGCTATCTATAGCGCAATGACATTACTAAAAAAAGATTGTGGTATCGATGATTTATATAGCATAAATCATAAGAATGCATCGAAGATATCGAAACGCCTTGTGAACCATGACACGATACCCTTCAACATTTATAGTATAGCGAATTTTTAGTGTTAATTAACTCGCAGATAACCATAAGGTGAGTTTATGCTCACCGACTTCTTTTTCTTCGTCTTCATCATAGTGTTTACCATATAAAAAGAGGATGTCTGCTTTACCATCGTTGTTAAAATCTTTAACTTCGGTGCGAACACTCTTAGGTAACGCAATTTCGTAATCAGCACCACGTTTAGCAAATAAGCGCTTACCTTTAGCGCCTGAATAAATAGTGAATTCTTCATCATCAGTCTTGAGGATCAAGTCGTTAATACCGTCACCATTAAAATCGCTTACCTCAGTAAGCGCTTCACCGTCACTGCTTGAACCAATTGACACTTCAACTTCATTTTCATAAGAAGGTTTTTTAACATATTTGCCATTTTGGCCTAATTTATAGAATCGTAAATCCATATCAATAGCACCAGACATTGCAGACATCATTGTGCCAATCCCCATTTCAACACTCAGTGTGTAGTAGTCTTTCAAGCCATCGCCGTCAACATCTTTAAACTTAATCATACCTTGACCATCAAAAGTAGCTTGACCATCAGCTTCTTTCTTATAACTCATGATACCATTGTCGATAAAGCCATAACGCAACATAAGTACATTAGTTCTAGACATCATGCCTTCTCGTACCGATTCTTTAGTGACTATATCAACGAGGCCATCACCATTAATATCTTCAATAGTTTCAAGATTCACATCTGCACTTTTTTCACCTTGCTGTTTTTTTATCGCAGAGTTTTTATTTTCTAAATGAGCATTTAAGGAAACAGTCATTATTTTATTATTAAATGATTTATCTTCTGATTGAGCAAAGACTAACAATTGGTCATCAACTTGGAAGGCAATATCTTTTTTATCATCATGTGTAAAATCAGCGTGATAAAAATTTTGTGGTTTAAAGGATATACCACTACCCGACTTTTCAATCCGAGGAGAAATAGCTAACGATTGATGAGTGAATGACCCATCAGGTTTTTGCAGATACAGATGAGTTTTATCTAAACTGTAAGTAATAAAGTCGCTTAGCCCATCTTCGTTAAAGTCTTGGACAAATTCACCAAAGTTCATTTCAAAAATGCTTTGATATTTATATAAAGTATCAACATCTAACAATTTGCTGAGTGTTTTATCTTCTATATTGTAAGACATCACCGCATCGCCGGTTAAATATACGACAACTTCATTTTTCTTATTAGCTAATTTTGCTTGATTATAAAACTGCGCATTATCAGGTGTTTCAATAAGTTGAGCTTTTTTTGTTAAGCCGTCTTTAGCAATGCGTGGGTAATAGCTAAAACGTTTATCGTCATGAATGAGTAAATCAACATCGCCATTTCTGTCATTCAAATACAACAGTTTTCCCGTTATTTTATGTTCAGAATTTTGTTGAGATTTATGGAAGTTTAATTTATTCGCTTTGGCGAGTGATAAGGGGGAAGCTAACGTTGTTAATAATAAAGCTGTCGTTATTGTTGTTTTTGTTTTTGACATGATAATCCTTTAAAGTTTTATTTATTTGTCCCTGAGCATGAAATTAGCCACAAGGAAGTAGCACTACTGTTGATTACAAATAATTAACAAAGTTCAATTCTAATAAAATGGGTCGTAAAAACCAAATAGAGAATTGTAACAATTCCTGCCCTAATTCTGCTAGCCAGTCCTACCATTGAATAAGCTTGAGTTGCTCTTGCTCTTCAGCTAAGTTCATCTTTATTACTCTATTATCTTTACCTACCGTAATTAAACGAGGAATGCCACCTACGGCAAACTGTTGGTAAATACTACGATTAATATCTGTGGCTAATGGCACACGAATATTATTTTTGTCGCGCCACTTAATGACATCTTCGTTTGTTTCTTCGCGGTCAATTGCAATAACATCAACCGCGGGGTCATTCAATAATGGCGATTTATTGAGTGCTTTAACTGCTCGGTTAGAATCTGGGCAACAGGTTGCAAATAAAATCACCAACTTGCGTTTTTTATTATTCGTTAAATCAATAGTATTACCCTTAATATCAACAACATACTGAATAGGTAAGAGGTCGCCGCTATTAATAAATTCTTGATATTTAGGTATTGATTGTTCTCCAGGGTTTTTTTCTTTTATGGGAAGAGTAGTTTGGGCGGTATAAATTGACTGACACCCCGCAAGAAAAAAGGCACTTGTCATAAAAACGATAGTTTTATTCATATTCTAAATCCATTTAAAAAAGTGATGAGATGACTTATAACAGTATTACTCAATATTTAGTCGCGTAAAGGCTTATAAAAAGTAATTAAGGGGATAGCTTAGTGAGACTTCAACCATTTAACCAACTGCGGATAATGATCAATTCGAGCATTGGGATGAGTAAGAATATTAATATGATCGTAATTTTGCATATTGCCCAAAGATTTTGACAGTAAAGTAAACTTCGCCTGAGGGTTCGATTCATTAATGAAAATATTTACATCGCTAGCATGGCCTAAGACTTTATCGTTACTCCCAGTAAAATGCCATGTCGGTGGCCAATCTACCCGTTTTGCTGCTTGAAAGTAATCAAAGCCATCCGTAGTATCATGCCATTCGCTTTTTTTGACCCAAGCAACACTATCTGCTAATGATTGTCTTGTTTCGTTATCAGAGCCAATACCATGTTTTTTAGCATCTAAGAAGCCTTTTTGCTTTGCCAGTTTAGGGGCTAAATTATTCCAACCTATATTGACTTTAAAAAGTTTCTTTTCACGGTCACCATTCGTTTTGTTCCAAAACAAGTTTTACTGCGAATATTTTCCATAACTGCTGGAAACCTAGCAAGCGTACTCGCTAATAAAACACCTCCCCATGAATGGGCAACAAGATGAATTTTCTGCTTTGTTGTTTGAGAAATGTAATCGATAAAAAGTGGTATATCTTGGGTGATCGCTTCAAATTGACCATGTTCAGCACTTGCATCAATACGAGGAGTACTTTCACCTCGGCCACGTAAATCAGCTACATAAACATCAAACCCCTGCTCCGCTAAGTAGCAAGCTAAACCTTTACCTTTCTTAGTATAAAAAATCAAACCGTTTTCAATCACACCATGTAACATAAAAACGGGTATTCCCCCTTTTTTTTTCCAGATATGTCTTAAATGAAGTTGATGTTCACCTTGAGGTAAAAATAAAGATTCTTGATTTATCATAGGTTTATTAAACGTTAATTAAATTGGCAATAGTTAAAGGTCAGACCACTTAAAATGAGCATACGATGTTGAATCCTATAGAGCAATAAAAATTACTGAATCGACCTGATATTACTTACGCCATTACGACCATAACACTAGACAGTAGATAAAAAAGTCAATAACCTACGCACGCTTAACCAGAATATTGCAGTTAAGTATCCTTTGAGTAACAACGCCATCATGTTGAAAAGTAAATTCCCTTGCTCAACCGGATAATCAATTTTAATAACACGCCCCCTTAAATTAGGAAATGTATGTCTTCTTCTTTTGTAAAAACCGCCACTAAAACAGTCAAATTTGTCGGTTTATTCTTTATTGCTCTTTTTCTAGTTATTTGGATATCATCACCTTTTATGAGTCAACATTATCTCGGTAAGTACCTTAGTGAACAGCAGTTGATATTGGCTGATACAACCACCATTCGTTACAACCCTTTTTTGTCACGCTTAACGATAAGTGAACTTGCCATAACGACAAAAAACACTATTAAAAAGCCTGTTGTAGAGGTTAGATCATTAGCGGTTACGGCGAGTTTATATAGGCTATTAACCGATACTTTACATTTTTCAGAATTTGCTATTGATGGTTTATATCTTGATATTAATTTAAATAATAAAACACCGATAATTGGTGGTTTTGTGCTGGCTGGTAATACAGAATTTCCTTCGTCTTCTGTTACACAACCGGATGAAATTCAGCCAAAAAACAAACCGAATAATTATCAATTCTCGTTACCTAATTTTAGCCTCTCTAATGCTGTTTTTAATATAAGTGTGAAACAAAGTCAGCAAGAACTTGCAATTAATTCATTACTCATAAAAAATGTTCTCGCTTCAGCTCAAGCACAACGAGCTGAACTATCCCTTAACGCTTTCATCAATAAAGCTCCCTTACTTTTAACATTAAAAGCACAACTAGCTGAAAAAAAAGGTGAAATAAATTCAGAATTAACTATATCTGAATTGGCGCTGTCGCCATTTCAACCTTTTATAGCTGGTAATAGCACAGGGCAAGGCCCTTTAATAATGCAGGGCTCTGTCAGTATTAAGAGTAAACAGTTAGTTTCAATCACCGAGACTGCTACGCATATTAACCTTGAAAAATTTGAGCTGACATCAGCAGGCTTTAAGGCAGCACAAAGAAATAAAACAGTTGCACTTAATATCGACCCTTTATCTTTGCAAAACTTATCTATCGAACTCGTCAGTGACCAAGCCCCGAAGATATCAGGAACCGCTAAATTAAACGTCAATAATTTAATGGCGTACGATGAGATAGAGTCACAAGTTTTGGCCAAAATATCAGCGATAAAGCTTGATGACATTGCCATAACAACATTGGAGTCGCTAATAACAGCTAATATCGCCAACCTTGTTATTGAGCAAAGCCTATTTGCTGAAAACACCACCGATGAGCTACCACCTTTAGCCCAGTTCAAAAATTTAAATATTAATAATATTACGGTATCGCAGCAGGGTTTATCTATCGACACTATTAGCCTTTTAGGCTTAGCAATTGATACCAACCTTGATAAAGAAAAAAATATTACCGGATTGCCCGTTTCGCCAAAAGGTGAGCAACCTACTGAAGCGGCGATAGAAAAAGATGTCAATCAGCCAAATACTGCTGACGTAGCGACAAAGAGTACTGAATCACCCTTCTTATTGTCACTTAATAGCTTTTCATTGGGTGACAGCGCACAAATTCATTTTATTGACCGTAGTACCAGCCCTCATTATGAAAGAGAATTTAGTATCACAACCCTTAACGCTGGCCCTTTTGATAATCAAAAACCAAAGCAAGAGAGCCAATTTTCGTTAAAGGGAAGCAGTGATAAGTATGCTAATTTTGATTTGTCAGCCATTGCTAAGCCTTTTAGTCATGAAGACTTTTATCAATTAAAAGGTTTCTTCAAAGAAGTGAGCCTACCGTCATTATCAACCTATATCTCAGGCGCACTTAAACATGAACTTAAGAGCGGCCAGCTTGATGTAGAACTTGATATTACCGTTAATAATGCCAATATTGACGGTAATACCGTATTACTTTTAAGAGGCGTTGAACTTGGCGCAGCCAACGATCATGAAACGGGCACCATAAAAAGCCAGACATCAGTGCCGTTTAATATAGCATTAGGCATGTTAAAAGACGGCGATGGGAATGTAGAGCTAGATATTCCATTAACAGGCAGCACCAATGATCCATCGTTTGGCATGAGTGGTTTTATCAGCTTAATGGTTAAGCAAGCAACAATGTCAGCAGCTAAAGAGTATTTGATGGCAACATTTGTTCCCTATGCCAATGTTGTCAATATTGCTATATCAGCAGGTGGTTACTTACTCAAAGTGCGCTTTAATGACCTTGAATTCCCTGTAAAAGATACTCAATTAACAGATCAACATAGTAAGTTTCTCACTCAGTTTTCTTCGTTAATGAAAGACAAACTTGAGACACAGTTAACGTTATGTGCAATTGCAACACCAGCGGATATTAACAAACCCTTAGGTGCTGCAATTACCAACAAAGATGAAATAAAGCAACTCGCTAAATTGTCTGAGCAACGTCTCAATGCTTTTAAAGATTACATGGTTAAAGAACAAGACATTGCCTCTGCAAGACTGTTACTTTGCTACCCTAAAATAGATTCATCTATCGGTGCGAAGCCAAGGATTACCTTTACTGATTAGGCTTTATCAGTTTCATTTAACAAAAAACGCGAGCATATTACGTGCTCGCGTTTTTTTTATCTATTTTTTGTGCTTTATATTTACAAGTTTGATCATTCTCTCGTTTAACCCATAAAAAGGTTAGATACATTTTTGTAGGTAATGAAAAAATCAACCCAAAAGCCATACAGGCAGCGCAGATAATAATACCTTTTACGCCCATTTTTTCAGGCAGATCCGCATAAGATAAAAGATAATAGCCAAGTAAGAAAAGAAAAAGGCCAAAAAACATCATCACTTTTAGTAATTTAATCGTTTGCTTATCAGTCACTTTATCCCCTCTACTTTGTTAAGACTAAAAATAACATAAGGGATTTATAAAAGGTTTGCCGAAGTCAATAAAGTGTATAAATAATAAAAGCTAATTAAATATATCTTTTAAACCATCAGCAAAAGCGATAAAACGTTCTTTCAGTGTACGTTTAAGGGTGATATCTAAAGCTCCGAATAACACGACTCCTTCAACGTAAATGGTGGGGGCATCAATATAATCAGTAGATGGCGCTTTATTGTCGACACCACCAAAAACACAAAAAGCTTTTGAAACGACTTTCACATTTTCAGGCACATATATATCAATGCCACCAAACAAACAAAAGACTTTTACCGTAACTTCTCTTTGCGTAAATATGGCTTCACTAAAATCGATATCACAACCACCAAAAATATTTATTGACTTAATTTCTTTAGCGACACGCCATTCGCCACTGCGGCCACTTCCACTAAAAATATTAACAAGTAAATCACTTTCATCAGTTGGAGTAGAAGCATAATTAAAGCGAAAGTCTTCCTTTTTCTTCTCTATATATTCTTGATCGACGGTTAAGTCTAAATCTGCAACAAGTGAAACAAGCTCTTCATTTGATTCAAAAGCCATTGCTTGGTCTAATCGTCTTTCAAAAGCTTCATGTGAAAGCTCACCGTGACTATAATTCATCACTAATTGGTCAACAACCTCTTCTCTTACTTTATCGATAGGTCGGTCTGCAATGTTAACGGCCATCTTATTATTCCTTTAAACAGTTAAAATACGATTGAAAATAAAGCAATAAACAGACCATCAATAATAATAATAAATTACAATAACTTACATATATAGGGTAATAAAAAAACATAAAAGACATTATGATTTAGTACTTTTAACCATTATCCATGTAATTTAACCAACCCATCAAGCAAAAAATAAGGCTTGTTATTTACAATTACCATAAAATTGTGGCGCTAATTCATCATAGGCTTTATCAAGTCGATTAATCAAATCTGTTGAGGTATTAAATCTACTCGCTAAATAAAAATTACGCGTTAAATAATTGATAGAAAAAACAGGTTCTATTTTGTCAGCATAAGGTGAGTTTGTTGCTATGAGTGATGTAAAGTATGTTGAAGAGAGAACAATCAGTTCAACACGGTCAAAGGCTAACATTTGAATAAAATTATCGTTATTATAAGAAATAGACAGATTCTTTTCTGGTTCAAAACCTAGCCTTAATAAATACTCCGCTGATGCTTGCCCTTTTTGTGCATCAATAAGGTGATTTTTTGCTTCGGCTACTGAATTCAGTTGAATGTCAGGTCTGCTTTTTGACCGATAAAATGAAAATTCTATCAAACATAATGGTGCTACCCACCGAAATAAAGACTCTCTTTCTTGTGTCCTTAACAACGAAAATATAAAGAGATTAGGTTGCGTTAACGCTAATTGATAACCTCGTGCCCACGGAAATATCTTTACCTGATAATTTATAGACAGCGATGAAAGAGTAATTTTACTTTATCAACAGACAGTCCCCCAAGCTCACCGATTTCATTAATCACTTGGTAAGGCGGATAAATTTCAGATACCACCTGAATGACAGGTCGTTCTTTTTCTGAAGTTTTCGCTTCATTTTCATTATATGCATAACTATCCATACTAATAAAAATAAGTAAAATAAGTAAAATAAGTAAAATAAGTAAATTATTTTTAAATAATAAGGTCATAAAACAAGGCAATATTCAGTCAAAGTTTAACAACTACCTAGGTTGACATACGCATGATTTATCACTTTAAAAAGTTAAGATAAGCCTTGATCAACCGGTGAGGTTCTTATAAATTCATCCTTATGATATGAATATTAGACGATAATAAAATAAATGATGCATAAACAATCGCAAGAACGTCAAGTAGAAGCACAAAAAGTTGCCAAAAGTATACAAAAACCCAAGCAAACCAAAGAACAAACCAAGCTTATTGCTCAAGGCATTGAAAAAGGTATTGCCGAATATAAAAAGCAACAGGGGAAGAAATCACGAGAGCGAGATAAAGCTAAAAAATCACTATTAAGAGAAAAGAACAACCAAGAAAAACTCGCCACAAATAATATCGATGAAAGACCACAAACAAGAAAATCACTCAACTTACCTTGGTCGCTTTTAACATTAAGTTGGGTCAGCTTTATCCTTTATATTAACCTCTCATAAAAGCGAATAAAAAGTAATGATGCTAGCAAATGACTTTATAATGTAGCTCGATTTTTTTATCTTTACTTAAATATCGCACTAAATTAATACCCCCTAAATAGATAATCAAGGGTTAAGACTAAGGTATAAGTCGATTTACAAGCACGTTACGTTATACTCAGTTGCCTTGATTATAATCAATAAAGTATTTCTCAGTTACGGCATACTTTATTTATCATCATTAATAAGAGCGACTTACTATGTCATTATTCGACCAAGACAAGAAAAAAGTAAAATGGGATCAGTTTCTAAAGTCCGGTAATCGAATTTTTATTGGCTCTAATGCCGCTGTTCCCAACGCCTTAATCGACGACTTAATTGCTAATAGCGCTAAATTACACGACATAGAAACGGTACATATTTTAACGCTCTCTGATAATAAGTGGGCGACGCCTGAACACAAAGATCTATTCAAAGTAAATGCGTTATTTATTGGTGGGAAAAATATTCGTGAAGCCATTGCTGAAGGCCGGGCTGATTACACTCCCAGCTTTATTTCTGATATTCCCCGCTTATTTCGTGAAAATGTTTTACCACTTGATGCCGCTTTAATCATGGTGAGTCCTCCAGATGAATATGGTTATTGCTCACTGGGTGTTAGTGTCGATATCGTCTCATCGGCAGTGAAATCAGCAACCTATGTTATTGCACAAATTAACTCAAAGATGCCACGCACTAATGGCCATAGCTTTGTTCATGTTAATCAGATACATGCATGGCTAGAAGCCGAGCAAACACTTCCTGTTTTCCCACAACCCACCATTGACCGTGTCGCAGAACAAGTAGGACAATATGTTTCAATGCTCATTGATGACGGCTCAACTTTACAAATAGGCATAGGAAAAATTCCTGAAGCCGTTTTACGGTATTTGGCGAACCACAAAGATTTAGGTATTCATAGTGAGATGATTTCTGATGGCGTGATTGACTTAATGCTCTCAGGTGTTATTAACAACCGTAAAAAAACCTTCCATAAAGGTAAAGCAGTACTGACCTTTTGTATGGGTACGCAACGCTTATATGACTTTGTTGACGGCAACCCTCATGTTGAGTTTTATCCATCAGAACATGTAAATTCACCTGTAAACATAGCAAAAAATGACAATATGATTTCTATCAATAGCGCCATTGAAGTAGATTTAACCGGACAGGTTGTTTCCGACTCAATTGGCTATCATTTTTACAGTGGCATTGGTGGTCAAGTTGATTTCGTGCGTGGTGCTTCATTAAGCAAGGGTGGTAGACCTATTATTGCGCTACCTTCTACAACTAAAGACGGTCAAATTTCTCGTATTGTCGCTCATATTACTGAAGGTGGCGGTGTGGTGACTTCTCGAGGCCATGTTGCTTATGTTGTTACCGAATATGGTATTGCCTCATTATTAGGTAAAAGTATCCGTGAAAGGGCTTTAGAGCTCATTCGTATTGCTCACCCTAAATTTCGCGAACAACTCTTAAAAGATGTCCGCAAAAACTATTGGGTGCCTGAATATCAAGAGGGTTCACCCACTTCCGTACCTGAATTAGGCGAAATAGAACTAAAGAAGTTCACCTTTGGCGAGATTAATTATTATTTGCGACCATTAGCTCCTGCTGATGAACGCCGCTTGCAAGAATTTTTCTATTCGCATACCAAACAAACATTGATCATGCGTTATAACCACCATGCTACGCAAATGACTCGTGAGAACGCTTGCAAGCTCGTGAGTGTTGACCAACATAAAGACTTAGCTTTGTGTTTTACCCAGCGCACTAATTTAGCTGATGTTATTCATGCGGTTGGCCGCTATTACTATATTGAGAGTCATAATTGTGGTGAGGTTGCTTTTGTTATCAGCGAAGATAAACGAGGCAAAGGAATGGCAAAAACGTTATTAGACGAAATAATAAAAATTGCCACTATACGACAATTAGATAAGCTTATTGCGTGTGTTCGCCGAGATAATGCACCTATGTTAAAGGTATTTGAAAAAGCAGGCTTTATTCGAAAGTATTCTGAAGAAATGGACGAACTTAACTTAGAGTTACAACTAGAACATACGAAAGCAGCAGACACAGAGGAAGCAAAATGACAGTTGGTATAATTGGTCATCATAAATGTAATGGTCACAACATGGGAGATTATCACCCAGAAAGTCCGAAAAGAATGGGGGCAATTCAAGATCAGCTCATACGTAGTGGTCTTGAATGTGTTATTCGACAATACGACGCCACCCCTATTGACCGAGATTTAATTTCACTCGCCCATGATACAAAATATATCCAACATATTTTTGATAATGCTCCAGATATAGACAACAAAGCAGCTATTTTTCGTATTGATGACGACACAAGTATGAATGCTGACACATTATCCGCAGCACTTTTATCGGCAGGCGCGGCAATTAATGCCGTTGATTTAGTGATGGATAAAACCTTAAATGCTGCTTTTTGTGCTACCCGCCCACCAGGACATCATGCAGAATATGATAAAGGCATGGGTTTTTGTTTTTTCAATAATATTGCTATTGCCGCCGCCTACGCAAAAGATAAATATCAATTAGAGCGCGTTGCTATCGTTGATTTTGACGTGCATCACGGTAATGGCACAGAAGATATCATTAAACGAGCAACAGCAAATAACAAAGAAGCCGGTTACTTATTCTGTTCAAGCTATCAGTACCCTTTTTATCCCTTTGAAATGCAAGAAAGTGATACGCCTCCTATTATTAATACGCCATTACCTGCAACGTGCAAAGGGCCTGAGTTTAGAGAAGCGATTAGTAAGCATTGGTTGCCTGCTTTAGAAAAATTCAAACCGCAAATTATTTTCATTTCAGCAGGTTTTGATGCTCACATTGAAGATGAGATGTCGCAAATCAGTCTAACTGAAAGCGATTATCGGTGGATCACCGATGCACTCAAGGTTATTGCTGATAAGCACAGCGAAGGTCGAATCATATCAATACTTGAGGGAGGCTATGCCTTAAGTGCTTTAGGAAGGAGTGTTGTTGAACATATTAAAGGCTTAATAGGTAACTAAGTAAAGTAAACATGTAGCTGGGCATATGAATATACGCCAGCTACATTGCGTTAAACATTATAGTGAAGATAATAAAAAATCAAGATGTCTTTTTAAGTGACTTCGCCAATGTTACCGCTAATAAAACGCTCCCTCCAGCCATAACACCTAAGATCCCTTCGATTAAAGTAGGTACAACAACCTCAGCCATAGTCCCTAAAAAATTAGCGAGGAATTCAACAAAATGGTGCAGCTTTTTGTGTAACCATGCAAAGCTATAGACTAAAATTTCACAACCCACAAGGAACATCGCAATGGTACCAACCACAGCTAACGTCTTCATTAACACTGGAGCGAAAATAAGTAAACCACGCCCTAAAGCACGTTGCATGGTATTAAATCGACCCGACACTGACTTTCTTAATAAATAAAGACCTAAATCATCAAGCTTTACAATACCGACAACAAGACCATAAACACCAAACGTAATAGTAAGTGCGAGCCCAAAAACTACCGCCACTTGAATGCCAAAAGTTGCTCCTTGCACCGTACCTAAGGCAATAACAACAATTTCGGCTGACAAAATAAAATCGGTGCGAATCGCACCTTTAATTTTTTCCTGCTCAAAAGCCACTAAATCGACACTTTCATCAACTAGCGCCAATAATTTTGTGTTATGCGCCTCTTTTTTACCTTGCTGGGAACGTTCATTTTGATGAAAAACCTTTTCAAAACCTTCAAAACATAAAAAGAGTCCGCCAATAACTAACAAAAAAGTAATCAAGGGTGGCGCAAAAGCACGAATAGCTAAAGCCGTTGGGACAATAATCAGTTTATTTAACAGCGAGCCTTTAGTTACAGCCCACACAACGGGCAACTCTCGGTCAGCTTTTACACCTGAAACCTGTTCAGCATTGAGTGCTAAATTGTCTCCAAGTACGCTGACAGTTTTCTTTGCTGCTACTTTTGATAATATGGCAACATCGTCAAGTAAGGTTAATAAACTTGACCCCGCCAATGGTTTCCTCACTGAAAACAACGTTAATTATAAACATCATCATTCTTTGCCATCCATGGCATCACGACATACCGTTCTTCCTGAACATGGTCATTCCTTGCCATCCATGGCATCACGACATACCGTTCTTCCTGAACATAAAAAAGGCTGCTTATAGCAACCTTTATCATTAACACTGCAAGCGAGTATAATTGCATTTACTCCACAAGTAAAAATGCATCTGACTGTTCAACTTGATACTTTTTATGTAACTTTGCGGCTAATACACCTTTACGATGCGCAAGGGCTGCTTGTAACTTCTTTGCGGCACTTGCAATAGCAGCATACAACTCTTTTCCTGATGCTTGTACGGAGATTTCACTACCTTCGTAGTGAGTAGAAACTTCTAATCGTTGTTGATGAGGCTCAACGGTAATAATTGAGCTAATACTCATAAGGCTTGGATAATGTTTGGCAATTTTTTGGAACTTGGCCTCAATTGACTGCTTGATGCCTTCAGTAATTTCAACATGGTGACCGGAAATATTTATTTTCATAATGTTACCTTTTACTAAGAAAGAAATTGTCTACACTTAATATACTCGGGGTTATACCAAGAAAAAACAATAGTAATTTACTAAAAAAATGAAAAAAAATTTGTAACCGTATTGAAATATAATAAATTATTTTTTAAGCATTGATTTTAAGTCAGCAAACGGATTATAAGTTGCGGTATCTTGGTTAGTATCACCTGCAATAACTTCAGTTTTATATTGCGCATGGTCGGTGTATTTAGCGTGCTCGTTATCATGACAATAAATGCATAACAGTTCCCAATTACTGCCATCGTTTGGGTTATTTGTATGATCATGATCAACATGATGTACGGTTAGCTCCATCAGGTTTGAATAAACAAACTCACGAGCACAGCGACCACACACCCAAGGGAATAATTTTAAGGCGCGGTCACGGTAGCCTTTTTCTTTTGACTTATAATTAAGGCTTGCGCCTAAGGTATCTGAGGACATAATTGACTGATATGGTATTAATGATAAGCTATTGTAAAATTATGCTTAAACATGTTCAATGCCTATTTCACTTCAATTGTATATCTAATATCTTGCATCACTATATTCCAATAAAGGTGAGCTCTAGATAAGACTTTTTAAAAGATTGCGGGTTATTTCACTTCAATTGTATATTCAATATCTTCTATCACCATATTCTAATGAAAGTGAGCTGTTGATGAGCATTTTTAAAAGATTGCGGATTATTTCACTTCAATTGTATATTCAATATCTTGTATCACCATATTCTAATGAAAGTGAGCTGTTGATGAGCATTTTTAAAAGATTGCGGATTATTTCACTTCAATTGTATATTCAATATCTTGCATCATGTTGCCATGAATAGCGGTTTGATGATGGTATTGCGCATTAAACTTTAGCGAATGTATTCCCTTAGACAAGGGTCTTAGCATGAGCCAATAACCATCTGTAGCGGCAGGATAAACTTTTTTTGTTGGTTCTATTTCTGCAAGGAGTTCATGTAAATCAAAACAATTATTTGATTTTATTCGATTATTGCGCATATTAGGAATTGAGTAACCGTTAAGTTCAGCATAAACAAAATATAATTCACTATTGTTTAATGCTGACTCTTGCTTTACTTCTTCACAGGTTCTACTGACATCCCTTTCTGGCCAATAGCCCATATTAATAATAGGAAAAAATATATATTTACCATAAGGAATAATGCAATGACGTTTGATTTTTGAGGTGCCATAACCCCCCGCTAAAAACCAAACATCACCACTTTGCTTAACATCACAATACTGCCCTGTTTTATCACGCACCGGCGAATTTTCATCCCCCATAGTGCGGGTCCACTGCCACCAAATATTTGCATATTGATGAAGCGCCTTGCCCGCAACAATTTCATTGGTTTTAACAGCGATTGACTGATAATTATTGGCCAAGCCACTGAAAGCAAAGAAGCAGTAAAAAAAACAAATAAAATTTAACGTTTTTGCATACATATCAATTCCTTTTTAAATGTAAACCAGTGACTACTCCTTATATTATTTTTAACATTGTTGCGCGTACAATTACAAGGTAATTGCACTAAAATCTCAATTTTATTGAAATACTTTTTCAGCCCAACGCGCTAAACCAACCGTTACACTACCAAAATGATCGCCAACAATCAGTGGAGTATTTGGCATTTGATCACGTAAGAACTGATTTAATACCGGTGATTTTGCTGAGCCTCCTGTCACAAAAATAACATCAGGTTGGCAATTTGCTTGCACAACACATTCATTCATCAAAAGAGCAATTTGCTTCAATTGAGCCGAACTTGCTGTTAACATTAAGGCACGACTTACCTCTACTTTTAAATTTCCAGCTAAATCATCAAGGTATATTTGCTGAGAATCATGTTCCGTTAACCCTATTTTTGCTTGCTCTGCCCCATTAACGATTCGATGACTTAATTTTTGCTGGTGTACCTTTAATAAACGCGAAAATACATCAGGCTGTTGAGCGTCACGTTGCAACGTTTGCAAATAACGATAATTTGCTTGGCTATAAAAATTAGTTTGTTCATTAATATTATTAATCGCCACGGCTTGATTAAAACTATTAACAGGCATAGGTTTACCAGTTTTCAACGTATCATTCATACCTAAGCTAGGCATTATGCCTTTTAACGCTAATTGGATATCAAAATCATTGCCGCCAATACGAACCCCCGTATGTGCGAGCAAATGCTGTTCTCTTGAAGCGCTGTCTTTGAATTTTGGTCCCATCAACAGCATTGAGCAATCGGTGGTACCACCGCCAATATCAACAACCAATACCTTAGTTTCTTCTTGTAAACTCGCTTCGTATTCAAAACCAGCAGCCACTGGCTCGTATTGAAATTCAACGCTCTTATAGCCGACTCTCTTAGCAGCATTCGATAAAATAGTTAATGCTTGACGATTACTCTCTTCACCTTTTAAGCCTTGAAAATTTATTGGCCGACCAATAACAGCTTGCGTTATTTCTTTTTGCTGATTTTCTTCTGCAAGTGTTTTTATATTACTCATCATTGCCGCAACAATGTCTTCAAACAAATTCACTTGGCTTTCAACTAAGCCACTTGCGCCTAAAAAAGATTTAGGTGATTTGATGTAATAACCTTCTTCAGGATCTTCCAAGTACAAATTTAAAGCCGCTTGCCCAAACGACAAATCACTTGGTATACCATCAAGCTTTAGCTCTCGTAATACATTTTGGCCTTTTCTTAACGGTAAAGCCCGTTGCTCTTTAAAAAGAGGCTGTTGTTCTTCATTTAATTGCTGACATAACCAATGAGCAATAATATCTCGACTCGGAGCATAAAGCGTTGAAGGAATATACTTACCATGTTCGCCTAAAGATAATATCTTTGGCTGGCCATTTTCCATTACTGCGACAGCACAATTTGAAGTGCCGTAATCAAAACCAATCATTGTTTATTTATACCACTGAGTCTAAAACGGGTCGCGTAGCATACTGGGCGAGTGGTTTATTTTCAACTCATTAATAAATTTCAATAGGTACAATCTCTTTGATAAAGCTGAAGTTTGAATATTTTTTCTTTTTTAGTTCAGTAACATCATGTAATTACATTTATTGTGATCAAAAAATAGCGTGATTGTTATCACGCTATTTTAATTTCAATATAAATAAATTTGGCTAAAATTGATTGTCTGCCTGCCTTAATACGATAGCACTACATATTTCAATTCGCTCTAAGGTTTTCGATAAGTTTCTTTCTAAACCGGGTATTTCATCAGTTTTCGGTGTAAAAAATGCTTTTACATCTTGCTGCATTGCTTTACTACAAAAACCATTCGCAATTAAAGGTGATTGTGACAAATATTGCTTAGGTATCAACAGACCAACCAGTTCAAAATTGCTTTTTACCCACAAGTACACTTTTTTAGTATTTTTCTTACGCTGCAAATGTGTGATTAATAGAGTAATACGTTCATTCACCCGCAATGAAAAAGAGGTGACTAAATCAAGTACCTTCTCACTAATAGCCTCATCTTCAGACATAGCGATAGCCACTAAAATTCGCTGCCTAAATGTACCGTCATCACTCTCATCGAGTAAGGTCAATAAATAATCAACAAATGGCATACCATGCACTTCTACAGCGCTAGCAAGTGCGATACCAATAGTATCAGGGTCAATACCTGTTGGATGAAGTTTCCCATCACCTTCTCCCTTACCCATCAATTCACCCGAATAGCCACTATAAGCTACACCCATTGCTGCCAGTTTTTTAAGCAACGCTGGTTGCTTTAAGCCCATAGACATTAAACTGACTATTTGCATACGCAACATTTTTGCGTCATTAGGGTGAGTTCTATCTAATTCAGTGTCAGGTTTTAGACCGACGCGATCCAATACCGGCTGATATAGCTCGCTGAGATAATCGAGTAATATTTGTTGTTGTTCTCCCTTAGCAATTCGCTCTGCTATAAACTTTATCATGCCAACTGGCTGGGTAACTAAATCCCAATCATCTGCGCCAGCAAAAGGCGCTATAGCATTGATATAGGTTTTCACATCAATACGCCCCGCTTCAAATTCAGCAGTAAGCATACTGGCAATACTGTATTTCTCTGAAGCATTAACTCGTGACATATTTGCTAATAGCGATGACAACTTATCGTCGGGTAATGACCAACGATAATAGCCTTTACCTGATAAATTGGGCATGACCGCAACCGGACATTCCGAATTTTCAAGCGTTAATGTCGACTGAGTATCCGTCATCAACATACAACTTTTACTGTTCTCACTTTTTCCTATAACATTCAAACACACGGGTAACGTCCAAGACTTTTGCTTAGATGAACGCGCCCCAACAGGTAGGTAACGCTCTTGCGTCAAGCTAAAGTGCACTCGATTGTTATTACATTCATAATCAACATTAACTAAAGGCACACCTTGTTGATTTAAAAAACTGTTAAACGCTTCTTTAATATTTTCTTGCTTTGAAAAAGCTTCGATTTCACCAATAAAATCTTGAGCAGACGCATGACCAAAAGCATATTTTTTCATATAAGCACGCACACCTTTTTGAAAACTTTCTGGCCCAACGTAAGCTTCAAACATTTGTAATACCGCACCACCTTTTTGATAAGTAATACCATCAAAAGCATTGTCAATATCACCATTGTGCCTGATCGGTTCTCTAATCTGCCTGGTATCGGCATAGATATCTTGATTCATAACGCCGTGGCCGCCACGTACCATAGCGCGCTCAAAACCAAACTCAGGATTCCATTTTTGCATTGTCATATTTGCCATCCAAGTAGCAAACGATTCGTTTAACCATAGATCATCCCACCAACGCATCGTGACTAAATTTCCAAACCATTGATGAGCTAATTCATGTGCATGTGTACCAACATAACTTTGTTGTTGGCTTAGCGAAGGATTGTCACCTAATAATAATAATTGTTCTCGGTAGGTGATCAATCCTGCATTTTCCATAGCTCCAGCGCTGAAATCAGGCACCGCGACTATATCAAGCTTTTCGTAAGGATATGGCATATCAAAATAAGCTTCTAATGCGGCTAAAATACTTGCGGTATTTGCTAAAGCATATTCCATTTCCTTGCCTTTTCCTTTTGTGGCAATACCACGAAAAGGGATTTCCCGATCACGTATCTTAGAAACTGGAATATTGGTGTAGTTAACGATATCGACTTCGCCAACGACAAAAGCAATTAAGTAAGTAGGCAGTGGTTTAGTGGTGCTAAACGTCAGTTTTTTAAAACCATCACTTAATGATTTTTCATTTATTTGCGGAGTATTCGTAACACCTTGATGATGTGACTTTACCTCTAGTTGAATATCAAAGGGGGTTTTAAATCGTGGTTCATCAAAACTTGGAAAAGCACGACGTGCATCCGTTGCTTCAAATTGACTAAATACATAAGCAAGTCCAGCTTCTTCAACTTTATACAAACCTGCTAAGTCATCCGCTAATTGCCCTGAAAATTCGATAGAAATAATACCGTTTTGAGCCGCTAGCAATTGCGACGACACTAGGCTAACAACACCAGAGTGTCCCATTTCCTCATAAACGAGAGGTAACGTTTCTCCTTGCTCTGACGTAAAGCTTGCAAGGCTAACGTCAAAGTCTTTGCCATGTAACCAAAGCTGTTTGAGATCTTCAGTTAGCGTAACACTTATTGCCACGCTACCTGAAAAACGTCCTTCTTCTGGATTAATACGCAATGATAAATCGTAATGTGTCGGTATAATATTGTCAGGTAACTGTCCTTGTGGTGAAACAGCTTGCTCTGCTAAATCATTTTCATTTTTCCAATTACTGTATTGGTTATACCCCATAACACCAACAATAATAATGACAATGACCAGTAATCCTTTAAATAGCTTTTTCATAATGCTCCTATAGTTTTTATTATTCATTTAACGCAGCTGCGCTTAATTTTATTATTTTTCTATTGATGACAAATCAGATAGTAAAGAATTTACACACGTTTATCTATAAAGAGAGTGAAAACATCAAATCGTGTTTTTCTTCATTAAGGGTGCATATCTTTTTGATGCCATGTGACTTAATACGATTTAGCTAATAAAAAACGCTTATTACCGAAAAATAGATAACATAATGAAAAACAATAGATATTATTAATTTTAAAGTTTTTAGCATAAAGAAAAGACCATCACCCTAACCTTTTTTTAGATCATATGAATAAAAGTCTTACTTGCTACAATGTCTTCAGATTTATTACCCATTCAATAAGGACATCAAATCTCTATTTCTCGTTCTCGCAATAATCAGCACAAAGTTTATATTCCATCCTCTGCGCACTAACCAATATTTATTCGTTAACTTTCCAGTCACTGACGAACTGATCAACCTAAACAAGTAATTAATTGATAAGACCAGTGAACAACCCTAACAAAAATTCTACTCACAATTAGTCTTCCTGACAAAAGAGATTTATTTACCTATATGGTAGCTGACTTACCCATTAACCGTGTATCAAAGAACGGCTTAATGTCGAAAAATTAAAAGCTAAACCTTATCAACCCTTGTATGATTTAATCAGCCGTACTTTTATTGAGTCCGCTAATAAACAGCACTTATTTGAACGTGCTATTTTAGCAAATGGTTTAACACCTATCGTTAGAAGTCGTTTAGAAGAAGATCACAAAGCGGCAGGTGAGTTACAAAAATTAAGCGTCAACCCATTTGAACCCAATAATATCTTTACCCTGCACTTCGATGGCGATTGCTTAGATGATTCAGTACAATTTATGATCATCGCTACAAAAGATTATAAAATGAGCCAAGGATACGGTAAATTCCTTAACTTGGTAGAACAAGCCTTTCGTGCGACGGCTGAAAAACTTAATTATGTAACGACTAAAGAAGAGTCGGTTATTCGTCTGCATCAATACCTTGATTATGACCTTTAAGGGATTTAGAAAAAGATCATAATATAACGTTTGCCGCATTATATTTATAAGCGGCAGATCCCTTTACAAAATGCCTAAATTTGATGTGGTATGGCTATAAAGGAAGTGATAAAATTCTCTTTGTTATTTATGAGCAGAGAAAATTCGTGACATTAAAAAAAAATTTACACCCAAACAACCGTCATAATAACGGTTATGACTTTTTAGCACTCTGCCAAGCATCCCCGGCATTAAAGCCGTTTGTCCATACCAATAAATATCAAAACTTGTCGATAGACTTTGCTGATGCTAACGCGGTAAAAGCACTTAACCAAGCATTATTAAAGCACCATTATCATATTAAGCAATGGGATATTCCAACAGGATATTTATGCCCTCCGATCCCAGGTCGTGTTGACTATATTCACTACCTAGCTGACTTATTATCAGCAACACTTCCAACAACTTTAACCATGGATAAAACGAAAGTCTCTGTGCTTGATATAGGCACCGGTGCAAGTTGCATTTATCCTATTTTAGGGCAGCGTGAATATCAATGGCAGTTTACAGCTAGCGATATAGACCCAACTTCAATTATTGCTGCCCAACATAATATTTCAGCAGATACACAACTAAAAAAATCAATTGTTTTTCGCTCACAGCCCAATGCAGCACAAATCTTTAAGGGCGTTGTTCAAGAAAATGATCGCTTTGAATTAACACTGTGTAACCCACCTTTTCATCGCTCTCTGGCTGAAGCAACCAAAGGTTCTACGCGCAAAGTTAAAAATTTAGCGGCTAATAAAAAAGGTGAGAAAATCGCCTCAAGTGCGAATAAAACTGTACCGTTAAATTTTGGCGGTCAAAATGCTGAATTGTGGTGCCAAGGCGGAGAGCTTTCCTTTATTAATAACATGATAAAAGAGAGTAAGAATATAAAAAATCAAGTACTCTGGTTTACTTGTTTAGTCTCAAAAAAAGAGCATCTAAGCCAACTAAAGCTGTCACTAAAAAAAGCAAATGCTAAGCAAGTAAAGGTTGTTGATATGGCGCAAGGGCAAAAAATCAGTCGTTTTATAGCTTGGAGTTTTTTGGATGAGACTCAACAAAAAAACTGGTTTGATTTGGTTTAAGTTTATCAATGAAAAAAATCAGTCATCGTTTGCAAAAAATAGACCGTATGGTCAGCACTCACTACCAAAGTATTTGGGATTGTTGCTGTGATCACGGTTTTTTGGGATTAACGTTATTAAAACGCCAAGCGGCAGACACCATTCATTTTGTTGATATTGTCCCCTCACTAACAACACACCTTGAATCTGTATTACAACAGCACTTTAGTAGCGACGACTACCTTCATCGCTGGCAGGTACATTGCCTTGACGTCGCAAAACTACCACTAACAAACCAAGACAAACAATTAGTGATCATTGCCGGAGTGGGTGGTCAGTTACTCATTCACTTTATTAAAGAGATCATAAGTCACTTTCAGCAGATAGCACCTGTGAATTCAATCAGTGACATCGAGTTTATGCTTTGTCCGGTGCATTACAATTATCAAGTAAGACAAACGCTGATCGCCGATCACTGTACCTTAATTGATGAATATATCGTAACTGATAACAAGCGTTTCTATGAAGTTATTCATGTAAAAAAAGAATTTGGCATATCTGCCGATATCCATAGACCCTTAAATAAAATATCGCCAACAGGTGATATAATGTGGGACTTGTCGATGAAATCTCATCAGCAATATTTAGCGAAAACTATCAACCATTATCAACGCATGTTACTAGCGAAAAAAAGTGATGAGCAGATAAAAATTAAACATATTATTAAACAATATTCTAACTTGCTCACTTGAGCAGGTTGAAATACATACAACTGACCTTGCCTAAATACCCCCATCCTTGTAGATATCAATTAAACACTTTAATTTATTTTCCTTGCCCGCAACAAAATAAAAAACTCAAAAAAGTGATATAAAAAAGGTCTGCATAAGCAGACCTTCAATAATAGCGCTAGCAACTGTTATAAACTAAACAGTGCCCTTTTCCATTTGGTTTAGCTCGATAGATTTAAATAAAGCAGTAAAGTTACCTTCACCAAAACCTTGATCATCAACGCGTTGGATCATCTCGATAAAAATAGGGCCAAAGATGTTTTTAGTGAATATTTGTAATAAGTACGAATTTTCTTTCTGGCTATCAACAAGAATCTGATGATCTTGAATACGTTTGTGGTCTTCTTTAACCCAAGGGATACGTTTGAAAACATCATCGTAGTATTCAGGGACAATATCAAGCGTATCAATAATATTCTTATCAAGCTTATCTAAAGAGCCAACTAAATCGTCACTGATAAACGCTAGATGTTGAACACCTGGACCATTGTACTCATCTAAGTACTCATCGATTTGATTGTTTTTCTTGCCTTTACCTTCATTAATCGGTAAACAAAAAGTGCCACAAGGTGATGCTAACGCATAAGAAACTAGGGCCGTTTTCTCACCTTTAATATCAAAGTAACGCACATCAGTAAAGCCAAAAATGTCTTTATAGAAATTAGCCCAATGCTCCATAGTACCTTGATGAACATTGTTCGTTAAATGATCAACACGTAAAAAACCTTTATCTTCGTTAATCACTGGAGCGTCAATCGGTTCAAAATCATCTTCGTAGATAGAACCTGGATTTGTCGTTGAGGCTGCAAATTTTTCAATAAAGTAAATTAAGCTGTCGCCAATACCAAAAATAGCGGGGTATGGTAATTTATTTTCTTCATTGGCCGCAGATTTAGCGCCACGCTTAATAGCTTCTTCAAAAGCAAAATCAGCATTATCAACACGCCAGCCCATAGAACAAATAGCAGGACCATGACTTTTAGCAAACTCTTTTGAAAAACCTGCTTTTTCATTATTTAATAAAAAATGAATATCATTTTGATTAAAGTAATCAATATCACGACCTTTAAACGTTTTCGTTTTTGAAAAACCAAAACCATAAAATGCGTTTTCCATAAAATCTGAGTCAGGTGTTGCATATTCAGTGAATTCTATACCACGAAGGTTAAGTGGGTTTTTTACATCTGTCATGTTTATCTCTCTTAAAGAACCATTGTAGGCATTATCACTAGCTTTGCGTCGAAGAGAAAGCGATTAACAAATCTAACAAGGCACTGGCGCGTAACAAAAAATGTACGAGTAATATGCTCGGAATTTATTCGACGTGAGGACAGACCATATAGTACTTACAGAACAGGTGTTCACTTATGTGTACAACTGTATTTCACCGTAAAACATTCACCAGCTTTGGCAAATTACAGGCATAAAAAAAGGTACGATATACGTACCTTTTTATTATTTATTTATCGACTAGCTAGGACGATTAGAACGCTCTTGACGTTTACGAGGACGGTCAGTTGTTGGTGTAGATTCAACCGTCTTAACATCTGAAACCGTAATTTCTAACGATTGACGACGAATTTTAACACGCTTTAATTGGTCAAATGACTTCTCAGGCATGCCTTTTGGTAACTGAACATAAGTATGCTTGTCATGTAAGTTAATAGCACCAATGTAGCTGCTGTCTAATGAGATTTCATTCGCGATTGCGCCAACAATATCACCAGGACGAGCGCCATGCTCTTTACCTACTTCTAAGCGGTATGTCTGCCAATCAACATCAGTACGGTTAACTTTAACTTTACGAGGAGCACGTTCACCACCACGCTCAGCGCCACGTTCACCACCGCGTTCATTTCTGCCACCACGACTTTCGTTACGACCACCGCGATCACCACGGTCACTTCGACTATCACTACGTTCACGAGTTTCGCGACGAGGCTTAGGATCTTCTTTTGGTTGTAATGGCTGATTTAATTGTTTTTGGAACAATAAAGCTGCAGCTAAGTCAGTCATAGAAAGCTCTGATTCATTCGCCATAGCTTCAACAATTTCACGCATGTTTGCTAAATCTTTATCTGCAACAATTTGTGCCATTTCAACACGTGTACGTTCAATACGTTTCTTACCAATTTCTTCTATGTTTGGTAATTCATAAGTGTTAATAACACCTGATGTTAAACGTTCATAATGACGTAAAGAGTGCATTTCGCGAGGGCGAACAAATGCAATTGACATACCTTCACGACCGGCACGACCTGTACGACCGATACGGTGAACATAAGCTTCATTGTCACCTGGTAAATCATAGTTAACCACTAAAGAGATACGTGGAATATCTAAGCCACGAGCAACAACGTCTGTTGCTACCAATATAGATGACTTACCTGATTTCATTTGATCAATACAACGTTCACGCTGTGCTTGGTTCATATCGCCGTTCAACGCTAATGCAGGGTAACCAGCACGTTCTAATTGTTCAGCAACTTCTACCGTATCGCTACGAGTACGTACGAAGACTATCATCGCATCGTAATCAACGATTTCAGCTATACGTTCTAAAGCAGTAATTTTACGAATGCCACTCACTTTCCAAGCAAATTGAGAAATATTTGCTTTTGACTGTTTAACGGCAGCAATTTTAATATGTTCTGGATCTTTTAAGAAACGGTTAGCAATTTTACGAATTGCTGGTGGCATAGTTGCAGAGAACAAAGCCATTTGCGTCGTTTCTGGTAAATGGTCAAGTATCCACTGGATGTCTTCAAGGAAACCCATGTTAAGCATCTCGTCAGCTTCATCAAGTACACAAAAAGATAAGTTACCTAGTTTTAGACTTTTACGACGTAAGTGATCCATTAAACGACCAGGTGTTCCAACAACGACTTGAGCGCCACGCTCTAATTGTTGAAATTGTGGTTGGTATGATTGACCACCATATAAAGTAGCAACCAATAAACCTTTCATATTTTTACCAAAGCTTTCGATCGCTTCAGCAACTTGCATTGCTAATTCACGTGTTGGCGCTAAAACCATTAATTGTGGTTTTTTCAATGACACATCAATTTTGGCAAGAGCAGGTAAACCAAAAGCAGCAGTTTTACCTGTACCTGTTTGTGCTTCACCTAATACATCTTTCCCGGCTAATAATGGGGGAATAGTTTTTGCTTGGATATCCGTTGAATTTTCAAAACCAATAGATTTTACAGCAGATAATAAAGTTTCAGGCAAGCCTAAAGAATCAAAGCTCACAGGAGCATCGTTAGAAGTAGTCATAAATTTTGTCTTCTCTTGTGGCGGAATAGATTAAAAATAACCAAAACATTCCGCGTTATATACGAGGAAACCACCAGGAAGACTTAAGGCACGTTCACTAAAGAACATAGGGCTAATAATGAATATTAGCTAAGAAGTCTATTGGGCGGAAAACCCCACTCATTTCGTATAACCGGTGTGAAAGATATAATTCAAGTCAGAATCACCGTTAACGAGGCGCGCATTATACTGACATTTATTCATTGTTCAAGTAATATATATCAATTCGTTCAAAAAACACTCGAAAAAGTGTATTTACTCCAAATACAATAAATAATAGGGTTGGCGAGTTGATTCTTTAAAATGGAACCCAATGCTTAAAGGATAAATACAGATAAATTTCCTCCATAGCCTGTAATATATTGGTGGGACTATGTAAGTATTAACATACCTTTATATAAGAACAGGCCAGTAGTTTATATGTGTGGCCTGTATTAGCGTCGTTCAAAGGCAGATGATATTTTAATTATTCGTCAGTGCCATTTAACAAATCAGAAAAAAGAGACAGTTTATTTAAGACCAAGCCATGAATCGATTTTCGAGGATAACGCCCTGTTCTACTAATTTCTCCAGCAGGTTCGTTCATGAGTAATTCTAGCGCTTGGTCAATATCTTCAACGGCATAAATGGCAAATTGATTATTTTTAACCGCTTCTATTACATCATCAGCTAGCATAAGGTTGTTGACATTAGTACGAGGAATAATAACCCCTTGCTTCCCAGTTAAACCTTCGTCTTGACATAAACGATAGAAACCTTCAATTTTTTCATTAACGCCGCCAATAGATTGCACACCTCCGTGCTGATTAATCGACCCAGTAATAGCAAGACCTTGTTGAATAGGCAGTAACGAGATAGCAGAAATGAGTGCACAAAGCTCAGCCATTGAGGCACTGTCGCCATCAATATGTCCATAAGACTGTTCAATAGCCAAATTAGCTGAAATTGACACGGGGAATCCTTGGCCATATTTATGCCCTAAATATCCGGTGAGTAATAGCACTCCTTTGGAATGAATAGACTTACCTAAATCAACTTCTCGCTCGATATCGGTAACCCCTTCGCTACCGGCATAAACCGTTGCCGTAATTCGTGCTGGCGTACCAAAAACACTGTCCCCTATTTCTAGCACCGTTAAACCATTAACCTTGCCGATATGATGACCTTCAGTATCAATGAGGACTTGCTTTTCTTTTATTTCACCTAACCATGCCTCGCTCATTCGGCCTGTTCTGCGTTGTTTGGCCGCGAGTGCTAAGGCGACATGATTTGCCGTTAGCTCGCCTTGACTCCCTGCTTGCTTCCATAAGTAGAAAGCTTCATCAAGCAAATCGTTTACTTGGACAATATTGGCTGAAATTTTTTGTTGATGCTCTGCGCGTCTTAGTGCATAACGCACTAACTCTAATACGGCTTCATTACTCACATGTGGGTAATTATATTTGTAAGCACGCTGGCGTATTAAATGAGCATAATCATTGAGATTATCTTCATTGCTTTCAAGATATTGATCAAAATCAGCTAAGACACGAAATAATTCGGTAAACTCTTGATCGTAGTCTTGCAGCATATAATAAATTTCAGGATCACCGAGTAATATCACCTTAACGTTTAATGGTATTTTTTCAGGTTGTAAACTAAACGAACCCGGTTGACTATATTCGGAATAAGGATTTTCAATGGTAATTTCTTGAGACTTAAGCGCTAACTTTAACCGAGCCCACACAAGCGGTTGGTTGAGGAGTTTATCTGCCTCTAAAATTAAATAACCGCCGTTAGCTTTATGCAGCGCCCCTGCTCTTATTAATCGATAGCTGGTATAGGTACTTCCTTGAAAACTTGCAAAGTCGACGTGACCAAATAAATTTTGAAAAGTCGGATTTTGCTCATAAATCACCGGAGCACCAGCATCGGGTTCTCGCGAAACTAATAAATTAGGCAAAAATTGCTCAACCATTAATTTTCGAGCATCGTTGTCGTTTCTATTTTCAACACTTTCATCAACAAGAATTTCTAAAACTGTATCAACCACATGACTTTTAACTTTTGATAGGTACTTCAGCACACCAATATTACTGGCAAATTCAAGCTCTAATTCTTTTAAGAATGGACGGATGGCTTGTTCAGCTGTTTCATTTTTTAACTTGCGTAACTTATCAGAAGAAATCCGTTTCCATTGTGGTAATTCAATAAGCTTCTCAGACAGAAGGTTCTCTAACTTTTCTAACAATAAATAAAAATCAGCTCGTTTTCCTTCGTCTAATCCCGCGAACTCTTTGTCATTTAAAGGTTTACCGTCAACTAAAGGTGAAAAACCAATTTCGCCACTTTCTTCATAAAGTAAAACATTATCTTTTAAAGCACTCTCTTCTACTTCAGTAATAGCTTGATCGTATTTTTTATTAAACGCTCTATCTACAGCTGATTTTTGTCGCTGATAGCTTGGATTGTCAAAAATCTCTGGAAATAAGTCTAATAACTCATCAATAAAAGTATTGATACGAGCCAGCAGTTGTTTGCCATCACCGGGGCTTACATAAAGTTTATGAGGAGCATGAACGTCATCAAAGTTATTGATGTAACACCATTCATACGGGGTTTCTTTATTTCCAGCCGTTGTCGCTAACATTTGCTTGATTAAGGTTTGTCGGCCAGTGCCATGCTCCCCCATTGCAAAAACATTAAAACCAAGAGCCTCCATTGACAAACCAAATTCAAGCGCTTCTTTAGCACGAGCATGACCAATAATAATTTGTTCAACATCAGGTGTAACTTCAGCATAAGAGAACTGCTCAGCAGATAACTGAGCAGTGAGTTTTTCAATGGGTAAACGCGTGACTGAAGACGTTAACTTAACGGAAGAAGGCATACAATATCTCACTGATAACGCTTAAAAAAAAAGCGTGTGCTGGTTAATAAATTTAATATTGACAGTGTACGCTGATTTTAAATAATTAGTAAATTTTAGTCGTATTTCATCCTTGATATTAAGGAGAAAAAGGTAGCCGAATGAAGGTTCCACTACCACAAACAAAACAATCAGCTACATCAGAGGCATGATTATAAGTTATTTTTTCTTTACAGTTTTGACATTCTAATAAACCAAAACCAATAAAGTCACCACTTTTATATTCACCATGATGCTTAAAGTCATCATCAAGCTCTGACCATTCAACTTGTGACTTATCAGTGATCGATTGCATATTTTGCCAGAAAGATTCATTTAATAAGCCTAAATAGAGTGAATGTTTAGCTTGTGCTTCGTTTTGCGTAATAAATTCTTTTAAATCAAGGCGTAAGTTATTAACGAACTGCTTAACCTTCTCTTCAGGTAATTCCTCTGCCGCTTTAAGGTATAACTTACTGTGTTCAACGCCCTCAACAATATCAGTAATTTCATGCTGATTAACGTCCTCAGCCCAGGTAACTAACGCTTGGTACAGATCTTGAAAAACACTATTTTTTGATTTCATAATAGACTCCTTGATGATTTATATTAAGTATAGTCGTAACATAATTTATAGAAAAAATTAATCACATAAACTTGTTAAAACTAAGACATATAGCGGTAACACACTAATATCCTGAAAACAGTATCTTGATGTGACACAGGTATATAAGGTATTCTATCGCCATTATTTTTATGCGTTCATGATCGCGGTCAATTTATATCGACAAGCTAATGAACACCACATTCTAAAGTGTTTGAGAAATCTTTAATGGAATCCATTTACAACCCCCAAGCTATCGAAGCGCAAGTTCAGCAATTTTGGACTGAAAACAATACCTTTAAAGCCGAAGAAAAGCCCGGCCAAGAAAAATTCTACTGTCTTGCTATGTTCCCTTATCCTAGTGGACGTTTACATATGGGGCACGTGCGTAATTATAGTTTAGGCGATGTTATTTCTCGCTATCAACGCTTGCAAGGTAAAAACGTTATGCAACCTATGGGTTGGGATGCATTTGGTTTACCTGCAGAAAATGCCGCAATTAAAAACAAAACAGCGCCAGCAAAATGGACCTATGAAAATATTGATTACATGCGTAACCAATTAAAGTCATTAGGCTTTGCATACGACTGGAGTCGTGAATTAGCAACCTGTAAAAAAGATTATTATAAGTGGGAACAATGGTTCTTTACGCAGCTTTATGAAAAAGGTTTAGTTTACAAAAAGAATGCTACGGTAAATTGGGACCCTGTTGACCAAACAGTGCTTGCCAATGAACAAGTTATTGACGGCCGTGGTTGGCGTTCAGGTGCCCTGGTTGAACGAAAAGAGATTCCGCAGTGGTTTATAAAAATCACTGATTATGCTGAAGAGTTATTAACAGATTTAGACCAACTGACGGAATGGCCTGAACAAGTTAAAACCATGCAACGTAACTGGATTGGTCGCAGCGAAGGCATTGAGATGACCTTCCAAGTTGAAGGTTCAGACGAAAGTTTTGATATCTACACGACACGCCCCGATACATTAATGGGTGTCACTTACGTCGCACTTGCCGCGCAACACCCGTTGGCATTAGCTGCTGCTAAAAATAACAGCGCATTAAGCGATTTTATTGCTGAATGTAAAACAAATAAATCTACCGAAGCTGACATGGCGACGATGGAGAAAAAAGGTGCTGACACTGGCCTTAAAGCCATTCACCCTTTAACCGGTGAAATTGTGCCAATTTGGGCCGCAAATTTTGTTTTAATGGATTACGGATCAGGCGCTGTGATGTCTGTACCTGGACACGACCAACGTGACTTTGAATTTGCCACTAAATACAACTTAGCCATAACCCAAGTTATTGCCGGCACAGAAAGTGACGATTTTAGTCAAGCGGCGATCACCGAAAAAGGCACGTTAATTAATTCTGGTGAATTTGACGGTTTAGAATATGAAGCGGCTTTTAAAGCGATTTCAGAAAAACTGATCAGCGAAAACAAAGGCAGTGTAAAAGTTAATTATCGTTTACGTGATTGGGGCGTTTCTCGACAACGCTATTGGGGTACACCTATTCCAATGATGCACTTAGCTAATGGAGAATCTGTAGCTGTGCCTGTTGACCAACTCCCGGTTGAGTTACCTGAAGATGTCATCATGAATGGTGTAACGTCACCGATTAAAGACAACCCTGAGTGGGCAAAAACCACTTATAATGGCGAAGAGGCATTTCGTGAAACTGATACTTTTGATACCTTTATGGAATCGTCTTGGTATTATGCGCGTTACTGTTCACCAAATGACGACACGCAGATGCTCGATCCTGCTAAAGCAAATTATTGGTTACCTGTTGACCAATACATTGGTGGTATTGAACATGCTATTTTACATTTATTGTATGCACGCTTTTTCCATAAATTATTACGTGACGCAGGTTTAGTAAACTGTGACGAACCGTTTAAAAAGTTATTATGCCAAGGCATGGTATTGGCTGACACTTATTATCGTGAAGCGGAAAATGGCGGACAAGATTGGATTTCACCTACTGATGTAGACGTTGAGCGTGACGAAAAAGGCGCAGTAACTGCAGCGATTAGCAAGCTTGATGGCCAACCTGTTATTTCTGCAGGCATGAGCAAAATGTCAAAGTCTAAAAACAACGGCATCGACCCACAAGAGGTTATCGGTAAATATGGCGCAGATACCGTGCGTTTATTCATTATGTTTACGTCTCCGCCAGAGCAAACGTTAGAATGGTCTGACTCAGGTGTTGAAGGCGCACACCGCTTCTTAAAACGTGTTTGGAAACTTGCCTTTGATTTTAGCGAACAAGCCAAAGAACACGGCAAAATTCCTGCGTTAAGCCAATTAACCTTGAATGGCGCGCAGAAAAAATTACGCCGTGAGTTACATAAAACAATAGCGAAAGTGAGTGATGACATTGGCCGCAGAAATACCTTTAATACCGCTATCGCTTCAATTATGGAATTAATGAACCATTTGTCGAAAGCTAAATTAAACACGGTTGAAGACAGAGCTGTCATGCAAGAAGCAGTTCGTGCCGTGATTGTTATGCTAACGCCAATTACGCCTCACATGTGTCACGAGGTTTGGAAAACATTAGGTGATGATAAAAGCAATAACGCCTCAATTGAAGAAGCGTCTTGGCCAATCGTTGATGAAAGTGCTTTAGTTGAAGATGAAAAATTAATCATTGTTCAAGTCAACGGTAAAGTACGTGCAAAAATTACCGTTTCAGCAACAGCAAGCAAAGAAGAAGTTGAAGCTTTAGGCCTAGGCGACGAAACAGTAACCCGTTTTATTGATGACAAAACGATACGTAAAGTCATTTACATACCCGGTAAACTTTTAAACATTGTTGCTAACTAATAGCCTAAAGGTCAAAAACATGAGCTACACTCACAGATCAATTACAAAGTACAAAGCACATTTAGTGATGGCTTTTTTTGCTTTATCAACCTTGTTTTTGTCAAGTTGTGGCTTTGCTTTACGCGGTGACTATTTATTGTCACCGCAACTACAAACCTTACATTTAACTTCAGAAGATAAATTTGGCGAGCTTACTCGCCAAGTTAAACAACATCTGAGCTTAAATAAGATAACGTTAGTTTCAAGCGCTGCCGAAAATGTCCCACAACTTAAACTGTTAAAAGACACTTTAAATCGTCGTACACTCTCAGTTTTTCCGAATGGGCAAGTAGCTGAATACGAATTAATTTATACGGTTCGTTATCAACTGGCGCTTTCACAAAGTGATATTCGGTCTTACGTGTTTGAGCTTAACCGTGATTATCAAGACGACCCCAATGTTGCCCTGGCTAAAAGTCGTGAACTCGACTTAATGGTCAGTGAAATGCGTAAACAAGCCGCTAATAAAATTTTACGCGATCTCTCTACGATTAAGATCTAATGCGTATTTATCATAACCAATTAGCTAACACACTCAATCAAGGCTTTAAGCCTGTGTGGTTAGTTTTTGGTGATGAACCTTGGCAAAAAAACGATAGCTTAAACACCATAAAACTACATTGTCAGCAACAAGGCTTTAGTGAAGTGATTCGCCTAACTGCAGACGACAAGTTTGACTGGAATATATTGGTTGAAGAATATCAAGCAATGAGCTTGTTTGCTGCACAACGTATCATTGAAATAGAGTTAGTCACGGGAAAAATAGCCGAAGCGGGCAGTAAAATATTACTCAAGCTGAGTGAAAAATTCCATCGTGATGTACAACTTATCTTTCATGGTCCTAAAATCGATGCTGCAGGTCAAAAGCGGAAGTGGTTTAAAACGCTAGAACAATTAGGTTGCTTTTTACCCCTTTACGATATCGAAGGTCGCCAACTTCAACAATGGCTAAACCAACAAATAAAACAGCACAAGTTAACTATTCATCACGATGTTATACCACTGATGATAGAGTTATTTGAAGGTAATTTACCCGCTTTAGAACAAGAATTACAAAAGTTTTCATTACTCTTTGGCTCTCAACTGATCACCGCTGAGGATGCAGAAAAATTATTAATTAAACAAGCAAAGTTTAACCCTTTTCAAGTGGTTGACACTTTACTCAGTGGTAACCTTACCAAATGCGTTGCCATGCTAGATCAACTTCAACATGAAGGAGTAGCGGTTGGCCAGCTTGTTTGGTTTCTTCACAAAGAAATCACCCAGTTATCAGCGATGTTGGAACAAATTAAACAGGGTGAAAACATTGATAGCATCTATAAAAAATACCGTGTATGGGATAAAAAGAAGCCCCTTTACCAGTACGCACTGACTCATATCACCCGCGACAATATTAACCAAGCCCAAGCGCGTTTAGCTCAAACAGATTTAATCAGTAAAACCAGTAGTGATTTTAACCCTTTTATATTATTGGCTGATGTTTGTATAAGCCTATATCATGGGCAAACCACAAAAAAATTCAATCTTGATTATGAATTTGGATAAGCATCTGCCAGCAGATAAGAAAAACATCGCTATTATGGGGGGAACATTTGACCCTATTCACAATGGGCATGTAGAAACAGCAAAAGAAACAGCAAAATGGCTTAATGTCGAACAGCTTTTTTTCCTCCCTGCTCATATACCACCTCATAAAAACACCACCACGACCAGTGCGCGTCACCGAGCCGCCATGGTAGAGCTTATTTGCCAGCAACAGACATTATTTCAACTGGATAATCGTGAACTCAAACGCCATACCGCCTCTTATACGGTCACGAGCTTACAAGAAATTAAAGAAGAGCGACCTAATAGCAGAGTCTTTTTTATAATCGGCATGGATTCACTCCTTAATTTTACGCAGTGGTATCAATGGCAAACTATTCTTTCTTTGTGCCATATTGTGGTAAATATTCGTCCTGGTTATCAATTAAATCAAATTAATATCGCTACTCAGCAATTATTACAAAACCACCAAGTAAATGATCTGAACGAAATAAAACAACAAACTTCCGGTGGCATTATTTTCCATCAAAACCAGTCGCTTAATATATCTTCGAGCGAAATAAGACAACAACTTTTGGACAAAAAAAGTCACAATAATCAGCTAGCAGAATGTGTGCATGATTATATTATTGAAAAAAAACTCTATCAAAAATAATTTGATAGTTAACCTGCAGAATAAATGATGATATTATAACGCATTATTATTTACACTAAGAGTATTCCCCTTGCAAGTTGAAGCGTTAAAGGCATTTGTTATTGAAAAAATTGAAGAAATGAAAGGTCGTGACATCACGACTTTAGACATCGCCAAAAAATCAGGTTTTGCTGATTACATGGTTGTCTGTTCGGGTAACTCAAATCGCCATGTAAAATCTATTGCACACTCGGTTGCTGTCGAATGTCGCGCTAAAGGCCTGGAACCATTGGGCATTGAAGGTAATGACATTGGAGAATGGGCGTTAGTTGATTTAGGCAATGTAATTGTTCACGTAATGACAGACGAAATTCGTGACCGTTACCAGCTAGAAGAATTGTGGAACTAAACGAGTAGTGAAGGTAAACTAAACTATTATGCGGCTTACCTTATATGCTGTTGGCAATAAAATGCCAGCATGGGTTACTCAAGGCTTTAACGAATATTGTCGTCGATTTCCTCGAGATATGTCGTTTCATTTAGTAGAAATCCCGCCGGGTAAACGCGGTAAAAATGCTGATATTGCTCGTATTCTAGAAAAAGAAGGCGAACTGTTATTAAGCGCAATTCCCAGAGGTAATCGAATTGTTACGCTTGAAGTGGAAGGTAAACCGTGGACAACACCACAACTTGCCCAACAACTTAAGCGTTGGCAATTAGACAGTCGCGATGTTGCTTTACTGATAGGGGGTCCTGAAGGTTTGGCGCCAGCGTGTATTAAAGCTTCGGAGCAAAAATGGTCTTTATCTACACTGACTTTACCCCATCCTATGGTTCGTATTGTTGTTGCTGAAAGTTTATATCGTGCGTGGAGCATTAATAATAACCACCCATATCACCGAGAATAGTAATGGCTTCGAACAAACGTGTTGCTATTAGAAATCACTCGGCTGAAGCTAATTTATTTGCTCGCAGAACATTCATCGCATTTGTTGGTATCCTCGTTTTATTATTGATTTTATTTAGTAATATTTATGATTTAGAAATTAATTCTTATGAAAAATACCAAACACGGTCTAATTCAAACCGTATAAAACTCCTGCCCGTAGCACCAAACCGCGGAATTATCTACGACCGAAATGGCGTTCTACTTGCCGATAACAAACCCGTATATTCATTAGAGATTATTGCTGAACAAACGACTGACTTAAAAAAACATATTGCCGAAATCAGTGAATTACTTGATATCAGCGAAGAAAAACAGCAAAAGCTCTTTAAAGCCCTTAAAAGTAAACGACGCTTTAAACCCATAGAGCTTCACTCGAGATTAAGCGCACAACAAGTCGCTCTTTTTTCTGTTAACCAACACCGATTCCCTGGCTTTTTTATTGATGCTCGCCTTAAGCGCTACTATCCTTTTGGTGATTTAACGACGCATTCACTGGGCTATGTTGCACGTATCAACCGTAAAGACTCAATTCGCTTAGACGAGCAAAATTTAGCAGAAGATTACGCAGCAACGCGTAATATAGGTAAGCTAGGTTTAGAGAGGTATTATGAAAAATTACTGCATGGCACTATTGGACATCAAGAAGTTGAAATAAATAATCAAGGTCGCGTAATAAGAACACTTGACTACACGCCGCCAATTTCAGGACAAAATTTAACCCTGAGTATAGATATTGAACTACAAATGATCGCGAAACGCGCCTTAGCAGGTAAGCGCGGTGCGGTTGTAGCGATGGATCCGCGCAGTGGTGAAATACTCGCTATGTATTCAAACCCCAGTTACGATGGTAATTTATTTGTTCATGGTATCAGTAGTAGAAATTATCGTAAATTACTTAACCCCAAAAACAATCGCCCTTTGCTTAATCGCAGTGTACAAGGTTACCCTCCAGCTTCAACCGTTAAGCCTTTACTAGCCTTAACTGGTCTAGAAGAAAATGTTATCACGCAAACGTCACGTTTTTACGATCCTGGCTGGTTCCAACTTAAAGGTCTTGAGCACAAATATCGTGATTGGTGGGCACCAGGACATGGTTGGGTTGATTTAAATAAAGCCATTGAACATTCTTGTAACGTGTACTTTTATAATTTAGCCTATAAATTAGGTATAGACAGCATTACCGACATGATGGAAAAATTTGGTTTTGGTGATTATACCGGTGTTGACATATTGGAGGATAGCCGCGCTATTTTACCTGGCAGGGAAACTAAACGTAATCGTTACAATAAACCTTGGTATACCGGCGATACCATTTCTATTGGTATAGGACAGGGGTACTGGACAGTAACACCTTTACAATTAGCACAAGCTATCTCTATTTTAGCAAACAAAGGTGAAATAAAAATTCCACATTTTTTACGTTCAACAGCGGAGCTAGTCAGCGAAAATATCCAAGAAGAAAGGTCAAACACCGATGAGATTATTAAAACTGGAAGTGATGTCAATATCGTTACTAAAATGATCACTAAGATGACAGAATATGACGATAAACCACCGATTATTTTAAAAGACAATAAACACTGGAATTTAGTGCTTGATGCTATGCATAATACCGCACAAAGAGCTTATCCCGCCTTTCGAGGGACTCATTATGATGCGGCAGGGAAATCAGGTACGGCTCAGCTAATTTCAAAGAAACAAGATGAAAAATATGATGCAGAATCAACGAAAGAAAAACAACGAAACAATGCAATGTTCGTTGCCTTTGCTCCCTATGAAAACCCAGAAATAGTAGTTTCTGTTGTTGTAGAAAATGTTTTAGAAGGCGGTGGTGGCACTAACGCAGGGCCAGTAGCACGCCAAGTAATGGATCAATATTTTGGTGACAGAAACATCATCAGTACAGATAAAAACAAGCACCCTCAACACACCAATGTTTATGGTATAGACAAAAAAACAGGGCCTAACTAGTGCGTAATATTGGGCATGATCAACAAAAACTACGAAGTTTTTGGCAAAGAATTCACATTGATGTACCATTGTTGCTGGGCATAATTGCGTTAATGATTTTAGGTTTATTTGTTGTTTATAGCGCAGGTGGCCAAGAAATGGCGATTGTTTATCGTCAAATAACTCGCCTAGGCATTGCCTTGTTAGTGATGTTTACTATTGCTCAAATTCCCCCTCTTGCTTATCAAAAGTGGGCAGTGCCTGTATTTGTTTTAGGTTTACTTCTTTTAGTTGCCGTATTACTAATTGGTCATGTTGGTAAAGGTGCACAGCGCTGGTTAGATGTGGGTTTTATGAAGTTTCAACCTTCAGAAATAATGAAGCTTATTGTCCCTATAATGATCGCTTGGTATGTTAGTCAGTTCGACTTACCTGCCAAAACATCAAAAATAATAATGGCATTTATATTGGTTTTAATCCCAACATTATTAATTGCTAAGCAACCTGATTTAGGTACCTCTTTATTGATCGCAAGTTCAGGTATTTTTGTCATATTTCTTGCGGGGACCAGCTGGAAACTCATCAGTGTTTGCGCAGGTTTAGTCTCAGCATTTATTCCTGTTTTATGGTTCTTCCTAATGAAACCTTATCAAAAACAGAGAGTAACAACCTTTTTGAATCCTGAACAAGATCCTTTAGGCTCAGGGTATCAAATTATTCAATCGAAAATAGCAATAGGCTCTGGTGGCTTTGACGGTAAAGGCTGGCTACAAGGCACACAGTCGCAGTTAGAGTTTTTACCTGAGCGACACACTGACTTTATTTTTGCCGTATTCAGTGAAGAGTTTGGCTTTGTTGGTGTATCAGTCTTACTCAGTGTGTATCTAATGATAGTAATGCGAGGTTTATGGATTGCTGTACATGCCGATCACGCATTCACAAAATTATTAGCTGGTAGCATTACCTTAACTTTTTTCGTTTATGTCTTTGTGAACATAGGCATGGTTTCTGGTTTATTGCCCGTTGTAGGTGTCCCTTTACCTTTAATTAGTTATGGCGGAACATCAATGGTGACATTACTCGCAGGTTTTGGCATTCTAATGGCTGTTAGTACTCATAAGCGTTTTATCGCTTAAATTCATTGATAACATCATAAGATAAATCGACAGTGCAAAAAATAATTCTACTCATCATAATATTAACCCTACTCTCTGCTTGTAGTATGAATACAGGCCGCTATCAACAAAAAAGTGATAGCAAGCCAACACGTTCGCCCTCGGTAAGTGAGCTTGTTGATATAACACCAAGAGCAGAAGCCCATAGTAGAGGTGGCAATAGAAGCCAGTATCAAGTGCGTGGCAAAACTTATTCGGTATTAAAAAGTGCTGAAAATTTTAGCCAAACAGGTATTGCCTCTTGGTATGGCGAAAAATTTCATGGTCACTTAACGTCAAATGGTGAAATTTATAATATGTACGCGATGAGTGCGGCACATAAAAATTTACCGTTGCCCACATATTTAAAAGTAACGAATAACGCAAATAATCGTTCCGTTATTGTTAGGGTCAATGACAGGGGGCCGTTTCATCAAAACCGTATTATTGATTTATCGTATAGTGCGGCCTATAAACTCGATATGATGAAAACAGGCGTAGCGAATGTGACGGTTACCGCTATTACCGATTTTTCATTACCTGAAGAGAAACAAGTAATTCCTGCTGTTCTAACAACCTCCGAAATTAGTGAAGAGCGTAAATATATTCAAGTTTTTGCCACTAAAAATGAGCAACTTGCCAATGAAACAGCACAAACACTGCAAAACTTGTATCAAGTCAATACGATTACCCCAAAGAACAATGATATTTTCCGTGTACAAATGGGCCCATTTACTGATGTGGAAGCATTAAATACCATCCTAATAAGCTTACAAAAAACAGCCTATCCCAGTGCATTTAGCTTGAAATAATTATTCGTAACCATTTGCCACGATACCAAGATAGTAATCAGTAATAAAGATGGTATACTGCTGAAAAATCCTCCTTTTATCATTCAGTTTCGTAGGAATATTATGACTTACCCATTAGCTAAAAAAACAGCTAAAACTTCAAAAAAACTTCTCTGCCTTTTCGGTGCCTTTGCTTTAACAGTTTCTTCTTTCTCTCAAGCATTAACTATCACCCCATCACCACCAGAAGTAAAAGCAAAAGGTCATATATTGATTGACTTCACCACAGGTAAAGTTCTTGCTCAAGGTAATGCCGATGCTCTGTTAGCCCCAGCTAGCTTAACAAAGATGATGACCAGTTATATCATAGGTAAAGAATTAGACAGTGGCAATATCAATAACAGTGACTTAGTAAAAATTAGTGAAAAAGCTTGGGCTAAAAATTTCCCTGGTTCATCACTTATGTTTATTGAGGTAGGTACAGAAGTTTCAGTAGAATTACTCAATCAAGGTATTATTGTTGCTTCAGGTAATGATGCTTGTGTTGCTATGGCAGAACATATAGCCGGTAGCGAAGGTCAATTTGCTCAATTAATGAATGGCCATGCTGAACAACTAGGGATGAACAGTAGCTACTTTGAAAATAGCCACGGGCTTGATAGCCAAGAACATAAAACAACACCTCGCGATATGGCAACACTTGCCATAGCACTTATTCGCGATGTTCCAGAAGAATATAAAATTTATAGCCAAAAAACCTTTAGCTATAACAATATTAAACAATACAACCGTAATAATTTATTATGGGATAAAAGCATGAATGTTGACGGTTTAAAAACAGGTCATACTTCACAGGCGGGTTACAGCTTAGTTTCTTCAGCTACTAAAGGCGGAATGCGCTTAGTGAGTGTGGTAATGGGTACCGATAGTGAGCGTGCGAGAAAAGTTGAAAGTAAGAAGCTACTCAATTATGGTTTCCGTTTCTTTGAAACCTACACTCCTTATAAAGCCGGCGAAAAATTTACTACCAACCGCATATGGATGGGCGATGTAAAAGAAGTTGATTTAGGTATATCACTTGATACACCCATCACTATACCTCGTGGACAGCGAAAAAATCTAGCCGCAAGTTTTGAGCTAGATCAGCAATTAGAAGCTCCTTTAGCTAAAGGTACTGTTGTTGGAAAGTTATTTCTACGACTAGAAGGTGAGGACATTGCAGAATACCCCTTAGTCACTTTGCAAGAAGTCAATGAAGGTGGCCTGTTTAGTAAACTAATGGATTATATAAAACTACAATTCGTTAACTAATTAAGAAACATAAACTCCTTTCTTATGAAACTCGGCTGCTGCCGAGTTTTTTATTATCAATATCATGACCTTAATAAAAGCCATCAATACAATGATCACATTCTATTTAAATAATGATAAAATACCCCAATATAGACTATTAACCCAATGATAAAGGTCTCATTAAATTGATGTACTTATTATGTGTAATAAAAATAAATTTGCACAAGGCGCTTCATTGACTAATAGCCTGTTATTAGCATTGAAAAGAATAAAGTTTTATAGTTATTTACCCGCGCAATTGGTCAATAGTTTAATGAAATGAGTATCACAGTATTATTTTAGAGAGTAAACATGAAAACCAAGTTTGATGAATTATTAGAATTTCCAACCGTACTTAACTTTAAAGTGATGGGCGTTGCTTGCGACGAATTGCCTGATTTAGTGATTAATGAGCTACAAAAGCATGCACCTGGTGATTATTCCCCTAAAATAAAAGCCAGTTCAAAAGGAACTTACCAATCTCTTTCTATCGCTGTTACGGTAACAAGTAAAGAGCACATCGAAACTATTTACACAAAACTAACGGCTATTGAAATAGTCCGCTACGTTTTATAACAACATTTACCACTTATAGTGTAACGATAATAACCTTAGTATTTATCCGGTGTATTCCTATTATTATTTGGATATAATCCATATCAATAGAATTAAGTGAAGTATAAACTTGAAAAATTCGTTAATCATTCGACAACTTGCCACTATGGACTACACAACCGTTTGGCAAGCGATGCAAAAATTCACTGATGATCGCAACGACACCACTCAAGACGAACTTTGGTTAGTAGAGCACCCTGCTGTTTTTACACAAGGCCAAGCAGGTAAAGAAGAGCACCTACTCATGCCTGGCGATATTGAAGTTGTCAAAGTGGATCGTGGTGGACAAGTGACTTATCACGGTCCTGGTCAACAAGTTATCTATTTTATGATTAATTTACGTCGCAGAAAAATGGGTGTCCGTGATCTTGTCACCTTACTTGAAGATGGGTTAATTACCGCATTAGCCGATTTTAATATTATCGCAAAAGCCAAACCTGATGCGCCCGGCGTTTACGTCGATGAAAAGAAAATAGCGTCCTTGGGTTTAAGAGTTCGCAAGGGCTGCTCTTTTCACGGCCTAGCACTGAATGTAAATATGGACTTATCGCCATTTCTTCGAATAAACCCTTGCGGTTACCAAGGGCTTGAAATGGTGCAAACAGCCGATATCAGTCAATTAACAGATACAGCTCAAGCAGGTGAATCCTTAGTGGGACACCTCGCTAAATTATTAAATACCAATAACATCAGTTATAAAACTGGTTGGGACGAAATCAATGACCACTAAAACAACTCGAGTTATCCCTGGCACAAAAATGCGCGATGCTGAAAAAATGGCGCATATCCCCATTCAAATTGTGCCTTCAGAGCGTGAAACCATGCTGAGAAAGCCAAAATGGTTACGTATTAAGCTGCCTCGTACAACAGACCGAATCGACAGTATAAAAGCTGCACTACGCAAGCATGATTTACATTCGGTATGTGAAGAAGCCTCTTGCCCAAACTTATCGGAATGTTTTAATCACGGTACCGCAACCTTTATGATTTTAGGCGACATCTGTACACGTCGCTGTCCATTTTGTGATGTTGGCCACGGTCGACCTTTAAAACCTAAAGTTGATGAAGCTCAAAAGCTAGCATTAACACTTAAAGACATGAAGCTAAAATATGTCGTGATCACCTCGGTTGACCGTGATGATTTACGTGATGGTGGCGCTCAACAGTTTGCTGATTGTATTAGTGAAATAGCCATACATGCTCCAAATACTAAAGTGGAAATTTTAGTCCCTGATTTTCGTGGTCGCATGGACCGTGCATTAGAAATTTTGAATGCCAAACCACCACATGTATTTAATCATAACTTAGAAACTGCGCCACGCTTATATACAAAAGCACGTCCGGGTGCAAACTATCAGTGGTCATTAGACTTGCTGAAAAAATTTGGAGAGGCTAATCCAAAAGTACCAACAAAATCAGGCTTAATGGTTGGTTTAGGTGAAACTGATGAAGAGATTTTACAAGTAATGCGTGACTTACGTAGTCATGGTGTAACGATGTTAACTATTGGTCAATACTTGCAACCCAGTAAACATCATTTACCTGTAGAGCGCTACGTACATCCAGATGTTTTTGATATGTATCAAGCTGAAGCGATTAAGATGGGCTTTGAACACGCCGCCTGTGGACCTCTTGTACGCTCAAGTTATCATGCCGATAAACAAGCGGCAGGTGAAGAAGTTAAGTAATACTGTTTAAGAATAAACTAAAGCCTGAATTTATTGGTAAATTCAGGCTTTAACGCTAATATCTCCCCTCATCATTAAATAATTAAACCCTCAATTTATTTATAATTCCTTGATTATATTTGTAAAAAAAAATTTAAAGTCTCCCTTTCAATTTTAATAATCAAAAAACACTCGAATTATTCTTGTACTGATCAATAAAATAGATGTACCATTACCACACACGGAACAACTGGAGCATAAAGAAAAGATGGAAATTACCATTGATATAGAAGATCCAATACCTTTATTTACTCAACTCGTTGAGCAAATAAAGGCAGCAATCATCGAGAGTAAAATTAAACCAGGTGACTCGCTGCCTTCTATTAGGCAGCTAGCGAATGATTTAGAGCTCAATAGTAAGACGGTTGCTAAAGCGTATAAGTTATTGGAGCGCGACTTAGTCATTCAAAGCAGAGGTTATCGGGGGACATTTGTTCATCCTGAAGCGCTAATAAATAGCAAAATGGATTTAAATGCTGACGTTATAGCCCAGTTGAACTTCGCAATTTCAGCATGTAAAAAAGCTGGCGTTACCGACTCAGAAATACGTATTGCATTTAGCTGTGCAATGAACAGCAAAAACAATTAAGGAGAAGAAAATGTCAATTAACATTTTATTTTACGCTTTATTTTTAAGCCAGATTATACTCATTTCATATTACTACCCTAAACAAATTATCAACCGAATTGAGGGCGTTTTAAAAAAATTCCCGCCTGAGGACTACCCAAAGCTTTATCCTGAATCTACCGAAAAAGTCATTGCGGCTAAAGCTCGCTATAAATTACTCAATCAAATAATATTCTTTGCGGGTCTAGCGCTGATGGGAGTTTATGCGCTTATGTCGACCGAATATGATAGCAACCAAAAGTTTGCCGAAGGCTTACCCTTAATGTTTGGTATGGTACAGTTCATTCCGTTTATGCTGTTAGAAATTTCAGGCTGCCGTCAGTTCAAATTGATGAGGAAAGCGAATAGAAATACCAGTCGTTCAGCCGGTTTAGCACCGCGGAAGCTATTTGATTATGTATCCCCAATAGCCGTGATATCATCAATAGTCTTAGTACTTGCTTATATATTATTTGACTTATACGTGAATGACTTCATATTCACTCATGACATAATGATTAAAATATTGGCGCTTAGCTTAGTACACGCCTTATTTATAGGTTTAACCATTTGGCATTTAACGGGGAAGCGTTTAGACCCATACCAAGCAGTAAAAGACCGAAGCCAACAAACTGAATTCTCTTTACAATCTATGGTTTCAGTAAGTATGTTTTTAAGTCTATTTTTAATAGCAAACTCTGCTGTCGATTTTTATCAATTAGGGTATTTAGAAATTATTATTAACAGTATCTATTTCCAAGTTATCGCTTTTTTGGGTATAGGTGGCATGTTAAAAACGATTAGGTTAGATAACATTAATTTTGATGTATATAAGGCGGATAAATCGGTCGTCTAGTTAATGATCAGTCAATAATGTTAAACTCTGATGGCTCATCTACAAGGTAACTCTTTTGTAGGTGAGCCCTTATTATCTGCACTACTATTAAGCCCCTTCATAATTTTGTTCTGACTTCATCCCTTCAATGTTAATAATTTTAGAGCGGTTTAATGTTATTTTAAAGCGTTGAACATATTGTTGAGTTTGGCTGCCCACTACTTTTTGTTCTTGCACTACGGCTAAATTTATTTGATAGCGCCGCTCAACACTTTGATTCGATATTTTACTACCATCAAGGGCATACAAGCGGCCTTCACCTTTTTTCAAAAAACGTACAAACGGTGTTAAGTTGAAAAAAACTTGGTGCTGTATTTCTTTAAAGCCAGGCATAAACTCTTTTGCCAAAACTTTTGAGTCACAGCGAAAATGTAATAACTGCGCCGCTTGCTTATTTTGTTGGCGGCGCTTTTGAAAGTGCTTGTCGACAATATTGGGTAAATCTTTTTTATCTATATAATCAAGCCATAACGTTTGCATAGACATTTTATTTTTTGATAAGCTATCGGTAAACACGTGCTGCCATTTTGGGCGGCCACGTTGAATTTTTCGCCAAATATAACGTGTTAGATCATCTTTAAAAATTTCACGGATACCATAAATCACCCCTAAGAAGGTGATCAATACTAAGGTTACTTCTGTGAAAGCTGACCGAGCATTTAGCACAATAGACATAACAAATGCCATAACAACGGTGGTAATACTGCCACGAACTAAACGTTTTAAATTGTCATCTAAATCATGTGTCGTTCTTTTAAATACAACACCAAACTCACTTAAACGTTGTAATAACCGCATTTTATTAGTGATGCGGTTAGGATCTGCGAGGGTGATTTTTGAATTATATTGCTGCTGCTTTCGATAGTTATTTTCTTGGCGACATAACTCGAATAAGGACTCTCGTGACTCAGAATAATCAGAGCTTTTTGGTCCATTAGCCAATAAATTAAGAAATGACTGCTCGGTATGCCAACTTAAATAGTTGTCAACATTTTCAAAGTAAGAGCTTAATTTTGGATCTAATGGGGTATATCGGCGTAGTTTCTTTAACAGATTTTGTGTTTGGTCAACAAGTTCGAGGGCAGATTGATAAAATATTTCAATATCGTCTTCTTGTAATGCCTGCTTAATATCTGTTTCGAGTGCTATTCTGAATTGGTATGAGAATAAATTTAAGTTACTGCGGTAATCGCCCTTTTCACCTTTTTTTTGGCTAATAAATCGGCTTCTGACTAAGGGAAGATGCACTTGACGAGAAAAGTAAGCACTATGACTTCTGATACTGCTATGGAAGTAATTTTCTTCACTGAGAGTGATGGCATTAATCCCCATTTCTTCGGGGATTGAAAAATAGAGGTCAAAACGTTGTGATTCTTGTTGTGATAATTGCTGGTTAACTTTAAATGATAAATTTTCATCTTGCGTTAAACTGATTTTTTTCACTTAATTATCCTCTCCTGCTTACTCCGATTGATAGTTAAGTATCTGTCAATTTAACTATTTTTACCATAATTGTATCAATAAAAAAGGCTAAGGAATATCTCCTTAGCCTTCGTTTATTTATGGGAGTGAGCTATTTATCCACAGCACTTTTTATATTTTTTTGTACTTCCACAAGAACAAGGATCGTTTCTGCTTGGTGTTTTATCAAAACGTTGCGTTTTAGGCGTATTTAGCACCGCTTCAAGCTCAACTATGTTTTCCTTTTCGTCAGCATTAATTTCAATATTGGCAATAAAATTATGCTCTGCAACAATAACTAAAATTTCTTCTTGTCTTTCTTTTGATGTAACAACAAGCGTTAACGGCTTTGCTGCGCTACCAAGCTTAATATCACGATTAGGTTTGTAACCTGCAGTTCCGTGAGTTCCCATAACATCAGGAGTTCCTCGATAGAAAAATTTAGACATAATATGCACCTTTATTAAATGTGAGTGCCGAATGCTCAGCCATTAAAAAATCGCGCGAATTCTAACAGCTAAAAGCCATTTTTGCTAAATTTATATACGCCTATATTGCTAATTTTATAATCATCTTAACAATATAACCAATAACTTCACATGATAATGATTATCATTTACAATACAGTTATATTTAAGCTGTAGGACAGGTTAGTCCTATGGCAACCTGATTATTTATGAAAACTAAAACTCATCTTTCACCCTCCACTTTGATAGATCTGATGGAAAGTCAGCGCTATGGTGTTGAATATCAGCCTATTGTTTGCATTAATAGCCAAGAAATATATGCCTATGAATGTTTATCACGGTTTTTTACTAAAGATAACTCAGCGATACGACCTGATCTTGTTTATTCTTCTTTACATGACAGTCCACTTAGTTTATTTCAAGTAGAATACCAACAAAAAAAATTACAACTCGCCTATGCTCCCAATAAGATAGACATTTTTGTTAATTTAGACCAAGACTCATATTTTTCAACGGGGACTTTAAAAGATGACAATCCATTTTTAAAATTATTTAAAGGTTTTCAAAAATCTAAAATCATTGTTGAACTCATCGAAAATTCAGAAATAAACGATGCTATTATGAGCTTAGCGATGATTGATAATCTATCAAAAAATAACATTCATACCGCTATCGACGACCTCTGTAATCCACAATCAATGGTGTCGATGGCTGTGATTCAACTTGTTGAATATATCAAACTTGACAGATATGTCGTCACTAATAGGTCTAACCGTAACTTTATGTTACTCGTTGAGTCGATGATCAACTATGCACGAAATACCGGTAAAAAGGTTATCTTAGAAGGCGTAGAAACCGCAGAAGATTTACGCTTCGCAAAACAGTTGAATGTTGATTTTGTTCAAGGTTTTTTTTACCAAAAACAATTTAAAAAGGTAAGTTAACTTATTAATCATAAGACTTTCCATAAAATCTTCTTTTATTATTTTTCAATAAAATATGAATAAGCACAATAAAACCATCACTGTTTGTAAAGTTCACCGATGAAGTCACTGTGATTTTATAAAAATAAAGCCAGCATTGATGCTGGCTTTATACATATAAAGTCAATTAATATGATTATCTAATAAAATTTAGAAATAAAAACATCGGTCAGACGTTTAACCAATCACTATTTTCTGATGCCTTCTATATGTAATTCTAATTCAACATGTGATGAAGCAGGCCCTAACGTGTCTGGAATACCAAAATCAGCTAAACCAATTTTTGTTGTACCGCTAAAGCCAACACGGTAACCACCCCAAGGATCTTTACCCTCGCCAATTTTTATCGCGTCAATAATAATGTCTTTACTAACACCGTGTAAGGTTAAAGTCCCGTTAATGGCTAATTTATTTTGACCTTTATCAGTAATGCTAGTGCTAATAAACTTTGCACTTCCAAACTTGTCGACATTAAGAAAATCATCGCTACGTACATGCTTATCACGTTCAGCATGATTGGTGTTTAAACTGTTTGTATCGACGAACATTTCAATTTTAGCTGAAGATAGATCCGCTGCATCATAACTAAAACTGCCGCTAAATTTATCAAAACGCCCCGTTAACCAGCTATAACCTAAATGTTGAATCTTAAAGTTTACTGAGGCATGAGCGCCTTTATAGTCAACGACATAATCTGCTGCATTGGCAGTTGACGTAAAAGCGGGTGCAAAAAGTAATGCTGAAAGTGTTGACGCAAGTAATAATTTTTTCATGTGATCCCTTTTAAAATAGTTGAGTTGAATGTTTTAGTTAAGTCTATTTATTGTTTATCTGCTCGATATCCAAGCATTCTTTTTAGCGTTGTATCTTTATCGATAAAGTGATGTTTCAGTGCAGCCAATGCATGCAAAACAACTACGGATATGAGTACGTAAGCAAGATATTTATGTACCATGCCAGAAAGATCTTCTTGGTCAGTAAATAGCTCACCAAAACTTATTACCGATATTAATTCAAACACCTCTATGGCACGTCCATCAGCTGTTGAAATTAAATAGCCACTGATCATTAGAATAAATAGCGCGCTATACAAAAAAACATGTACTAAATGGCCTAATTTTTTTTCTGTGTCAGTATGAGTTTCAATAGCCTGTGGCTTTACTTGAACAAGACGTAAAAGAATACGGACAACCATGACTAAAAACAAAAGGATCCCTATGCTTTTATGAAGATCGGGGCCTTGCTTATACCAAGGATCATAATACCCCAGATCTACCATCCAGTAGCCTAATGTAAAGAGTCCGACAACGGTCACGGCAACTAGCCAGTGTAAAGTAATAGTGCCCCAACCATAGTGGTTTATCGTATTTCTCATTTTAATTCCGATATTCATCAATACTGTGCGGTGATTTTATTGTTAATAATAGTATATGAATATTAATAATGTATTAAGTACGTAAATAGTGACTCAATGTTTCCATTTAGTCACTAATGGCGTCAATATGAGATTGAAAATTCTAAATATATGACAGCTAGTTTTCCCCCTCAAGGTAAATATGAGTCAAGCCACGTTGTAACACCAATAATATAACTTTACTGACTTAATCAATCTGCTAACGATCACCAATCAAGTCCTTTTTGTGCTTTAACTCCCGCTTTAAAAGCATGTTTGATTGGTTGTACTTCTGATACCGTATCTGCCAATTCAATTAACCGACGATGACAGGCACGGCCGGTAATTAATACGTGCTGCATTTTAGGGCGATTATTTAACGCCTCGATAATTTCGTTTAACTCAATATAGCCATATTTCACCATGTAAGTCATTTCATCGAGTAAAACAATATCAAGTGTTTCGTCACTGAGCATTTCTTTACTTCTTTGCCATGCAACTTTTGCTGCGGCTAAATCAGTTTCAGTACTTTGCGTTTCCCAGGTAAACCCCGTGCCCATCACATGATGCTGAACCGAGAATTGCTTTAAAATATTCATTTCGCCGCATTCCCACTTACTGCCTTTAATGAATTGTACAACACCCGCTTTTTGCCCATGACCAATAGCGCGTAATACGGTACCAAAACCAGAAGTACTTTTGCCTTTGCCATTACCGGTTATAACAACAAAAACACCGCGCTCTTCTGTCGCTTGAGCAATTCGTTCATCAACATTGGCTTTAATTTTCTTTTGGCGTTCAATATGTTTTTGTTCTTTCGCAGCTGCTTTTTCAGCCTCTTTATTCACATCACTCATAATATTCTCATTCTATTTAATCATTACGCTATTAATTGCGTTATTCATTACTGCTCAATATTAACTTACCTGTTTCAGGATCGCGATAAACTTGGCCCATTGACTGATAACCTTCTTGCCTTTTTAGCTTATTTTTCAATGCTTCAGGTATTGAGGTTAGGGCTGTATTCTCAATATGACTAGCAGCTTGATCGAGTTATTCATCAATATCTACGAGCTCTTGCGCCTTTACTAAACCTAGATGCCGCTCTGGCAAAGTTATCGATTCATCTTTTGGGATACAGCCATAGAAGCGTAATTCACATGGCACGTTACTACTGAGCATTTCAGCATAACGATCTGAATTGACTCGATTACCAATAACACCAGAAAATTATAAGTTTTCTCTAAATTTAGCTAAACCAAAAGCCACTGCGGCAAAGGTTTGAGCCATTGCCTTAGCATCAATAACAGCCAGAACAGGGATATTAAAATGCTGAGCTAAATCTGCCCTACTTGAGGTACCATCAAACAATCCCATCACACCTTCGATTAGAATCAGATCTGAGTCTTACGCCGCGCGATAAAGTAGCGCTTGGCAACCCTGCTCACCGACTAACCATCAATCTAATTGATAAACTAATTCACCACTGGCTTTACGTAATATCATCGGGTCAATAAAATCTGGCCCAGCTTTAAATACTATTACTTTAAGGCCTTGATTACGGTGGTAACGGGCAAGCGCAGCTCTAATTTTTGTTTTTACAGAGCCAGAATGCGGTGCAGCAATAATGTGTGCTGAAACATAACACCACTCCCTTTTTTATACTCGGATTTATCTTGAAATGGGAGTGTCTTTTTATTAGATAACGCCATTAATTGGTCTCTTCTCTTTAATTATTTTTATCGTGTTGATTGTCGATTATATTTGTCATTATTGCTTTTCATTTCAAGGCGAAACTACAATCGACCATTTACGTGTGTATTAACATTTATTGATTTTGCCTTGAAAAAATGACTCAAAGTAAAATCGAGGATCATAGCTGAAATAACCTAAAAAATAGGATTTGAAATAGACTCAACATAATACTTATCGACACGTGTTGCATATTCCGTCCATGACAACACAGGGAATTTACCTGAAAACGCGTAATAACCACCATTTGAAATAAAGAAAGTAATTGAGCTGGCAATAAACAAAGCCAAAGCCACTTTAATAATATTGACTTACCAAACACTTTTTTGCCAATTCGGTAGAGTATAAAAGCCAGCAGTAAACATAACAGCGTAACTTAAGACTAATGCAGGGTAAGAGATAGTAGTACAATCACCAAATTGATCACGATAATAAGACGAAGCAAGATCAATGATTTTAGTTTTATAGGAAGAGTACCCACCAAAATCAAAGGTTCTTCTTTAGAGGCTGAAATAAAAAGCCCTCATTGCGCCGTGGTCTGTCTATCTGCTTTTTTTCAAAGTTGGCAATAGGTATTATCATCCTTAAAAGACTAAGCTACGCCATAAAGAGTGAAACAGCCTTGTGCAATGAGTAAACCTCAAAGCGCGACTTGAGATGCAGATACGGTGTTACTTCGAGATTATATGGTCGATACCAAAAAAGTTAACGAGCTGTTGATGCCATCCTCTTTAACATTCCCTCCCAATTTAAGAAGAAAAGTTTAAAGTCCGTATCAAGCATCGGTTTTGCAATATGGTACCCTTGGGCAACATCACAGCCAATTTCTTTAAGCTTTTGGTATTGTTCTTCGGTTTCAATACCTTCTGCTGTCGTTTTTATTTTCAATGATTTGGCTAAATTAACCACAGCATCCAATATTAAGATTTTATTGCTCACTTCATTTAAGTCATCAACAAAGCTTTTGTCTATTTTTAAATAATCTAAGGAAAATTGATGTAAGTAACTTAGCGATGAAAAGCCTGTACCAAAGTCATCTAAAGCAACTGGTATGTGAAGATTTTTTAAAATATCTAAATGTCTTTTCACCGCATCAACATTTAGAATTAAACTTTCTTCAGTAATTTCGACACATAACCGTTCGGTGGTCACTGCAGATAGATGATGTTGCGATTGCAAATAGTTAATAAAATCTTGTGACGCAAAGCCTGATGTTGAAACATTAACACTCAGCTTAAATATTTGGGGAAGCCAATGAGCCCAAAGGTTGAGTTTACTCATAGCGAGCTTTAGCATATAGAGATCAAGTTGAACTATTTGTCCTGATTTTTCTAAAATAGGAATAAAAAAATCTGGATACAAAAGCCCTAATTTAGGGTGTTGCCAACGAACTAAAATTTCAGCTCCAATAATATCTCCCGTATCAAAATCAATCAACGGTTGATAATTGCCAATAAACTCTTGATTTTTTAATGCTTTATCAAAATCATACTCAACTTTCACATTAATTGATTTACTTTGTTCTTCAAGTGCTTCAAAAAATACATATTGGTTGCGACCTTTCAACTTTGCTTGGTACATAGCATGGTCTGCATCAATTAATAACTGTTCAGCACTTTCACTCGTATCGCTATAGGTTGCTATACCAATACTTACACTACTGGAAATATTCAAGCCATCAATATTAAAAGCCGCGGCCATAACCGCAAGAATACTTTCAGTTATCCGACAAATGGTCTCATGATCAATATTACCATCAAGTAATATGGCGAATTCATCACCACCTAAACGAGCGAGTGTATCAGTGTTTCTTAACGTTGTTGTTATTGACTTCACAATAGCAACCAGTAACTTATCGCCAACATGGTGACCATAAGTGTCGTTAATTTTTTTAAACCTGTCCACGTCAATAAAGAGTATTGCTATATTGTCGTGACGATTATTTTGGCAATGCAAGAACGCATGTTGGAGCCTATCTTTGAATAACGAACGGTTCGGTAAGTTCGTTAATGGATCATGTAAGGCTAAAAATTGTAACTTTTGCTTAGCCTCCATTCTTTCAATAGCATTATTAATATGCTTGGCAACAAACATGAGTAATTGTTTGTCTTTTTCTTGAAATAAGAACTCGGTACTGTAACTTTGTACAACCACAATCCCTTTATTTATACCGCTCCCAAATGGTACACCCAACCAAGCTTTGGGGATACTACCGCGTATATAGATTGCTTTTTCATTAAGCATCTTTTGAATGTCTTTTTCGTAAAAAAGAAAAGGTTGGTCTTTAGCTAGCGCATAACCAGTAATACTTAAGACATTAGGATCGATGTTTAAACTTGTGAAATTTGAAGCACTGTCAAACTCGTCAATAGCATAAGGAAAGTCGATCCTTTTGCCATTGTCTTTTAACAATGCAACAAAAAAGTTTTTTGCTAGGGTAAGGCGACCAATACATTGATGTAAGTATTGATAAAATTCATCAATACTTTTAGTTTTAAAAATAAGTTCCGCTATTTCAAAGAGTGCGTCTTGAATTTTATTGGCATATTCTAAATTTTCAATAACTTCTTCCAAACCATCAACCCTGATGATTTGAGATATTTTCATCGCGGTTATTGTCGCTAACGCGGTCAGTGTTCTTAGGTGATATTCAGTATAAAAATTAATACTTTCATGTTCAGAATCAATGACGCCTAATAATTGCTGTTTAAATAAAATAGGTACGGCTAACTCTGATAGCGTAGTTTCGTCATCAACAATATAACTTTCAAATTCTCGCGTATCTTTAACTAATATTGGTTTTTTAGTAGCGGCAACCTTGCCAATAACACCTTGATTGAATGGGATGACTATCGAGTTAGATGTTGTATCTCTTATTTGAATATCACTACTTTTATCATTATTGATAGACGTTTTCTTTTCAAAGCCTGACATTCGACTTAAGGTCTGCCCACCAGCATCTAAAGTATAAATAACGGCATCGTCAAAACCGAGCTTTTCAACAATATTTTGTGCTAAATATTGCCAAATTTCACTTGGGGTATTTAATAACAAGATATCCGTAGCAAACTGGTTAGTAATGGTTAAACTTTTTATCGTTTGTGATTTAGATAGTTCAGACAAATTTATGAGGCCTAAAATTATTTATAAAATATATATCTACGGTTATTAAACATTTTATTGCGCAAATATCGGTTTCAAGTAGAACAAATTTTTAATCTGCTGTCTATTGACCTAAACAAAATAACGCTTAATCATTCTTGTTGAAAGTTAAAGAAACTATCAAGATATAAATATCCAATCATATCTTAGCTGCGATCAAAAAGGGCAATAACATTAACATGTTATTGCCCTTTAAAATAAATACCTATAATAATAAACTAGTGGTTTTCAGACACCATATTCACCGTGTACTTTGGAATTTCAACAACTAAGTCTTCATCTCCAACCAACGCTTGACAACCTAAACGAGATTCTGGCTCTAATCCCCAAGCTCTGTCAAGCATGTCATCTTCAAGTTCATCTGATTGTGCAATTGAATCAAAACCTTCACGGATGATCATATGACAAGTAGTACAAGCACATACTTTTTCACAGGCGTGCTCTACACCAATATCACTACGTAGCGCAACGTTAAGTACACTTTCTCCCTTTTCTGCTTCAACAACTGCACCGTCTGGGCATAAGTCTTCGTTAGGAAGGAATATAATTTTCGCCATTTTCTTAGCTCCTAAAAGTTTTTAAACTTCGTCTACTGAATGTCCTGCTAATGCTGTTTTTATCGATGAATCCATACGACGTTCAGCAAAAATAGCAGTGCTTTCATTTAATATTTCAATAGCTGCTTCAATATCATCCGCAACCGTGCTTTGGGCAATCTTCGCTAACGCGTTTATTGCATTATTTATCGTGGTAATTTCATCTTGATTTAATAACGCGCTGTCATTAATCAATGCAGATTGCACTGACTCAATAACTCGCGATGCTTCAACTTGTTGCTCTTTCAACATGCGCGCTTGAATATCTTGTTCAGCATTGCTCATTGAATCCCGCAGCATTTGAGTAATTTCTTGCTCTTCGAGGCCAAATGAAGGCTTAACTGTTATGCCTGTTTCTATCCCCGTTGACTTTTCCATGGCTGAAACTTCTAATAATCCATCCGCATCAACTTTGAAAGTAACGCGAATATGAGCAGCGCCAGCAGTCATTGCAGGAATACCACGTAATTCAAAACGTGCTAACGATCGGCAATCTTCAACAAGCTCACGTTCACCTTGGAGCACATGTACGGCCATTGCAGTTTGACCGTCTTTAAAAGTAGTAAATTCTTGAGCTTTAGCAACAGGAATTGTTGTATTTCTAGGGATAACTTTTTCAACCAATCCGCCCATTGTTTCTAAACCAAGCGATAATGGAATAACATCAAGCAACAAAATATCGCTATCGGGCTTATTACCCGCCAAAATATCAGCTTGAATCGCGGCGCCAATGGCTACAACTTTATCGGGATCGATAGAGGTTAATGGCAGACGATTAAAATATTTTTCAACTTCCTGGCGCACCAGTGGAACACGCGTTGAACCACCTACCATAACGACTTCAATCACATCATCAATAGTAATTTCTGCATCTTTTAATGCGCGGCGACAGGCACGCAATGTTTTGGTCACTAACACATTGATCAAAGATTCAAACGTATCACGATTAATTTCGCCATGTTTTTCATCTCCATTATCTAATGTTAATGAAAAACTAATCACCAAATTTTCAGTGAGTTGCTCTTTAACATGACAAGCTTGTTGCAGCAATTGACGTTCTAATGTCGTTGATAATGGTCGTTGTAGATCAGTCTGTTCGATGATGTGATCAACAAGAATATTGTCAAAGTCATCACCACCTAATGCAGAGTCACCACCGGTAGCTAACACTTCGAAAACGCCTTTATTTAAACGTAATACTGAAATATCAAAAGTACCACCACCTAAATCATAAACAGCAATAATGCCTTCTTTTCCGCTATCTAAACCGTAAGCAACAGCCGCTGCTGTAGGCTCATTGAGTAAACGTAAAACATTTAGGTCAGCAAGTTTTGCTGCATCTTTTGTACTGTGTCGCTGAGCATCATCAAAGTAAGCAGGAACAGTTATAACAACACCGCTTAGCTCACCACCTAACGCGTGTTCAGCTCGTTTTTTTAAACTTTTTAAGATTTCAGCTGACACTTGTACTGGGTTTACTTCACCGGTACGTGTAGTGATGCTTGGGTGACTTTCGTCACCTGAGAAAGAATAAGGCAATGAAGGATATTTGTTACGAATATCAGCTAATGAGCGACCAATCAGGCGTTTGGCTGAAACGACAGTATTTTCTGGGTCACTAACCGAATGTGCTTTAGCGGCATTTCCCACTAATATTTCATTCGCTTGATAACTTACGATTGAAGGTAATATGTCTCGTCCTTCGCTGTCTACTATGGTTTCAGATAAACCACTTTTAACACTAGCGATAAGAGAATTAGTTGTACCTAGATCAATGCCTGCGGCGAGACGATGTTCGTGAGGAACCGTACTTTGGCCGGGCTCGGCTATTTGCAATAACGCCATTTTTAGACTCTTTTATATTCGATTACGATTAACGGGCGGTATGATATTCCATTGTAAATAAAAAAACACATTTTTGCTGTTAGTTTATTACACTAAAAATTCATTTGAATTAGCGATCATTCATCATTAAAAAGCTGATCTTCTAATTTATCAAGATCAACACGTAATTTTTGATAAAACTTTAATTTGCGTAAATTATTACCCGCTAATAGATTTGACTGTATTGTGTTTTCGTCAAGGTGTGCATGCATTTCTACAGCAAGCCCTTGAAAGCCTATATTTAATACTTCAGCATACGCTAGAATTGCGGCTTCATGGTCATTAGCATGTTTAACATCATCAAGCATTTCATGTAATTCCATTTGGCGCATTAAAAAGCTGTTATCACTAAACGAAGCTTGTTCGTTAGGCTGATCGCTTTCTCGTAATTCTAATAAATATTGGGCACGCATTAAGGGGTTTTTCAGCGTTTGATAAGCATCGTTAATTAAGGTTGATTTTTTAACGGCAACTAATTGCTCTTGGCTTGATGCATGAGCGAACTTGTCTGGATGTACTTTTTTTTGTAGTGTTTGGTAAATATCAGCTAATTTATGAACATCAAGTTCAAACTGCGATGCAAAACCAAATATCTGAAAATAATTCACAAAAACTCCAGTAAACGGCTTATTCATAAGCCGTTCACAAATCACTTAAACGTTAAAGCTTTCACCACAACCACATTCGCCTTTGGCATTTGGGTTTGTGAATTTAAAACCTTCGTTTAGACCTTCCTTAACAAAATCTACTTCAATACCATCAAGGTAAACTAAACTTTTTCCGTCGATAATAATATTCACATCAGAGATAGAAAACAATGTATCGTCTTCATTCAACTCATCAACAAATTCCATCACATAAGCTAGACCAGAACATCCTGTAGTTTTAATACCAAGACGCAAACCGAGACCCTTGCCTCGATTGGTAATAAATGACTGAACACGGTCTGCTGCGTCTTTCGTCATTGTAACACTCATAAATAACTCCGAGGTCTAAGCAGTTTTAGTGCGATAATCTTCAATCGCTGCTTTGATAGCATCTTCCGCTAGAATAGAGCAATGAATTTTTACTGGCGGTAAAGCAAGTTCTTCAGCAATTGCCGTATTTTTAATCGTCGCAGCTTCGTCAATAGATTTACCTTTCACCCATTCCGTTACTAATGAACTTGACGCAATAGCAGAACCACAACCATAAGTTTTAAATTTAGCGTCTTCGATAATACCGTCAGCGTTAATTTTCAATTGTAGCTTCATTACGTCACCACATGCGGGTGCGCCAACCATGCCTGTTGCTACTTGTGGATCATTTTTATCCATTGAGCCAACATTACGTGGGTTTTCATAGTGATCAATTACTTTTTCTGAATAAGCCATTATTTCTCTCCTGATTAGCGATGAACCATACAAAAATGTATGTTCATCAGTAAAATTTTCATTAGGGATGCTTAGTGAGCAGCCCATTCAATTGAATCTAAATCAATACCGTCTTGGAACATTTCCCAAAGTGGTGACATATCACGTAAATGCCCAATTGATTTTTGAATAAGTGTAATCGCGTAATCTACTTCTTCAGTAGTCGTAAAACGACCGAAGCTAAAACGAATTGAGCTATGCGCCATTTCGTCGTTCAAACCTAATGCACGTAAGACGTACGAAGGCTCTAAACTGGCAGAAGTACAGGCTGAACCAGAAGATACCGCTAAATCTTTAAGCGCCATAATCAAAGATTCACCTTCAACAAAATTAAAACTTACGTTTAAGTTACCTGGGTAGCGATTATCAAAATCTCCGTTAACAAAAACTTGTTCCATCGTGTTCAAGCCAGCCCATAAGCGGTCGCGCATTTTAGTTACATGAGCGATGTCTTGGGTAATTTCTTCTTTAGCAATACGACAAGCTTCACCTAAACCAACGATTTGATGCGTAGGTAATGTGCCACTACGCATGCCACGTTCGTGTCCACCACCATGCATTTGCGCTTCAAGACGAATACGAGGCTTACGACGAACATACATTGCGCCCATACCTTTTGGACCGTAGAATTTATGTGCAGAAATTGACATTAAATCAATTTTCAACTTTTCCATATCTACTTCAATTTTACCAACGCTTTGTGCGCCATCGACATGAAAAACAATCTTACGTGCACGACACATTTCACCGATTGCAGCAACATCTTGAATTACGCCAATTTCATTATTTACATGCATAATGCTTACTAATACTGTGTCATCACGCATTGCATCTGCTAATTTATTAAGATCAATCAAGCCATTGCTTTCAGGATCTAAATAAGTAACTTCAAAGCCTTGACGCTCTAATTCGCGGCACGTATCTAAAACAGCTTTATGCTCTGTTTTACAGGTAATAACATGCTTACCTTTTTTACGATAAAAGTTAGCAGCACCTTTAATAGCTAAGTTATTTGACTCTGTTGCTCCGGAGGTGAAAACAATTTCACGCGGATCAGCATTAAGAAGGTCAGCGACTTGGTTACGCGCAATATCTACCGCTTCTTCAGCTTGCCAGCCAAATTTGTGTGAACGAGATGCAGGGTTACCGTAAAAACCGTCAGTAGTCATATACTGCATCATTTTTTCTGCAACACGTTTATCTACAGGTGTTGTAGCTGAGTAATCAAAATAAATAGGAAGCTTCATTCGCTAACGTTCTCCAGTTTAACAACATGCATTTAGTGCATGTCGTGCATAATGTTTTTGGTTTCAATTAATGTTTCTAATGACGGCATAGTTTTATTGGCTTGTGCATGCGCTTTATCTTGTCGTCTAGACACTAATTTCACGTTGCTTTGCTCAACAAGCTCTGCCAACGTTATGTTCTTTAAAAAATCTTCGATACGGTCACTTAAGCCTTCCCACAACATGTGTGTTAGGCATTCGTCACCATTTTGGCAATTACCTTTACCGTCACATCTCGTCGCCTTAATGGATTCATCAACAGCATTGATGACATCAGCAACAGAAATTTTTGCAGAGCACATTCCAAGGCGATAACCTCCACCTGGGCCTCTAATACTATTTACCAAGCCATATTTTCTTAAGCGGGAGAAAAGTTGTTCTAAATAAGACAACGATATGCCCTGCCGCTCTGAAATATCAGCCAAAGGTACGGGTCCAGTTACGGCGTGAATTGCTACATCTAACATAGCAGTTACCGCGTAACGCCCTTTTGAAGTCAGTTTCATTGTGTACCCCTATCGAATTACCAACAATTTTACATAACCCTACAAAATAGTCAACTAAATACCTGAGTGTTTTACTCAAGTATTATATGTTTGTTCGAAAAAGAGTCAGTTAGTCGCGAATTCCCTCAGTTTAATGGAAGGAAGTATCCGTAACAGGTAAGGTGTTTATATTATATTTCAGGATCAAATGACGCTACGCGTTTTTCACGACGTTGAGCGGCGGCCTTTTCATCATCAACGAATTCACCCACACTCAATTCGGGTAATGCTTCTTGGCAAACTTCACCACCGAGCTGATTTACTTCTTTGCATAAGTCAGCAACCTTTTTATCCATCAAGTGCATATGATCTAGTACACGGCCAATAGCTTTAGCAACCGGATCAGGGTTATCAGCGGAAACGGCATAAGCATCGAATCCAAACTTTCTTGCAACTTGGTCACGCTGCTCTTTTTCTGATTGACTTTTTTCATTGACAATACGTGCAGGAATACCAACAGCGGTTCCATTTGCAGGTACATCTTTTACCACAACAGAGTTAGAACCTACCTTGCCACCTTTACCGATAGTAATAGGTCCAAGCACTTGTGCTCCAGCCCCTATAACAACATTATCTTCTAACGTTGGGTGACGTTTACCCGCAGTCCAGCTTGTCCCACCTAAAGTAACGCCATGATATAAAGTAACATCGTTTCCAATTTCAGCCGTTTCACCGATGACAATTCCCATACCGTGATCAATAAAGAACCGACGACCTAATGTTGCCCCTGGATGAATTTCAACCCCCGTCATCCATCGAGAAAAGGTTGATAAACTGCGCGCAAGAAGATACCAGTTGTTTTTCCACAGTTTATGACTCAAACGATGAATCCAAATAGCATGCATACCTGGGTAGTTAGTTAACACTTCTAACGTATTTCGAGCGGCGGGATCTCGGTCAAAGACACTTTTAATGTCTTCTCTGATACGGCTGAACATAATTATATCCTTCTATATATCGGTGAAAATAAGCACCAATATAATGAGTACTTACTTTTATTATTCTTTATTTTTTTCTTTCTCGTTTACTTTAGCCGCTCTTTGTACGGAAGCTAATATTCCACGTAACATCTTGACTTCTTTTACATCCGGTCGCGCTCGGTTAAATAAACGACGCAGTTTAGTCATCACTAAACCTGGATGTGTAGGCACAATAAAACCGGTTGCTTTTAACGCATCTTCAAAGTGTTGATAAAATCGCTCCGTTTCAGCAATAATCGGATACTCGTCTTCATCAAGCTCTTTTTTTGGCAAATTTTTACTGAGGTTTTCACCTTTCGCTTTAAATGCTTTTTGCTGATTAATTAAATAACTGGTCCGCACTTCATAACTTAAAGTCTGCACGGCCATCGCTAAGTTTAATGAACTGTAATCCGGGTTCGCAGGAATTTGAACATGAAAATGACAAAGTTGTAACTCATCATTAGTCAAACCACTACTTTCACGACCAAAAACTAAGGCCACTGGAAAATTATGCGCCTCTTCTACCAGTTTTTCTCCACAGCCTCTTGGCTCTAACATAGGCCAAGGTAAGGTGCGAGAACGTGCACTTGTACCGACAACCAAACCGCATTCACTGATCGCTTCAGCTAAAGTGCTCACTACTTTTGCATTTTTTAATACATCGGTAGCCCCAGCGGCTAAAGCTTGTGCTTGGCCATTTGGCATTTCTATAGGGTCAACTAATATAAGTTCACTTAACCCCATCGTTTTCATAGCACGTGCGGCCGAACCAATATTACGACAATCGGAAGTATTTACTAATACAATCCGAACATTACCTAAAAGTGATGATTGTTCTGACATTATCTTCAATTACTCAATTTATAGTTAATTTATAGTTAATTTATAAAATAAATTATACCTACTGGTATTAACTATCTAGATGGCTAAAATTGACGATGATATTATCACAGAACATTAACCTTGTGCTCAGAAAAAATCATCAAGTTTATTGAAATTAGTTAGTGCGAAAAATTATGTGTTAGTTATTAAACATCTATGAAATTTTTTCTTTATTCTTCTTTATAAAAAACAGTGTCGCTAATTACAGATAACTTTGCTATAATTTTCGCGCTTGAAAATCCGCTCGGCGGCAAGCCTCGTTCTTTATAAAAGTTGTTATACTGTTTAATTCTATTTACAAATATGTAAAAGGTAGTCTCTATATGCATCCTATGCTTAATATTGGTATTCGTGCTGCGCGTAACGCAGGTAAAGTTATTGTTCGTGCCATTGAACAATTAGATAAAGTTGAAGTTCAAGCAAAAGGAACAAATGATTTTGTGACGAGTGCTGACCTAAGCGCTGAAGAAGCCATTATTGAAACATTAAAAAAATCATACCCAGATCACACCATTGTTGGTGAAGAATGTGGGGTGATCAAAGGCAAAGATGACAACTTCCAATGGATTATTGATCCAATAAACGGTACAACAAACTTTATTAAAGGCATTCCACATTTTTCTGTATCTATTGCTTTAAAAGTAAAAGGCAAACTAGATCAAGCGATTATTTTTGATCCTTCTCGTGGTGAGCTATTTACAGCTAGCCGTGGCAAAGGCGCACAACTTAATGGTTTTCGAATCCGTGTAAAACAACATAAAGAACTTTCTGGTGCCATTGTTGCCACAGGCTTCCCATATAAGCATAAACAACACAGCAACGCTTATTTAGAAATGTTTAAAACATTATTTACTAAATCTTCAGATTTACGTAGTTCAGGTTCTCCTGCTCTAGACTTAGCTTATGTCGCTGCTGGCCGTGTAGATGGTTATTTTCAAATAGGGTTAAAACCTTGGGAATCTGCTGCAGGTGAATTATTAATTATAGAAGCCGGTGGTTTAGTCACTGATTTTGTAGGCGATCATAATCATACTGTTTCAGGTAATACCGTTGCAGCGTGCCCGCGTTTATTAAAAACTATTTTAAAAGATATACGCCCACATTTAGGTGAAGCATTAAATAAATAATTAAAAATTATTTATTATTGTTTTTAAAAGCGCTTTTAGCGCTTTTTTTATACCTTGGTAATATTAATTAACATTGATTTTACGTTTTTACAGTGGTTTTATTGGTGTTTTATCGAATAACAGGCACAATATCAGCAATAATAAATAATAATTAAAATAGGTTTCCCAATGAAATGGACTGCACTAAGCTTTTCGATAATTACCGCCTTATCAGTAGCTGGCTGTAATACGATAGAAGCACCATCAAAAAACGCATTAAACAAACAAAGCATTAATAAATCTTCTTCAGCAAATAGCGCTATAGATATTAAATACCATAAGTTTGTTTTAGATAATGGCTTAGAAGTCGTTTTTCATATCGACCGTTCAGACCCTGTTGTTGCTGTAGCGTTAACTGCACATGTTGGGTCTGCTCGTGAAATTCAAGGAAGAACTGGCTTTGCTCATTTGTTCGAACACTTGTTATTTCTCGAGTCTGAAAACCTTGGAAAAGGAGGTTTAGACAAAATGAGTGCACAAATTGGTGGCTCAGGCGCAAATGGGTCAACTAGTCGTGATAGAACAAATTACTTTCAAACCGTACCCAGTGATGCTTTAGAAAAAATGATTTGGGCAGAAGCTGACAAACTTGGTTTTTTTATAAATACCGTCACCGAGCAAGTACTTGCAAAAGAAAAACAAGTTGTAAAAAATGAAAAACGACAAAGTAATGACAACCGACCTTATGGCCATACTCAGTATGTTATCGATAAAAACCTTTATCCTGAAAATCATCCATACAACTGGCAAGTTATTGGGTCTTTAATCGATTTACAAAATTCAACACTTCAAGATGTTAAGGACTTCTTTAAGAGTTGGTATGTGCCCAATAATGTGACCTTGGTGATTGCAGGTGATTTTGATGAAGCTGAAGCGAAAGCTTGGGTTCATAAATATTTTGATGAAATTGATGCGGGTGAAAAAATCGAACCTCTCGCCAAACAGTCAGCAAACTTAACAAAAACCAAGAAAATATATCATGAAGATAACTTCGCTAAATTACCAGAGCTCAGCTTAACTTGGCCAACTATCCCTCAATATCATCCAGACAGTTATGCCTTACAAGTATTAGTTGAATTACTCAGTGATGGTAAAAAAGCGCTATTAAATCAAAAATTAATTGATGAATTAACGCTAACGTCTCGCGTTACTATGTACCACTATCAATCAGAGTTAGCCGGTCAACTCATGTTGAAAGTAAGAGGCTTTGAAAATACTAATTTAAATAATATTAACAAAGCGATCAGCGAAGCATTTCTCAAATTTGAAAAAAAAGGCTTTAGTGATGAAGACCTCGCCACCATAAAAGCAGGACAAGAAACTGCTTTTTATCGGGGGCTTTCAAGCGTTTTAGGTAAAGGCTTCCAATTAGCACAATATAATATTTTTACGAAAGATCCTGGTTTTATTAACCAAGAAGCTAAAAACATTTTGGCGGTGAGTAAAGAAGATGTTTTACGTGTTTATAATAAATATATTAAAAATAAATATGTTGTTGCCACAAGTTTTGTACCAAAGGGGCAGCAAAATCTAGCGTTAGAAAATTCAGTAAAGGCACAAATAACTGAAGAAAAAATTGTCGCTAACGCAGAACAAAGTTTTGATGCTTCACAGCAATCAACGTATATCAAAACACCTTCAAGTTTCGACCGTTCAAATGAACCTGCCTATGGTAAATCGCCGACACTATCGGTACCTAAAGTTTGGCAAGACACGTTAACCAACGGGTTACATATTTATGGTATCAAGAACAATGAAGTTCCACTGGTGCAGTTCAATATAGATATCGCTGGAGGGATGCTATTTGATGATATTGACCGAGTCGGTGTCGCGAATTTAGTCGCTGAACTGATGAACAAAGGCACTAAAAATAAAACACCACAACAACTTGAAGAAGCAATTAATAAGCTTGGCGCTACAATTAGTGTTTATGCAACGCCAGAGTCAATAAAAATATCAGCAAGTACTTTAGCAAGAAATCATCAAGCAACAGTCGATTTAATAACAGAAATGATCTTAGCACCTCGGTGGGATGAGAAAGAGTTTACGCTGACCAAACAAGACATAATCAGCCAAATAAAACAGCAACAAACGAATCCTAATCAATTAGCAGACAATCAAATGAATAGATTGCTCTATGGTAAGTCGAGTATTTTATCGAACAATCTATTGGGCACATTAGCTTCACTTGAAAAAATAACGTTAACTGATTTAAAAGCCTTTTATGAAACAAAACTGTCACCAAATTTAACTAACATTCATATTGTTGGAGATATAAACGAAACAGCAGTATTAGCTGCTTTTCAAAAATTAGAACATAATTGGTTGAAAAAAAATGCCGTATTACCTGAGGTTTTAGCGCCGGTACCACCCAAAGAATCAAAAATCTATTTCTATGATGTCCCCGATGCTAAACAATCTCAACTCAGAATTGGCTTTCCTGCCATGAATGCTATGCATAAAGATTTTTATAGTGCTCAAGTAATGAATTATATTTTAGGTGGTGGCAGCTTTGCTTCAAAACTTACACAAGAGTTGCGCGAAGGCAAAGGCTACACCTACGGTGTACGTTCGAGCTATAGCGGGAGTAAAACAAGTGGAGAGTTTATTATTAGTAGTGGTGTTCGCACGAATGTAACACTAGAAGCAATTGCATTAATTAAAGATCTGGTTGAAAAATATCAAAATGACTTTAATGACAAAGATTTAGCCACAACTAAAAGTTATTATTTAAAAAGTAATGCGAGAAAGTTTGAAACATACAACGCAAAACTGGCGATATTACAAAGTATGAGCCAATACAATTTGCCTGCAAACTATATACTAGAGCGAGCAACATTAGTTGAAAGCTTAACATTAGAGAATATTAAATCGTTAGCGAATGAACATTTACGCCATGAAAAAATGATTTATCTCGTGGTTGGAGATGCTAAAACGCAGATGGAGGGTTTGAAAGCATTAGGTTTAGGAGAGCCCATTCTTATAGATGCAAACTAGTTGAGTTGAATAAACTTCAGTCTTGTCATTAATGGTAAGACTGAAGTTCATTATAATTACTCATGCCATCGAGTTAATTAACAATGGGTACTTTACCGCTTTCTGGTAAATTGCTGTATTGAAAGTAACCAGAAAAATAGCGTCTAAAGGTAGTTGATTGATAAGAGCATCGAGCTTTTTTTTTAACTTTCCCCCTGTGAATCTCTATAAACAGCAATACTAGCTGTTACTGCACCAAGGGTTTGATAATAACCCCCTGCACTTTCTTCTCTTGTAACAACGTCATCACCGATACCCTTTCAAATACTAATACTTCGCTTAACCAACATATCAACAAGTTGTCGAAGGGTCGCCGTTTGAATAAACATATCTCGCCGAATTTTCATTTGACTTGCTAAAAAGTCAGCATTTCCAATAGTCGTACCCATTGGGCTTTTTGAAGTAGCGATAAGTCAAAAAATTTACGATCAAAAGTAAAAATATCAGAAGAGGTGTCTATTTTCCAGTTTAGTTCTTGTGCATAAAGATAAAAATCAACAGTTTCTAAATCTTTAGGCGTGTGACACGCTATTTCAACACGTTGTTGCTTTAACTGATGTTTAGCGCGTGGATAGGTCATGATCTCAATATTAAACTCGCGGTCAGAAATTTTTACAATAGCGTGAAGCATGTCAATAGTTAGCCCTGTACCCTGCGCATTAACAAACGGGGGAAGGGTTCCATAGCAACGTTAATTCTTTCAGCTAAACAGGAAAAACTAAATCCATTTATTAAGATCCCGAACCAGAAAATAAACTTCATGATTATCCAATACACTTAATAATAAGGGTGAAGCGAGGGTAATTAATTTAATAATAGATATTCTTTGGCAATAATATAATGCACTGTTTAGTGTCATTATTGTTATTTTTTGTCATTTATTCGATTATCAGGCATAAGTAAAACAAACAGAAATCCAACTAATGCAGCAAACGCGGCAAGATTATAGGCAAGTTCGCTGCCTTGCCCTCCTTGCCAAACATTACCTGCTATATAAGCACCAATTGCACCACCTAACCCATAGACACCGCCAATATAGATTGCTTGACCACGGTTTTGTTGGTCATCATTGAAATGTCGATGAATAAATTGAATAGAAACACTGTGGTACAAACCAAAACTAAGTGCATGTATGCACTGAACGAGTGCTAGAACCCAGATAACATCCGCAAAATTACCGGTCATAAGCCAACGAACAGATGTTAATAATATACTCATGGCTAACAGCGTTTTCAAAGAAAAATATCGGAAGAATACGCTCGCATAGATAAAAATAAGGATCTCGGCCATTACTGATATGGTAATGAATATACCAACCGCAAAACCAGGGTAAGCCAGCTCTCGAAGATAAAGCGCAAAGAAACCATAATAAGGACCAAAACTCATTTGTAACATCAAGCCCGCAAGAAAAAAGCATATAAACGAGCGACAAAGAATTTTATCAATGATTTTTTCTAACGGCTTAACACTATTTCTTGTAATTTTCGCAGGGGTTAATTTCATGCTTGAAAGAAATAATCCTGCCAGCACAAATACACCTAAATAAGTAAATGCATCTGCAGAATATCGCTCTATTAAGTCTCCAGCGAGAACCGCTAAAAAAATAAAACCAATACTCCCCCACAAGCGAATACGTGCATAAATTTTTGCACTACGTCGAATTGAGTTAAGGGTAAGCACTTCAAGTTGGGGTAAAACAGCGGTCCAAAACAAACTAAAAACCGCTAAACAAAAAACAATTGGCCAATAACCGTTTAACCAGAAAAGCAGTGAAAAACTCAGTAGAGCTAACAGCGAACCACTGCGAATAATTGATAATTGTTTACCTGATTTATCAGCTGCGAAAGCCCAGAAGGTAGGACCGATGATTTTAGTAGCAGTAATAATCGCAAGAATTTCACCTATTTCAATTGAACTAAAGCTTTTTGCATCAAGAAAAATAGGTAAGAAGGGAATAATCAGACCTAAAATAGCAAAGTACCAAAAGTAACTCGAAGAAAGCCTTACAAATTTATCCGATGTCATTACTTTTGGCTTTCAATAAAAATCACTGACTAGGATTCAATATCAGGTGTAACACAAATAACATCAGCGTTTTGTCCACGATGGCGTAAAAAATGGTCCATCAGCGTTAGTGCTAACATAGCTTCGGCAATAGGAACCGCACGAATGCCAACACAAGGATCATGACGACCTTTGGTGACTAAGTCTGTTGCTTTTCCAGCTAAATCAATCGTTTTGCCACTGACTCCAATACTTGAAGTGGGTTTCATTGCAATGTTAGCAACAATACTTTGTCCTGATGAAATTCCACCTAAAATACCCCCACTATGATTACTGGCAAAACCCTCTGGAGTTAATTCGTCACGGTGCTCTGAACCTCTTTGGTTTACCACCGCAAAACCATCGCCAATCTCAACACCTTTAACAGCGTTTATTCCCATAAGCGCATGAGCAATATCAGCATCCATACGATCAAAAATAGGTTCACCTAAACCAACGGGCACGTTAGTGGCTCGCACCATTATTTTAGCGCCAATGGAGTCTTTCTCACGGATAATGCCGCGCAGTAGCTCATCTAACGCATCAAGCTTAGTTACATCGGGAAAGAAGAAAGGGTTATTTTCTACAATGTTCCAGTCAATGTTAGTTGCGCAAACGTCGCCTATCTGAGTAACACACCCTTGAATGTCGACATTAAACTTTTCTTTTAAGTATTTTTTAGCTACAGCACCTGCCGCAACTCGCATTGCGGTTTCACGTGCTGATGATCTTCCGCCACCGCGATAATCACGAATACCGTATTTTTGCCAATAAGTATAATCGGCATGACCCGGACGGAAACTTTGCGCGATATTGCCGTAATCTTTTGAACGTTGGTCGGTATTTTCAATGAGTAAACCAATAGGTGTTCCCGTTGTTTTTCCTTCAAAAACACCAGACATTATTTTAACTTGATCAGGTTCACGACGAGCAGTGGTATAACGAGAAGTCCCAGGACGACGACGGTCAAGGTCATCTTGTAAATCAGCTTCTGATAACGCTAAACCTGGCGGACAACCATCAATAATTGCACCTAAACCTAATCCATGGCTTTCACCAAATGATGTTACGGTAAATAATTTTCCAAAAGTATTGCCTGACATGAATATATCTTCTCTCTATTATTTGAATATACAATTACGGAAATTGAACTGAATTACTTTTTTTCAAATGCTTGTGTGAAACTATTCGCATGATTTATTAACTGTTCCTTAGTCAACATAAACACACCATGACCACCATTTTTAAACGTTAACCAAGTAAAAGGTACTTGCGGGTAGACATGCTCAACATGAATTTGAGAGTTCCCCACTTCGCAAATTAAAACGCCTTTTTCATTTAGGTGGTTAGCCGCTTGTGCAAGGATTTCACGAACGATATCTAAGCCATCGACACCCGACCCTAAACCCATTTCGGGTTCATGCAGGTATTCTTGCGGTAATGCGTCAACGTCTTCTTGATCAACATAAGGTGGATTAGTAACGATTAAATCATACGTTAGTCCATCAACCCCAGAGAAAACGTCAGATTGAATTGGAATAACTTGTTCTGTTAATCCATGATTTTCAATATTAATTTGTGCAACGTTAAGTGCATCAATCGATAAATCGAGTGCATCAACCTCTGCTTCAGGAAAAGCGACGGCGCAAGCAATAGCAATACAGCCACTGCCGGTGCATAAATCAAGAATACGTTTTGGAGGGTTCTTTTGAGAAAAAGTGGGTAAAAAGTGTTGTTCAATTAATTCACCAATGGGCGAACGAGGCACTAAAACGCGCTCATCAACATAAAAAGGTAAACCAACAAACTGAGCCTGATTCGTTAAATAGGCGGCTGGCAGTTGTTCAATAATGCGTCGTTCAACTAAAGCCAACACGGTTGATTTTTCGTGTGAAGTTAATCGACAATTAAAGACTTGTTCACTTAATTCTTCCGGTAAATTTAAAGCAAACATCACTAAGGTTATTGCTTCGTGCCACGCATTATTAGTACCGTGACCAAAAAAAAGTTCAGCTTGATTAAATTCACTGGTGGCAAAACGTAAATAATCACCAATGGTATGTAGTTCATCTTTAATTGGTGAAAAATCAACTTCGTTCACATCTATTCTCTATTATCTAGCAATTTATGAGGCATATTATAACCTTTTGCTTGTTATTGCCCACAGATGTTTTTAGAATTTAAATTGTTTTCCCTATTATCATTAAGAATGTAGTTTCAAACATGAAATTTAAAGAAGCCTTAACTTCCCATGAGATTGACTTATTCAAGCAAGCGATCGGTAAAGTAAAACCAATCGTGCAAGATAAAATTGCTCCGATTAAAAAGCACGTACAAAGTCAATCATTACAAATGGCTAAAACAAAAGTTAATGCAAAGAAGAAACAGCATGCTGAGTTTTATTTTTCTGATGAATTTGAACCAAACTTGAATCAACAAGGTCCGATGAAATATGTTCGTGAGGATGTTGACAGCTTTGAGGCTAAAAATCTAAGACGTGGTCGGTATGCACCCGATTTAATTTTAGACCTACATGGTTTAAATCAGAAAACAGCAAAATTAGAAATTGCTGCATTGATGTACGCATGTAAAAAAGAACATGCAAAGTGTGTATGTATTGTGCATGGTTTAGGTTCAAAGGTACTGAAAAATAAAGTTCCCCATTGGCTAGTGCAACACCCTGATGTAATGGCTTTTCATCAAGCACCACTTGAATGGGGTGGTAATGGTGCTTTATTAGTACTCGTTGAACTCAATGATCGCTTCGCAGATCTTGTCTAGCGATAAATCTAAAGGCTAGCAGGTGACGTATGAGCTATTAACTGCCCTCGCATTGTACTGATATTATAACTAATTTCAGCAATAGAAGCGGTTTCAAATAGCGGCGCATGCTGACCACAAGTAAACTCTGCCACCAAATAACTGACCAGAGGCATATGCGATACAATCAGTATATTTGCTTGTGCATTATCAATAAAAGTTAACTCAAGGTAATTACGCATTTTATCTGCGGAATCTTCTGGTGTGATAAATTCAAGTGTGGTTAAACTCGTTGCAGTCGCTAAGCCGTTTTTTACAATTTTTGCGGTTTGTTGAGCGCGAACATAAGGGCTGACAAAAATGGCGTCAAAGTGCACTTTTTTATCGACTAACCTACTTGCCATATTTTCAGCTTCACGCTTACCTAGAAAGGTTAATTCACGACATTGATCAGAAGGAGCCATCGATTGAGCTTGACCATGTCGCATAACAAATATTCGCATAAATTTTCCAAATAACATCATTTTTTCAAATCGCCTGCATTTTAGCGTTTATTTCGGTCTATAGTATAGATAATTAATATAAAAATTAAGAATACATTAGACTCCAGTTAATGCATCAGGTAATTTAACTGAATAAATAAAATAATTTTAGAAACAAACGCTTACCTTACCAGTGTCCGTCACCAATAAGGTTGTTGCAGTGTTTGCCGGAGCATATATTGAAACAAAGCCCAAATGACAGCAAGCAATATAAAACGTTAACTCTATCAAACGGCTTGCGTGTTCTAGTAATTCATAATGAGCAAACCAATAAATCAGCGGCTGCATTAGCAGTAAATATTGGACATTTCAGTGACCCCACAGACCGAGAAGGTTTAGCTCACTTTCTAGAACATATGCTGTTTTTAGGTACTAAGTCTTACCCTGACGGTAGTGAATATCAAAAATATATTAGTCAACACGGTGGTAGTAATAATGCTTGGACCGCAACAGAGCACACCTGCTTTTTCTTTGACATTCATCACCAACATTTTACCTTTGCACTCGATCGCTTTAGTCAGTTTTTTATTAGCCCATTACTTTCAAAAGAGTTTGTTGAGAAAGAGCGCCAGAATGTAGATGCTGAGTTTAAACTAAAACTCAAAGATGATATTCGTCGTTTGTACGACGTGCACAAAGAAACCATCAATCAAGCACATCCTTTTTCAAAATTCTCGGTTGGTTCAATTGATACACTAGCCGACAGAAAAGAAAGTGACCTGACAACCGAAATACGTGATTTTTTTCAACAACATTACCGCGCCAACATAATGACACTTGTATTAGAGGGCCCACAGTCACTTGATGAATTATCGCAATTAGCAAAGAATAAATTTGCCGATATAAAAGCCGCAACTTCAACTCCCAAAACAATAGATATACCGCTTTATTTACCTGAGCACCAACAAATAAAAATAAATGTAAAACCGGTAAAGAATGATAGGCAACTTATTGTTAGTTTTGCAATGCCCAGCATTGATCCCTACTACCGTAACAAACCAGAATCTATTTTGACCTATTTACTGGGTCATGAGGGTAAAGGCAGTATATTGTCTTATCTTAAAAAACAGCGTTGGGCACTTAGCTTAACCGCAGGCTCAGGCGTAAATGGATCAAACTTTAAAGATTTCAATTTAAGTATTTCGCTTACTGAATTAGGTGAGCAGCATATTAACAAAATTATTAGCAGTATTTTTTCTTACTTAAATTTAATGAAAAGCAAACCTGTTGATGAGTTTTATTATCAAGAAAAGCAGGCAATCGCTAACTTATCGTTCAATTACCAAGAAAAACTAAAACCCTTAGATTCTGTGTGTCAGTTAGTTATTAACATGCAGCATTACGAGTCCGAAGATTATATTTACGGTGATTACATAATGGATGGTATGCAACAACAAGAAATCAATGTCTTGTTGGGCTACTTATCAGCAAGTAATATGCGCATTATTCATATTAGTGCGCAAAATGAATTTGATAAAAATAGTTTTTGGTACCAAGTCCCCTTTAGTATTGAAAAAATCAGTCCTATGCAAATTACAAACTGGGAAAATGAAGTAATAACTCATGACCTTTCTTTACCGCTAAGTAATCCTTATATCGTAAAATCGCCTAAAATATACGCTTCTACTCCGGTTAGTAAACAACATAAAAGCACCCCTGATTTAATTGAAAAAATTGATGGTTTATCTATTTGGTTTAAACAAGATAATACCTTTAGAGTACCCAAAGGTTATATTTATATCGGTATTGATGCACCACTCACCATAAAAGACAGTAAGCATATTGCGATGACACGGCTATTTGTCGACTTATATAGTGATGCCGTTATTGAACAGCATTATGACGCTGAACTAGCGGGTATTCATTATCATTTATTTTCGCATCAAGGTGGAATGACACTACAACTCTCTGGCGTTAGCACTAAACAAGACAAGCTCCTTGAACAATTATTATTAAGTTTAGTAACCGCGAGTTTTATAGAAGAAAAGTTTGAGCTATTTAAAAAACAATTAATTAACCATTGGCATAACGCGCAAACCAGTAAATCTATTTCACAATTATTTTCGATTCTTAGCTCAACAATGCAACCTAAAAACCCAACAAGTAATGAGTTAGCCAATGCTCTGGAAAACACATCATTTAAAGAGTTTACAGCCTTTAGAAAGCACTTATTTGATGGGATAACTATTGAGGCGTTAATGCATGGCAACTGGGTACCTGAACATGCATTGAAATTTAGTGAACAATTAAAAGCAGCATTTAGTCATCATTATTCAGATAAGTATGCCGTTAATGTACCTGTTCTTGATATTGAAGACCAAGGTGACATTCACCTTCCTTTGCATTTACCAGAACATGATCATGCTGTTGTTATTTATTATCCGTTTTCAAAGAAAGACTTAAAAACAATAGCGATAACCATGATCACTGGCCAAGTGTTATCTCCACTCTTTTTTCAAGAAATGCGAACTGATAAGCAATTTGGCTATTTAGTCGGTGTTGGGTTTATTCCTATTAATCGTTATCCTGGTATCGCCTTTTATATTCAGTCGCCACACATAAATGCTGATGTTTTAGTCACAGAAATAAACGGGTTTATTAATCAGTCTTTAGAGAAGTTAACGCTTTTTTCTGACGATGATTGGCTGCATATTCAACAAGGCCTGGCGAGTCAATTACAAGAAAAAGACTCTAGTTTACGAATAAAAAGCCAAAGATTCTGGGCCGCTATTTGTAATAAAGAAACGAACTTTGATGAAAAGCAGCAATTGATTCAAGTCATCTTGTCATTAACTGTAAATGATATTAGTCATTTTTTTACTGAACAACTTTTAGTGAATAACAATACGGATAGAATAACTTTAACAAGTTACCCAGACAGTACGGAAGAAAAAATCAAAATATCACTCCAGCACAATGAAAAGATTAGAAAAAGATTAAAAAAATGTCAAAGAAAATATTAAACCTGCCGATATAATATCAAGGTTAACCAAATGAACTTAGTAAAGTCTCTTTTATATATTAGAGTAAATGAGTTGACTTAGCCCTAGGCATCATTTTTAATGTGATGTATGCAATACGAATAACAAAAATAATAAAATTGCTTGCTTAGTTTACTCAGTTAACACCAGTCTACTCTTTATTTAAATATTCTTTCTGGTTGTTTTTAATATTAATCGTGTAAATAAGCCTAATTGAAGCTTCTATCCAAGGTTGTATTTGTGCTTAATTTTTTTCCCAAGACTCATCTGATAAAATCACAACAGTTCTTCTGCATTTTATGTTTACTCACTCTCACGTTAATATTTGGTATCCAAAGTGCTTTGGCTGAACAAACAACAACAGAAAATCTCATTGCAAAAAACAGCTCACTATCCAGCCAAGCAGCTTTAAAATTCAAGCATTTATTAACTTCTGATGGTTTAAGCCAAAATAACGTCTTTGATATTACCCAAGATCTCGATGGTTTTATATGGATAGCGACAGAAGATGGTCTCAATAGATACGATGGAAAAAACTTCGTACATTATCGAAAAGATTTAGCCGATCCTAATTCGATTGCGCATAACTTTATTCGTAAAGTATTTATTGATAATACCGGTGTTCTTTGGGTGGGAACTGAAAAAGGCCTAAGTAAATATAACGTACTACTTGATAACTTTGAAAATTTTTATCATCAAGAAAGTAATAATGAATCATTAAAAGACGATGTGATTTGGGATATCTATCAAGATAAAAAGGGAACTATTTGGATATCTACCACAAATGGTATTCATAAATTTAACGAAGCAAATAATAATTTTAAACAAATAAAAATTCACGGACTCGAAAATGAATTAAAAGAAATAAAAACGATTTACCAAGATTTGAAAGGAAACTTTTGGTTTGGCAGCTACGATAATGGTATTTTCTTAGTTAATGAAAACTTAAATTACTCTGCGTCATTACAAAAGAAAAATAATAAATTTCACATAACCATACCAGCTAATTCATTATTTGACATAAAAGAAATTAAGGGTAACTACTGGTTAGCTACAGATAATGGCATCTTTGTCTTAGATGAAAATTATAACCCAATTGATACCTATAACACTACTCATCCAACCAATAGACTTATTTCCAATAAAGTCAGAAGTATAGTGCTAAGTAATGACTCAACAATTTGGGTTGGCACTGAAAATGGTTTAAATATTATAGATCCAAGTTTAAAAAGTATAAGAACCTATCAAAAAAATCAAATACCTAGCAGTCTTTCAGAAAATAGAACCTTTAAAATCATTAAAGATATAACGGGTAATTTATGGCTTGCGACATACGGAAAAGGCGTAAATATTTTTTTTAATGACTCGCTTCATTTTAAGCATTATTCAAATGGTAACACTAGTGGTTACATTGAGTTATTAGCTGAAACAACGGACGGAAAAGTTTGGTTTAATGAACGAAATTCCGGATTGAATTATATAAAAAGTACGACCTCAGGTAATTATATTAATGCAATTAAAAATAAATATATTGATCATATAAAAGCAGATAATAAGAATAATTTATGGATAAACACCTCTTCAGATAACGACTCCGGTGAATTATTTATTTATAACGTTACTTCTAAAAAAACAGTAAAAGTTGAAAGTTGGAAAGAAAATTCACTTTATGACCAAAGCTATCCTTTTAAAATTTTTAATAATAAAGTTTGGTTTATAGATACCAATGGCCACCTTACTTCCTATCTGATATCCACAAATGACTTTGAACGATACCAGCCACAAGATAATAAACGTTTAACAACCTTTGATATCGATAATAAAAATAATACCATTTGGGTAACCTCGAAAAATAACAAATTGCTCTCTTTTGACTTATCGATACCTTCAGATAACCAAAGAAAGTTTGATGTTCATAATATTAAAGGTATTAAATATTTATCAACAATCAAGATAACTTCAATAAAAGTTTCAGACTTATGGGTTTGGCTAACATCTAAGCAAGGTATTTTACTTTATGATAAGAAAAATAAGAAAACTACTTACTTTAATCAAAGCAACAAGTTATTAAACAATTCAATTCAATCTGTTTTGTTAGATAATAAAGAAAATGCTTGGTTTACAACGAATGGAGCGATTTCTTTTATTAATCCCACAACTCAACAAGTTAAAAACTTTGGTAAGGATCTACACCTTGCTGATAATGAGTTTATCGACAATTCCGCTTTAAAAACAATTAACAATGAACTTTATTTCGGTAGTCGTGATGGTGTATATAAATTTAACCCACAAAAAGTAATAAAGATTACCCAACGATTGAATTCGCCAAAATTAACAAATTTATTGATAGCGAATAAAAAAATTAATGTAAATGATGAAGAAGGCCCTTCAAGTAATAGCGTGTTCTCTTTAAGTAAACAGCTAAGTCAGTTAAATAATTTAACCTTAAAACACAAACAATCCCCCTTTACCATTGAGTTTATTTCGCCCAATGCAAAATATCCTGACCAAATAGGCTACCGATATCGTTTATTAAACTTAGAAGAGAATTGGATCGAGGCGGGTAAAAATAACTACCGAGCGACCTATACCAACCTGAGTCAGGGTGACTACAGCTTTGAAGTTGAAGCCTATGATTTACTCGGTACTGTTCCAAGTCAAAAGGCTACCTTAAACATTCATATACTGGCTCCTTGGTGGTTATCAAAAAGCGCCATTAGTGTTTATGCCCTATTTATTTTATTAGTTATTGCTTATTTTGTTCAGCAAATACGCCATAAGCGTTTATTTCACTTACAAATTCAAAAAAGCGAAGAGCGTTTGAAGCTTTCTTTATGGGGCAGTGGCGATGAAATGTGGGATTGGAATATAGTAACTGGCAAGATATATCGCTCAAATATTTGGGGTATTTTAGAGTTCCCACAAGATGGAAAACGCAACGTTGGCTCCGATAAGACCAACATTAATGAGCACGATATTACGCGTGTTCGTGACGCGATAAATGACCATTTCGATAACGATACTGACCATTTTGAAGCAACATACCGTGTAAAGAATAAAGATGATAAATGGATATGGGTACTTGACCGCGGAAAAATAGTTGAACGTGATGAAAAAGGTACCCCAACCCGCATGACAGGTACTTTAAAAGATATAAGCCGCATAAAAAAAGCAGATGAACGTTTAAAATTATTTGCCAAGTGTATTGAGAATATTTCAGATGCGGTTGTTATATACGATCGTGCTTTTAATATTGTTGATGTCAATAAATCTTACCAGCGCATTACCCAAAAAACGCGTAAAGAAATGCTTGGTATAACGTTAGAATTTGCCCAATACCCAAAAAGTTTCACCAAAGATGTAAAAAAGCACTTAATAACCAAAGGCAGTTGGCACGACGAAATCGAAAGTAAACGTGATAATGGCGAAGTATATTTAACCGACATTAATATCGATGTGATACTTGATGAGAATAAAAGTATTTCTCATTTTGTTGGTGTGTTTTCTGATATAACTAAACGCAAAGAAACAGAAGCCGAACTGCGAAAACTAGCCAATAGCGATACATTAACAGGCCTGCCTAATCGTTCATATTTTCAAGCTAATCAAACTCTGCTAGTTAATAAAAAAGCCCCTCATGCTCTATTGGTTTTTGATTTAGATAATTTTAAAAAGATTAATGACTCTATGGGACACGAAGTAGGAGACGTACTTTTATGCCAAGTAGCAAAAAGAATGCAAGCTGTTGGCAGAAAGCAAGATACGGTTTACCGCTTAGGTGGTGACGAATTTAGTATTATTATTGAAAACACCAACGATATCCATACGATCACCAGTATTGCTAAAGATGTGCTAATGACCATTGCCCAGCCACTGAAACTAAAAAACCAAGAAGTGGTGCTTTTTAGTAGCTTAGGTATTGTACTTTATCCTGAAGATGGCATATCCCCGCAAGAGCTACTGAAAAATGCCGATACGGCCATGTACCACGCAAAAAATAATGGCGGTAATAAATACCAATTCTTCAGTGACTCAATGAACAAAGCCGCCGTAAAACGCTTACAAGTAGAAAGCTTAATACGCCATGGCTTAAAAGAAGACTCTTTTTCAGTTTTCTATCAACCTAAAATTGAAATTTCTACTGGTAAAGTTGCCGGTATGGAAGCGTTAGTGCGTTTTGAGACACCTAAAAAAGGCATTATCAGTCCGATAACTTTTATCCCTATCTCTGAAGAAACAGGCCAAATAATTGACATTGGCGAAGTGGTTTTAAGAAAGTCATGTTTTGCCACAAAAAAGTGGGTTGATGCCGGATTATTTATAGGTCGTGTTGCGGTCAATTTATCAGCAGTGCAATTTACCCAGCCTAATTTGGTTGGCATGATTGCTGACATTCTCAAAGAAAGTCAATTACCGGCTAAGTACCTAGAATTAGAAATAACGGAAGGTACGGTAATGGACTCTCCACAAAAAGCCATTGATATTATGTTACAAATTCGTGCGATGGGTATTCACTTATCACTTGATGATTTTGGTACGGGTTATTCATCGCTCGCTTATTTAAAGAAGTTTCCGCTTAATACCTTAAAAATTGATAAAGCTTTTGTGGATGACATCGAAGAGTCTGAACAAGGGCGTAACATGGTTGCCACCATAGTAACGATTGCACATAACTTAGGCATGCAAGTAGTCGCTGAAGGGGTTGAAACTAATCAACAGCTGAGTTTTCTTTCTGGTTTACGCTGTGAGCAATTACAGGGTTATCTCTATAGCAAACCCTTGCCAGAAAATGACTTTCAGAAATATCTACTCTCACACCAAATAACGAACAAATCGACTAATTTTGGCAAAACGTCACGTTAATGTCACTTTGTAAATAAAGTAACTAAACGACGGCACTGCCTTTAACAAAGTTTTGACAATAATACGATTTCCCCCCCCCCTCTCCCTAAAAGCCTTATTAAATAAGGCTTTTAATTTTTGGCACACTATATGCTTTGACATTCATGAAATTAATAATAACAATTAAGGAAATATGAATGCTTAGCTCACTTATTTTATCTCTAGCGATGTCAACTTCACCTGTTCCAGTAATAGAGTCTGATTCATTAATGATGAATGAAATTGGAATTAGAGAAGGTAAAGTACGTATTGGAATTAGAGAGGGTAAAGTACGTATTGGAATTAGAGAAGGTAAAGTTCGTATTGGAATTAGAGAAGGTAAAGTACGTATTGGTATTAGAGAAGGTAAAGTTCGTATCTAGGAGTTCATAATGATTAACTTATTTAAAGCTTTATTTTTACCAAAGACCACAGCAAACCCTATTGCTGCTAGCATTGAAATTAAAGAAATGCCTGCAAGTAAGTGGTGGAAGTAATAATCATTGAACCACTATTTTCAATGGTTAGTTTGAAGAAAGACACTGTTTGCTACAAGGAATGTAGCTGTCTTATTTTACCTAGAGTGGTAAAGAAAAATTAATTTTAAAAGCGTCTAAGCTTTTAAAATTAATGTATTAAAGCCAAACATCTTATTCACCTTCATACGTTTATTCATACAGAACATTGGCCAAATAAAAGGCCCAAACACTAATCCTGCACATGCCCAACGCTTCAAACCTAAACCACTACGTAATGCCTGGCAGTAAAAGAACATCGAACAAACAACACTGACAACCGCTAAAAATAACAACATAATATTTACCGCTAAACCGACTTAAAGAATGGCTAAAACTTTATTAGTAAAATATAACTAATTTAGAGTATTTATTCAACTTATTTTTACAGGTTAAAAAGCATAAAAAAAGAGGCTTTAAATTGCCTCTTTTTCGTTAAATTGCCACCAAGGTGGCATAACATTGCCTGTTGCTAATAATATTTATTACCGGTTTCAGCCATGGTAATTAATGCCTGACAAGGCTTGAAGCGTTCGCCTAGTTCACTACTCCACAAGTTCAACTTATTAACAATTACCTCTGCACCTAACGTATCGATATAATGGAATGGTCCACCTAAGAATGGAGGAAAACCAATACCAAAAATAGCGCCGATATCACCGTCTCTTGCATTGCGAATAATACCTTCGTCTAAACATCTTGCGGCTTCGTTTAACATCATAAAGACACAACGTTGCACAAGCTCATCATTCGTTTTTTGATCTTTAATGATAATATTTAATAATGGATAGACAGATTCATCAACAAGTTTTTTGGTGACTTTTTTGCCGTTTTTATCTTTATAGAGGTAAAAGCCTTTCTGCACTTTTTTACCCAAGCGCTTATCAGAAATAAGTTTATTAAATGCTTCTGGTGCCGCAAAGCGTTCGCCTAATTCAGCTTGTAAAATAGGACCAATTTTAGCGCCTATATCAATACCGACTTCATCGAGTAATTGTATGGGACCAACAGGGAAGCCAAACTTAACCAGTGCTTTATCTAACTTTCCAATCGACTCACCTTCTAACAATAACAAAGCAGCTTCATTCATATAAGGCGCTAATATACGGTTCACATAGAAGCCCGCTTTGTCTTTAACAACTATCGGCGTTTTGCCTTGTTTTTTAGCAAAAGCAACTGTCGTTGAAATAGTTTGATCAGAGGTTTTTGAATGAGCAATAATTTCGGCTAACGGCATTTTATCTACTGGAGAAAAGTAATGTAAACCAATTACGTTTTCAGGGCGCAAAGCTTTTGCTGCTATTTTCCCAATCGGTAAACTTGAGGTATTACTCGCAAAAATAGTGTCTTCAGCACAAATACTTTCCATGTCATCAACCATTTTTTGCTTTAATGACAAGTTTTCAAAAACAGCTTCTATAACCATATCAACATTTTTAAAACCGCTATAATCAACACAACCCGTAATTTTAGCCAATTGCTTTTGCATTTCACTTTTCAACATAAAGCGACGTTTAACTTTTTTGTTAAGTATGTCATAACCATATTTCATCGCATGGCTGATACCTTGCGGCGCAATATCTTTAATACGTACATCAACATTCGCTTTAGTTGCACTAACAAAAGCAATACCACCGCCCATTAAGCCGCCACCTAAAACGCCAATTTGGCTAATCGGCTTAGCATTAACACCTTCGATGCCCTGCTCTTTTTTCATGTCGGTAGTGGCGAAGAAAATCTGTCTTAATTGTGCTGACTCTGGTGACATCACTAATTCACCAAAATGATCGGCTTCTGTTTGGTAACCACGCACTGATGACTTTTCAATACCGCTACGCACACAATCAATAATTTTAAGTGGCGAAGGATAGTTTCCTTTTGTTTTCGCTAATACAGATTTAGTCGCTTGATTAAATATTATCTTACGGCCAACCGCATTACCTTCAAGTGCTTTGTCTAGCACACTGATTTTTCGTTGGCTCTTCTTAATTTTACTGGCTTTGCCTTGTGCCGCTAGCACTAAGTTTTCTGCAGCAGAAACTAAAATACTATTAGGTACAACATCGACAATTAAACCCGCCTTTAACGCTTGTTTTGCTCGAAGCTGTTTTCCCGTTAACATCATGTCTAATGCTTTTTGAATACCCACCAATTTTGGTAAACGTTGTGTGCCACCGCTACCGGGTAATAACCCTAACTGTACTTCAGGTAAACCTAATGCTGTTTTAATATTATCACTACAAATACGTGCATGACACGCCATAGCAAGTTCAAGTCCGCCGCCTAGGCAAGCACCATTAATAGCCGCAACCACAGGAATTGAAAGGCTTTCAATTTGATCAAAAATCATTTGCCCATTGCGAGAAAGAGCCGTTGCTTCGCTCGCACTTTGACAGCTTGCCAGCATATTAATATCAGCACCCGCCACAAAAGAATCTTTTTTGCCACTAAGTAAAACAATACCTTTAATCGTACTATCATTACGTATTTCTTTTAATACCGTATCAATTTCCTCTGAAAACTCAGCTTTCAAAGTATTCATGGATTCGCCAATCACATCCATGACTAAATGAGCAATGCCATTATCTTGGCGAATTAAGGTAAACGTACTCATATTATTACTCTCTTGGTTAATCTCTTTATCGTTTGCTTGGTTGCTATCGTTTTGTGCAGTCATTAGTCTGTCTCCACAATCATTGCCGCGCCTAAGCCACCAGCTGCACATGCTGTTGTTAAACCGGTGCCACCACCACGACGATTCAATTCATTGAGGGTTTGCACAATTAAACGTGTGCCAGTTGCCGCAAACGGGTGACCATAAGCTAGAGAACCGCCCATAACATTGAACTTAGCCATGTCTATTTCGCCAATCGCTTTATCTTGACCTAATTGCTCACGGGCAAACTTAGTACTGGCAAACATTTTCATATTAGCCAGTGCTTGCGCTGCAAAAGCTTCATGCATTTCAATTAAATCTAAATCTTTTAATTCCATACCCGCACGTTTAAGAGCTAATGGCGTCGCATAACTTGGACCCATTAACATATCTTGCCAAACATCAATGGCAGCAAAAGCATAACTCTTAATATAGCCAAGCGGTTTATAACCTAATTCTTTGGCTCGGCCTTCGCGCATTAAAATAATAGCAGAGGCACCATCGGTTAATGGTGTACTGGTTGCTGCAGTCACTGTGCCGTGTTTTCTATCAAAGCAAGGGCGTAACTTTTTATAACCCGCTAGTTCTGAGTTTTCACGAATACAATTATCTTTTTCAATAAAGCTTTTATAAGGTTCACTGTAGGCGGTCATCACTTCACCCGTTAACTTACCTTCTTGCCAACTTTGGGTCGCTAAAGTATGTGAACGGTGTGCTAACTCATCTTGTGCTTCACGAGAGATATGATGAGTTTTCGCCATTTGTTCAGCGGTTTGCCCCATTGATATACCCGTTGAGTACTCAGCAACAGCTGGTGGAACAGGCATAATATCTTTTAAACCTAACTGGCGAATAAGTGAAATTTTTTGCCCTAAATTTCTCGCTTTACTTAAATCAAGTAAGATACGCGCAAACTTTTTAGAAACACCAATAGGTGCAACAGATGAAGAGTCAGCACCACCGGCAATACCCACATCAACATAACCAGCCATTATAGCTTCAGTTACATTAACCGTTGATTGAAAGCTTGTTGCACAAGCTCTTGAAACACTATAAGCATCAGTATTAACATTCATACCGGTGCCTAAAACAATTTCTCGTGCAATGTTTGGCGCTTCTGGCATTTGAACCACTTGACCAAAAACCAACTGATCGATAATAGTAGGGTCAATATCATGCTTTTTTAGCAATTCATTAACGACAATTTTTCCTAAATCTACTGCTGGAACACCATGAAAAGCAGTCGCTTGTTTTGCAAATGGTGTACGCAAACCAGCCACTACAGCAATGCGTTCTCCGTTTCGAGTCGTTAAATTCATTTTTGTCATGTGTTACCCTTCTATCGTAATATCTAGTTTTATCGTCTTTAGACCAAGAGGTCTGACCACTTATTTGTTGCTTTATTCTAACCTCAAATGAAATAAATACAACTCCCTGCTAAAACGTGAAGTATTCATTCCAATATAAATTGTTAAAAATCATGTCAAATCGTAAAAATCGCTTGTTTTATGGTACCTGAACCTTATATATATACCCATAGGTTTAACAATAAAAACAAGTAAGTGGTAGTTAGCATGGCAATTGAACATTTTTCATCTTTAAAAGAATACTTATCTCAACAAATTATCGGTCAACACGCCCTTGTTGAAAACTTACTAATCGCACTCCTTGCCAATGGTCACTTAATTGTAGAAGGTCCTCCCGGCTTAGCAAAGACTCGTGCAGTAAATGCACTAGCTGAAGGAATTGAAGCAGACTTTCATCGTGTACAATTTACCCCCGATTTATTACCTGCTGATTTAACGGGCACAGATATTTACCGCCCTGAAGACGGTACCTTTGTTTTCCAACCAGGACCTCTTTTTAGAAATCTAGTTCTCGCCGATGAAATAAACCGTGCACCAGCAAAAGTACAATCGGCTTTATTAGAAGCGATGGCAGAAGGACAAATTACGGTTGGTCGTAATACCTACCCACTCCCCGATTTGTTTTTAGTGATGGCAACACAAAATCCGATTGAGCAAGAAGGTACGTATCCACTACCTGAAGCGCAATTGGATCGATTTTTAATGCACATTGAAATCGATTATCCTGATGCTGTCAGTGAATTAGCTATTTTAAAACTCAACCGTGGTGAAGCACTTCAACATAACAAAGAAAGTAAAAAACCGGTAAAAGAGATATCACAAAGTGATATTTTTGCCGCGCGTGATCAAGTGATGGAAATTCATATGGCACCAGCGATTGAAAATTATATTGTTGATTTAATCATGGCAACACGTACGCCAGAAAAATATGACGACCAATTAAAAAAATGGCTCGCATATGGCGCTAGCCCACGAGCAACAATAGCACTTGACCGATGTTCACGTGCTAGAGCTTGGTTACATAATCGTGATTTTGTTAGCCCTGAAGATGTTCAAGCCGTATTCCATAATGTGTTACGTCATCGTATTTTATTAACTTATCAAGCTGAAGCTGAAGGTATTAGCAGTAATCAACTTCTTGATCACTTATTAAGTTTAGTCGCTGTTGCTTAAGTCGCTTAACAACATCAATAAAATGAACGATCAATTTTGTAAGTAAATTTATGTGGCTTAATCAAAAAAAAGAACAAAATCAGCAAGACATTGTAAGTCTGCTCAATGGTATTGCCAGTAATGGGATTGAATTATCTATTGATGAATTAATTCAATATCAAAACAAAATTAGACTCATTGATCTTGCTGCACGTAAAAGTCAGCATGGTCAAATGTCGGGCAATTATCTCTCTCGCAGTAAAGGGCGAGGGATGGAGTTTGACGAAGTGCGTCATTACCAAAATGGCGACGACATTCGTGCTATTGACTGGCGAGTAACCGCAAGAACAGGTAAAACCCATACCAAGATTTTTCGCGAAGAAGTTGAACGTCCTGTACTGGTGGTTACCGACCTAAGCAGTTCGATGCTATTTGGTAGCCAACTCCTTTTTAAGTCAGTGCAAGCGGCACATTTAGCCGCATTAGTGACTTGGCATGCTAAAGGTCGAGGCGATCGAGTGGGCGGTATTATTTTTAATGAACATAAGCATAGCGAATTAAAACCGCGCAGCCGTATGCAAGGCGTGCTCCATTACTTACATAGTTTAGTTGAAACGCATCAGCACACTCTGTCACTTCAACAACAAGGTCAAAGCGAATCACACGCTAGTTCCCCTCTGTCTAGCGAGCAATTAAATGATTCTGCCAATGCCGCTTTTGAAGAAAATTGCGCACGATTAAGGCAACTTGCACGACCGGGAAGTTTAGTTCATTTGATCACTGACGGTAACCATATTAGCCAAGAAACTATCCGTCACTTATCTCATATCAGTCGTCATTGCGAATTGGTAGTATGTTTAATAAGTGATCCGCTAGAACACGATTTACCCAGCAGTAAATATAAAATGAATGTTGCCGTAACCGATGGAATATCGAAACAGCAATTATTAATTGGTGACGCTGCATCGGCTAAAGATTATCACCAACAAGCCAGTCAACTCGCTCAACAAAAACAAGATTTATTACTTAAGGCCGGCGCGAGAGTTTTACACTTTTCATCAGGCCAAACTTTAGAGCAGCAGTTAACCGACGGAGTCGCCTCATGGAAGCGTTAAAACAGCCGTCTGAACAATTAGCTCAACTAAAAGATATTCATTTACCGGAGCAGATCCATAATTATCCTATCGCATATGGCTGGTGGATATTACTTGCTGGTTTATTGGTTACCTTAATTTTCATGATTGTTAAATGGCAGAAACGACGAAAACTCAATCTTGCCAAAAAGGTTGCACTAACAAAACTTAAAAACACCGACAACAATGACGACGTCATCGCATTGCTTAAGTGGGCTGCTTTTCAATACTTTCCACGTAATGAAGTCGCCTCATTACATGGTGAGTCATTAAAAAACTATTTCCTCAAAAAATTACCCGTTAAACAACAAGAAAAGTTTCAACTGTTGTCTGAACAGCAATTTAACAACAAATATCAGCTCACTGACAACCCAGAAAATGAAACGTTGAAGGAAGCCGCTCATCTTTGGCTCAGTCAAGCACTACCGCCGAAGTTGCTAAAGAAAAATTCGGTAACAGCACATGAGAGACAGTCATGATTAATCTACTACTACCTTGGGTATTATTAGCGCTGCCAATACCTTTGTTCATGTATCTATTACCCGTAAAAAATCAAAACCAAACAGCGGCATTAAAAATGCCTCTGTTAATTCAAAATGCCTCAAGTCAAACTTATACGGCTAAAAACAAAAAGTCTCCTCGAGTTTTGTTCTTACTTATTTGGGTATTAGTCGTTATTTCTGCCAGTCAACCACAGTGGCTAGGTGAGTCAGTTAATGTGCCCACCGAAGGGCGTGAGATGATGATCGCCGTTGATCTGTCGGGCAGTATGCAAGTAGAAGATATGCAAATAAATGGTCGCACGGTTAATCGCTTAGATATGTTAAAAGTATTATTAGGTGACTTTATCGAACGTCGAACAGGTGATCGTCTAGGACTTATTCTCTTTGGTGACGACGCCTATATGCAAACGCCGATGACCTTTGATAGAAAGACAGTACAACAGATGCTTGATGAAGCCGTATTAGGCTTAGTCGGTAAACAAACAGCCATTGGTGACGCTATTGCCTTGGCAGTAAAGCGCTTCGATACAAAAAAAGATTCAAACCGCGTATTGTTACTGTTAACTGACGGCCAAAATACTGCCGGTAAAATAACACCCGAACAAGCATTAGAACTTGCTGTAGCAAAAGATATTACCATTTACTCAGTTGGTATTGGCGCAGATGTTATGATCCAAAATTCAATTTTTGGCAAACGCCAAATTAATCCTTCCAGTGAATTAGACGAGGAATCATTGCAACAATTAGCCAGCGAAACGGGTGGTTATTACTTTCGAGCTCGCGACAGTAAAGACATGAGTGAAATATACGAATTACTTGATGCTCTAGAACCCATAGAACAAGACCAACAACAAATGCGACCTTTGACTGCATTATTTTATTGGCCACTAACAATAGCGTTACTGCTATCATTTTTCTATTTAATCTGGGTAAACCTGCCCGTATATAAGTTAAAAGGAGCGAGTAAATAACATGGCTGACTTTCACTTTATTCGCCCTTGGTGGCTATTCGCTATTATCGCTTTGGCTTTGGCATTAAAACTACTTAATAAATACCGCTTAAGCCAATCAGGCTGGCAACAGCTATTGCCGCAACATTTAGCGAATGTTTTAGTTGATATACAACACAGCCAACAGAAATTGTCACTGACTTTACCTTTTATTATTGGTTTACTTGCGATTGTTGCCTTAGCCGGACCTACCTGGAAAAAGCTGCCTCAACCTGTTTATCAAACCGCACGGGGCTCAGTGTTGATCATGGATATGTCTTACTCTATGTATTCGACTGATATTTCACCCAATCGATTAACACGATCACGTTACAAGGCCATTGATTTACTTGAACAATTAAATGAAGGCGAAATTGGGCTTGTCGCCTATGCAGGAGATGCTTTTACTATTAGCCCTCTAACAGATGACATTAATAACATTAAGTTGTTATTACCTTCTTTATCGCCTGAGTTAATGCCAGAACTCGGCAGTAATCCTTTAGCAGCACTGACACTTGCTCACGACATGCTCGTTAATGCAGGTCATAGCAAAGGTGATATATATTGGTTTACTGATGGCATTGACAACTATGATATTCAAGACATCACTAATTGGAGTCGAAGCAACAACCATCGTTTGAATGTGTTAGGCATAGGTACAAGGTCTGGCGCACCAATAAAACTCAATAATGGCGAGTTGATGAAAGATAATAGTGGTTCAATTATCGTTCCTAAATTATCAGTATCAGCATTAAAAGGAGCCGCGAAAAGAGGCCGTGGTTATTACGCAACCCTTGCTAATAATAATAAAGATATTGAACAGTTATTATATAAACCACTTGATATTGACGAGCAACAACAAAAAGAGTCTTCAAATACGGGTGATCAATGGCAAGAAGCTGGCCCTTATTTATTATTATTAGTTTTACCCTTATTACTGCCCTACTTTCGCCGAGGACGCTTACTGGCCATATTGCCAATAATGTTATTAATAACACCCGTTGATAAGAGCTATGCGGACGGTTCAACCCTAGCCAATACGGTTCAACCGAGTACGATAGCAACATCAGAGCAAGTACCAAATGAAAATTTTGCCAAAAGCTATTGGGATAATTTATGGCAAACTAAAGACCAGCAAGGACAAAAGCAATTCAATGCTGAAGCTTTTCAACAAGCAGCAAACAGTTTTGAAAATTCATCATGGCAGGGGAGCTCTTATTATCGCTCTGGAGAATACGAACAAGCATTAACAGCATTTCAGCAACAAGATACCGCGGAAGCTCTATATAACCAAGGTAATGCTTTAGCACAATTAAAGCGCATTGATGAAGCGATTGAAGCTTACACGCAAGCGCTGAAAAAAGATCCTAAACATGAGGATGCAAAGGCCAATAAAACTTATCTTGAAGCGTTAAAAAAACAGCAAGAGGAAGAGGAACAGCAACAAGACAACCAGGATAAAGATAAAAATAAAGAAAAAAACAACGACGAAAATCAGCAGCAGCAAAACCAAGAGAATCAAAATAAAGATCAAGAACAAAAAAACAGTGACGACCCATCACAACAAAGTGATGCTGAACAAGAAGGTGAGAAAAAAGAAGATTCAGACAACAAGCCCTCTAAAGAGGAAAATTCTGAACAAGAAGATAAAAGCAAAGCGGAACAAGAACAGCAAGCCCAAGAAGGTGAAGCGAAAGATGATGATAAAAACAAGCCAACGCAAACACCTGCTCAGATTCGTGCCGAAGAGCAATTAGCAGAAGAAACTGAGCAAAAACATCAACAATTACTCAATAAAGTAACTGATGATCCGTATATGTTATTGAGAAATAAAATGCAGCTCGAATATCAAAAGCGTCGTAATAACCGAAGTAGCGCAAAAGGAACAAAAAAGTGGTAAAAATAGTGATGAAAACATTTATAACCTTATTAGCCATTATTCTTAGTAATGCGCTTTTTACAAGTAATGCGTTAGCTGCAAGTCAAATAAGTGCAACTATCGATAAGAATCCTGTAGTGGTTAATGAATCTTTTATTTTAAAAATCACCATTGATGATGATGTCGATACTAACGCTTTAAATACCTCTGCTTTGTTACAAGACTTTATCGTTGGCCGAACTTCAGTGAGTTCTCAAACAAGTATGGTGAACTTTAAAACCACCCGTACAACAACTTGGAGCACCTTACTTATAGGGAAGAAAGCTGGAAATTTCATCATTCCCGCCTTGACAGTCGCAGGTATAAAATCTCAAGCCATAAATGTTCAAGTATTAGCTGAAAATGATCCCCTTGCTGACAAGCAGCAAGACATATTTATTACGACTGAAGTCTCAGCTAAAGAAGTCTATGTTCAGCAGCAGCTTACATTAGTAGTAAAGCTTCACTTTGCTGCTGAGCTAAAGCGTGGAAGTCTAACTGAGCCGACCTTAGAAGGTGCAAGTATTACTCAAATAGGAAAGGATAAAGAAGAAGATACCGTTATTAACGGTCAACGCTATCGTGTTATTGAAAGAACGTATGCAATAAGCCCTAAAAACAGTGGTAAATTTATTTTAAAATCACCTGTTTTTTCTGGCGAAATTTTAGTGCCGTCAACCAGAAGAAATAATATGTTTAGTTTTTCAGAAACTAAGCCGGTGAGTGTTATTGGAGATAAAATCCCATTACTTGTGCGTCCTATCCCTGAGACATTTCAAGGAACTTGGTTACCCAGTGATTTACTTGCTATTCACCAAAATTGGCAGCCTGATATAGCTACGTTTAAGGTGGGCGAACCTATTACTCGCACCATCACTTTGACCGCAGCAGGTTTATCACAAGAGCAACTGCCTATCCTTGAAATAACAGTTCCAAAAGGTTTAAAAGTCTATCCAGATCAAGCGCAGTTACATACGGGTATGAGTAGTGGCCATTTAGTCAGTCAGAAAGTACGAAATTTTGCTATTGTTGCGAGTAAGCCAGGTGAATATCAGTTACCAGAAGTAAGTATTCCATGGTGGAATACTGTGACCAATCGTTATCAAGTCGCAACTATTGCCGCGCAAAAAATCACGGTATTGCCTAATAGCGAACTTGAAACTGCCACCACTGTAGTTAATGTCAATCAAAATAAAGATCTCGCGCCCGCTAAAACAGTAATAATTACGCAGACATCTTGGTTGCAGTGGTTATTTTTAGCGTTATGGTTACTGACGTCTTTAGCGTGGTTTATCAGTGCAGAACTGGCCAAACCTTCGCAAGCCAAGACATCTAAAAATAAAACCCCAAATAATAACGCTTATTTATCTTTGTTGGCTGCCTGCAAAAAGAATCAAGGTTTGGCTGTTCTCACTTTAATTTCACCTTGGATAAATATTTTACAAGCTAAAGCAGGTAAAGCAATTACTGCGACGCTTGATGAAGCATTACTCGAGATTAATAGTGATGAATTTCAACAAGAGATAAATTATTTACAACAATGTTATTACGCAAAAGATCAGAAAGATTGGCAAGGAACCAGCCTAATAAAATTGATTCAAGCGTTTAATAAGCAAGGCTTAAAAGAGAGTAAAGTAACCGTGTTATCCCTGAATCCAACGTAAAAAATGAAATGATTTTTTAAATGCGAAATAAAATAATGTCTGCTCAGGTCTCTTACAACATGGCAACAAAACAAGTTAGATATGAAGCACTAGTTAAAGCATTGCATGGCGACTTATTCCGTTATGCATACTGGCTCTGTCACGACAAACATGTTGCAGAAGATTTAGTGCAAGAGACCTTTTTACGGGCATGGCGAGCTTTAGATTCATTGAAAGATGAAAAAGCGGCTAAGTCATGGTTGATCACAATTCTACGCAGAGAAAATGCCCGTCGTTTTGAGCGTAAACGCTTCGATATGAGCGAGTATGAAGAAGCCACGATAACCGATACTAAATCGACAAGTAGTGAGCAAGAAATAGAAAACTACTGGCTACGTGAAAAAATAGCACAAATGCCAGAAGAATACCGAGAGCCATTAGTACTACAAATTATTGGTGGTTTTTCAGGTGAAGAAATAGCTAAACAGCTTAATTTAAATAAGAATACCGTAATGACAAGGTTGTTTCGAGCGCGTAACCAATTGAAAGATGCTTTAGAAAATACTCCCAACGTTAGAGGCCATTACAATGGATGAGTTGCAATTTAGACGTCGTATTTATGCAGATCCAAATACACGTGATGAAGATATGATTGCTGCGATGAATAGTGATCCTGCCAAACAAAGCTTTACACAAGAACTTGAAAGTTTAGACAGTAAGCTCTTTCAGGCGTTAAATATTGAAGTACCTAATGGCTTAAGTGATAAACTTATTTTACGTCAAACAATGGCTAGTCATCAGCAGCAAAAACGCAAAAGCCGTGTACGCCTAACATTGGCTGCATCCGTTGCCTTAGTGATGGGGTTAACCATTAACTTTATGCAGTTTTCTAGTGCATATAGTAACTTAGGGGATTATGCGATCGCTCATATTGTCCATGAAGAAGGCCATTTCTCTAATACTTCAGCTGCAAATGTTAGCTTAGCCTCTCTTAACGATAAAATGGCGACGTTTAATGGCAGTTTTACCGATAGCATAGGTAAATTAATGTTTGCTGATTATTGCCGGTTTGATGGCATGAAAAGCCTGCACTTAGTTTTTCAAGGGGCAACAAGTATCGTCACCGTTTTTGTTGTTCCCGATAATGAGGGCCTTGAATTTATTGCTGATTTTTCAACAGATAAATTCATAGGAAAATCCCAAAATTTTAAAGACAGTAATATTATTGTAGTTGCTGACAAAAGTGAATCACTTGCGCAATGGCAAACAGCGATTGATAAAAATATTAACTGGTCTATTTAAGCAATAACAAACACTATTATTCGACTTATAATTTCGTCGCGTACAAAACCATGGGACGAAACTTTTAATCCTCTCTATTTAAAACTCCATTGTTCTGATACTGAAACCGCCATATTAATACAGAAATTGTCATGCTGAACTTATTTCAGTATCTACTACTAACAGCATTATCAACAAGTACTAAAATAATAGAGCATTTCTTGGTATCAACTTGCACCAATCTATTTATAAGCCCCAGACATACGAGACTTGGGGGTGCTATAACCGTTAACGTGCAGGATAGCTAAGACCTAGTAAGACAGGATATCTGGGAGACGCAGAACATAAAAGCCCGTTATTGAATTTCAATAACGGGCTTTTTATTAATTTAATTTCAAGATAATCTCGAAAAATTAAGCAATAAGAAATAGAGTTAATCGATGTTGTGGTTATGCTGCTCTATCATCTCATCAAACATTTTTTCAACAGATTCATCAGGTGTCGCGGTCATGTTACTGACCACAATAATAGCGATTGTTGAAAGAATAAAGCCGGGAACAATTTCATACATCACTGAACTTAATAATTCACCACCTACAGTGATAGGCACGTAGATCCAAAAGAGAACAGTTAATGCACCTGTTAACATACCTGCTAACGCACCTTGTTTGTTCATTTTTTTCCAGTAAAGACTTAAAATAACTAAAGGCCCAAATGCAGCGCCAAAACCCGCCCAAGCATTGCTTACCAAACTTAAAATAGAGCTATTTCGGTCATAAGCTAAAGATATCGCAACAAGAGCAACTAACAACACAGATATACGACCAACAAAAACAAGTTGCTTATCAGTAGCGTCTTTGTTGAGAAAAGCTTGATAAAAATCACCGGTTAATGAGCTGGATGTCACTAATAACTGAGAAGATATTGTACTCATTATTGCAGCTAAAATTGCGGCAAGTAAAAAACCAGAAATAAGAGGATGAAATAAAACTTGAGAAAATAAGACAAAAATAGTTTCTGGGTCAGTTAATGTCGTCCCTGTTTTCGCTACATAAGCAATACCGGCAAAACCTGTTGCCATAGCACCACAAATAGAAACAATCATCCAAGTCATACCAATACGACGGGCGGCAGGTAAATCTTTAACTGAGCGAATTGCCATAAAACGCACGATGATATGCGGTTGACCAAAATAACCTAGGCCCCAAGCCATCGCTGAGATAATAGCCAAAGCACTCACACCACTGAACATATTAAATTTTTCAGCATCAAGCGAATGAATAGTTTCATTCATAGCTTGTAAGCCTCCAATATCGCTTATCACCACAAATGGAACCAGTACAAGCGCAACAAACATAATACACCCCTGCACAAAATCGGTTAGACTAACAGCTAAAAACCCACCAAACATCGTGTAAAGTACCACAACACCTGCTGTAACATAGAGGCCTGCCTCATAATTTAAACCAAAAGAACTTTCAAACAATTTACCACCCGCAACAATCCCTGAGGACGTATAGAGTGTAAAAAAGATAATAATTACAATCGATGAAACTACACGAAGTATATGGCGTTTATCGTTAAAACGATTTTCAAAAAAGTCTGGTAATGTTATAGAGTCATTAGCTACTTCGGTATATGTTCTCAAGCGAGGTGCAACAATTAAATAGTTAAAATAAGCGCCAATCACAAGTCCGACAGCAATCCAAATACTGCTTAAACCTGAAACGTACATAGCTCCAGGTATCCCCATTAACATCCAACCACTCATGTCAGAAGCACCAGCAGAGAGTGCAGTAACTGAAGGGCTTAAATTACGACCGCCCAACATATAACCCGCAGCATCACTGGTTGATTTTTTATAGGCATATAAGCCTATACCGATCATGACAATAAAATATAAACCTAAAGAAAATAACGTACCAAAAGCCAAACTAACCTCCGAAAAATATTATAATATCTTTGCTGTGTAAAAGTAAATTTCTGCTACAGAACAAAAAATAGAGTAAGACTAGTATGACTAGATATTTTTCTATTACTATACTTTTATTCTTTTCGTGTCTATAAAATGTATTATAAATGTAATGTTTTTATGACAGTGACTAATATATAGAAATAGTTAATGCTAATTGGTCATATTTACAATATATTCACTGTAGTTATGATGTGTTCAGGAATTATTATGTATTTTTATGCCGCAAGGCAACCCATTCTAGATAAAGACAAAAATCTTTTTGCCTATGAATTGTTATTTAGAGACAGTATTGATAACGTTTTTCCTGACATTGATGGCGACGAAGCCACAACCAAAATGATCGAAGCAAGTAAATTTAACTTAGGTATTGGTGAATTTACCGCTAATAAACCTGCCTTTATTAATTTTACACTCGAAACGTTAAGCCTTGGTTACGCAAATATGCTAGCGACTGATGAAGTAGTTGTAGAGATTCTAGAGACGGTTAAGCCGGGTAAAAAACTGCTAGCTATTTGTAAAGATCTTTACGAGCAAGGGTACACATTAGCGCTTGATGACTACGAACATCAAAAAGTGTGGATGCACTTCTTCCCATATATCAAAATAATAAAAATAGATTGGAAAATTTCCACTATTGAAGAGATAAAAGAAGTTAAGCAGGCGATTATAAATTTTCCTGATATTAAGTTACTTGCAGAAAAAGTTGAAACATACGAAGAATACAATCAAGCTTTAGAATTAGGTTTTGAACTGTTCCAAGGTTTTTTCTTTGCAAAGCCTGAAATGATAAAAACTAAAAGTCTATCTCCGTCACAAATAGCGATGGCTGAGTTACTTTATGAAACATCAAAACCCGAATTAGATTTAATCAGTATTACATCTGTATTTGAGCGTGATGTGACACTTTCATATAAATTATTAAGATATGTCAACTCAGCAATTTTCCGGAGGAGCACAGAGATATCTACAATAAAACAAGCACTTGTAACCTTAGGCTCTGATGAGTTAAAGCGTTTTTTAGGTCTAATGTTTGCTATAAATGTTAACCCTGACAAGCCTTCTGAGTTAATCAATTCAGCAATGGCTCGAGCAAAGTTTTGTGAGCTTGTTGCAAAAAACATTAGTGTTCCAGTAAATAGCTCAATTGCATTTTTAACGGGACTATTGTCATTAATTGATGCCATTTTAGATGAAAAACTTGAAACAGTTTTAGAAAAACTTCCTCTTGCTCAAGAAATAAAAGATCCTTTACTCACTAAAAAAGGAGTCTTGGCTGAATTAATACAATTGTTAGAGTTTATTGAACATGCACAATGGGAAAAAACCACTATTGTCATGAAAAAATTAGGTATTGAAAAAGAGAAAGTCATTAAAGATTATAATGAAGCACTAAATTGGGCTGATGAACAATCCCAAATGACCAATAGTTAACTTCGTTTCAAAAGCTAAAAGGCCAAATTTTACATCTATTTTCCTGTGATATTACCTCTATGAACAGAGGTACTTGTGATTTGTAATAATACAGTTCATATCGTTTTTCCTGAAGATCGTCACTCTTTCACATCCATGTGACCGTGACATACCGTTCTTCCTGAACATCGTCACTCTTTCACATCCATGTGACCGTGACATACCGTTCTTCCTGAACACCGTTACTCTTTCACATCCATGTGACCGTGACATACCGTTCTTCCTGAACATCGTTACTCTTTCACATCCATGTGACCGTGACATACCGTTCTTCCTGAACATCGTTACTCTTTCACATCCATGTGACCGTGACATACCGTTCTTCCTGAACATAAAAACGAGTAAGATTTATAGTCTTCGCTCGTTTTATGGTGACAGTAACAGTAGAATAACAGCTCAAAGACTATATAAACGCTAATGACGTTACACAGTTATATAGAAATACTACATCAGATCTTTGCGGTCTTTAGCCATAACTTTGGTGGTTAGCAAATTAAAATCTTTTAGCTCAATTATCTCATCCGTTAATTGATCTTCAAGAGCATCAATTGCGATAACTGACTGACAAAGCTCCTCGCTTCGCGTTTCTATTTCGTTACCACGAGATTTCATTTCGTATTCCATCTTTTCACCAAAATCTTCCATACGTGTTTCAAAGGCATCCATATCGCCCCCAGAAAAAAGCATCTGTTGACCAACAGCAATCATCAAACTGCCTATCGAATTTTGCACTGTTTGCTCTACAGCACTCTCAATACGCTGTTCGAAATCTTCATTGAAAAAATCGTCTCCTGAAAAGCCGTTTTCATCAAAATAAATGTCTTTATGGTGAGTAAAACCTTCATCGATTTCTTTACGTATTTCTGAGAGTTGGGCACCAATTTCAGCACTAATATCATTCCCCTCACCTAGCAATTCATTAAAGGCTAAATTTACGCCATCACTCGCAAGATCAATAGCATCTAATGCAATCCCTTTTACTTGCGGAACAGCAGATCTAATACGCATAGCATAATCGGTAACTAAAGATTGCTGACTATCAGATAAAGCGATTTTATTGTCATTAACGTATAGCATTTCATTATCAACAATTTTGTAGAGCGCTTTTTTATCTCTTGAGAATTCAATGGCTGTGGCGGTAATTTTAACGCCTCCTGATATGTCTGCATTGCATGAGTCATTGGTAAATGATGCTTTAGAAGCAAATGAACTGCTGCTTGCCAATATTAGTGCCGTAGCGATTAGTGTTTTCATATTATCCCTTCTCTTATAAAATGTTGTCTTTAACTAAATAACGCATAACTAAGCTCGTTATTACAAAATAGGTGCCATAAAATAAAAGTAATAAAATTCAATAGGGTATATAAAAACAAACAATAAGAAAGAGAATAAAAAGCTATTATTTGGTTAAGAAAACAAAGTTTTAGTTAATATGATATGTTTTGCATTTCAATCAGTCTTGATTGACAACGGGCAAATTCAAAAATTAATTGTTGCCCCTGATAAAGGTCAAAAACATCAACTTCAGCGTTAATAATAAGTCTTATCTTTCTATCATAGAACTCATCAACCAACGCAATAAAACGTCGAGCTTCGTCATCTAAATGACGAAGCTCACCCAATATTTTACCCTCACGTTGATAGCCATCTTCCACGCCAGAGGCAACTGAAATAATTCTTTCTCCATTGAACTGTGGGACTTGATCAAGTAATACTGTTTTAAAACTATCAGCCAAACGCATATAGTCTCGCTGACTTCTTGGGCCTGAACAAAGCGCATAAAAATCAAAGAGTATCGTTTTATCAGTTTTCGCTTGGTAAGCTATTTTACGGTGGTTAACTGTTATATAACCTGAACTTACTTTACTCCCTGTAACTTCAAAGAATCGATTAACCAGAGTATTATTTTTAGCCAAGGGAAAGCTATAATCACGATACTCGATTGCAACTTCATCGTGGCCTAAACGATGGTCAATGTCACCATCAACTGATAACACTTGGCAATGCTTATTAATTAGACCGATAGTTGGTAGAAAGCGTTCACGCTGTAAACCGTTTCTGTAGAGTTGCTCGGGTTGACTGTTAGATGTAGCAATTAAAATAATACCTTGCTGAAAAAGTGCTTGAAACAAACCCGAAAGCAACATGGCGTCACCAATGTCTGAAACAAAAAATTCATCAAAACATAGCACCTTAATTTTTTTTGCCCAGCGCTTTGCAATAAATGTTAAAGGATCACTTTCCCCTGAACATAAATTTAATTGCTGATGAACTTCTTCCATAAATCGGTGGAAGTGAATACGTTTTTTTGCTGTGATCGCTAAATGTTGGAAAAACAGATCCATAAGCATGGTTTTACCACGCCCAACTCTGCCATAGAAATAAATTCCGGGAATAACAATGGGTTTATTAAGTCGTTTAGCCAGCCAAGACTGCTGTTCTTGCTGATAAATGTTCTGGGAGAGCTCATCGAGTTTCGCAACTGCATTAACTTGTGCGTAATCATATTGAAAATGATTTAAAGCAGATAACGACTGATAAGCTGAGAGCATAAACTAAATTTTTTCCACAAAAAAAGGGTGAGACATAAGTCTTACCCTTTTTAGCAATTTATTTGTATGAGGTAACCTAGGTTAACTCAACATACAAAATTAAAGAGCTTGAATGTTCTCAGCTTGAGGACCTTTCTGACCTTGAGTAACAGTAAACTGTACTTTTTGGCCTTCAGCTAGAGTTTTAAAACCGTCGCCAGAGATTGCAGAGAAATGTGCGAAAACGTCAGGACCAGATTCTTGCTCGATGAAACCAAAACCTTTAGACTCGTTGAACCATTTTACTGTACCAGTAGTTGTAGACATAATAGTATCCTATTTGTTTAATATAATTTTAATTTTGTTCCAGTCATTAAATAAATTTAATGACAAAAAACGATATTGCTGAGAGTGTTGCTATGACTTATTAAACAGGACGAGCTACTAACATAACTTCGAAACTTGGTACATAAATATAGGTAGTACTTTCTAGCTGCGTGCATCATATATCTTTCACAGAAAGAGTCAAGGTTTTTATCTATTTTATTAATCGTTTTTCTGATTTTATATCCAAAAGTCAAATTTAAACACCTATCACTGATTTAATTTTTAACTTTCACTGTATTATTAGTGTCTCTACTTTTACGAATAAGTGCATCATCGCCAACCGCTATTGTAGACTTTGCTAATCGGTCATAAAGTAGAACATTGACTGTCGCCGCTAGGTTCATACAGCCATTCGTTGGAATATAAACCACGGCATCTGCCTTATCGATGACTTCCTGACTAATGGTCCCGTCTTCAGGGCCAAAAACATACATGGCATTCTTTGGGTGCTCAAATACAGGTAATGGTATCGCTCCTTCAATTAAATCAACACAAATCAATTGACTGCCCTTAGGCACACTATCTACTAAAGATTCCACCCCCGTTAAAGGGATTTTTTTACTTGCACTTTGTGTATCGGTATAAAACTTAGCTGCTTTTGCATACCTAACACCGCTATAAAGAACGGTATCCACTTGATAACAGCCTGCAGCACGCATTACAGCACCTACATTACTTGGACTTTTAGGGTCAGTTAAGCCTAAAGTTATCTCTGCTGAGTCAACACTCTTTTGTTTTAATGGTACTTTTATCTTTTTGGTCATTAATCTAGTCGTTTTAGTTGGTTACTTTACACAGGCATGTAAATCTTAAAGGAATTCTCCTTAGCTTTTATATAAAACTCAAGTAAATATTAAAATATAATTTATATCTAGTATGAAATTTCAATTTTTGTGATCTTGCCATCCATTAAATAAGTCATTTGATCCTCAACCCAAGAGCTTGTCATAACCCGTTACATTTCATACGCAACAAATAACGGTGATCATCGTCATAATAGCGACAACTTCATAAATAAAGAATTATCCTGTCATCGGTGAACCTAAAGGAAACAACATGAAAAAGAGTTTAGTAAAACTATGGAAAGAAAATAAATCATTATTTATTTTTATCTGCTTAATGTTAGTTTTTCGTAGCGCAGTTGCGGACTGGAGTGACGTACCTACCGGCTCTATGAAGCCGACTATTGTTGAAGGTGACAGAATTTTCATTAATAAAATGGCATATGATATTCGCTTGCCCTTTACACACTTTTCACTTTTTAAACTTTCCGACCCACAAACTAACGACATCATTATATTTGACTCTGCAGCCTCAGATAAACGTCTAGTAAAACGCGTAATCGGACTACCAGGTGATAATATCTCGATGAAAAATAATAAATTAATAATAAATAGCCAGGTCATTGACTATCAAAAAAAATCAGCAAAACACGACTTAACTAAGAACCAATACGATAAAACTGAAACCATTAACAGTCAACCCCATGTTATTCGTATTAATAACATGGGGTCGCCATTAGCAAACTTCAGTGAAGTGATAGTCCCCAATGGGCATTATTTAGTACTGGGAGACAACCGTGATCATAGTGCCGATTCTCGGGTGATAGGCTTTGTACCTCGTAGCGAAATTGTTGGACGGTCAAATAAAGTCGCTTTTTCTTTAAATTATGATAATTACTACTTACCCCGTAGCGATCGCTTTTTGCACTCACTTTAAGTATTAATGCCTTTAAAAAGGTAAAATGTATATTGTAATTTCACTTTGTATTTGACCTATTAAAACTCAATAACTAGGAGCTTTCTGCAGAGGCTTAAAGTTATTTTTCATTCAGTTAACAGAAAACTCCCATGACATCATTTTCTGTTAACTGTGCTCTAATCGCACTAAACAGTAAAACTTCAACGTCGATGATATTATCAATATTATAGCCAAAGAGTTCAGTATGGCAGCCGACATGATAAAACGAGCAAATAGTACTCAATATCATCACAGTAAATCACCAATAGTAAATTTAAAATCAGCTTTTATGGTTATGGGTTTGCAAGGATTACTAACGAGTGTTGTTTATGTGTTCATCAATAATTTCAGGCCTTCCCACCATATTTCAAAAGTTTTGGTAATAGAATTTGATAATACTGTTTACAAACAGCTTTGATGTCAAAAAGCTTAGCTGACATCAATTTAAATTTACCGTCAAAAAAGAACTTCTTGATTTGAGCTAATGCTTGTAATATCGCTAGCATTGCTTTAAATATTAATATCTATGAAAAAATTAAGGTTACTATGAATAAATTTGTTCCTAAGTCGCTTACCCTAGTAAGTGCATTATCTATTGCTACATTATTTTCTACGCTAAGCAATGCAACAATTGTTGAGGTTGAAACCTCTCAGGGTAATTTCAAAGTTAATCTACATGATCAAACGACTCCTAAAACGGTAGTAAATTTTTTAAAGTATACCAATGATGGTGATTATAATAATACGGTTGTGCATCGTTTAGTCCCGGATTTTATTATGCAAGCGGGTGGTTTTAAATTTGATGGTGACTTACCATTAACACCTATTGACGTTGATGACACCGTTCAAAATGAGCCGATTTATTCAAACGTTAGAGGTACCATTGCAATGGCAAAACGAGGAAACAATCCTAATAGTGCGACAAGCCAGTGGTTTATTAATTATAAAAATAACAGTGCAAATTTAGATTTACAAAATAGTGGTTTTACCGTCTTTGGGGAAGTTATTGAAGGTATGGATAATATTGATAAAATAGCCTTGATCCAGCTTTGCGAAGAAAGACCTATGCCTGGATATACCAGCGAACAATGCGCCAATAGCAATTTTGTACCTGGTGTAGATAACTTTGTCACCATTCATAGCGTAACTATTATTGATAGTTCTGCGACAACAGACACAAGTCTGGCTTCTGTAAAGAATACACTTATTAATAAAGAAGAGAGCATTACTAGTGATAGTGGCGGTAGCTTATCCTATTTTGTATTATGTGCACTCACCCTGCTGGGTTTTAGACGTAAAATCAAATAGCTTGTAAAAGTAACTAATCAGAGACCTTACCGCGCAATGCTTTAACATTGCTGCGGTGAGATTTGCCCGCTAAACGTCTTTTTTTAGAGTTTTTTGTAGGTTTAGTTTCTCTTCGGACTTTTTGAATGACCATTGCTGATTTAATTAATTCAACTAATCGCTCAAGTGCAGATTCGCGGTTCTTCTCTTGCGTTCTAAATTGTTGTGCCTTAAGAACGAAGATCCCTTCTTTAGTGATGCGTTTATCTTTTAAGGCAAGTAAACGCTCTTTATAAAAATCAGGTAAAGAGGATGCCTTAATATCAAAGCGCAAGTGAATCGCTGAAGATACTTTATTTACATTTTGCCCACCCGCTCCTTGCGAGCGAATAGCCGTTAATTCTAATTCATTGTCACCTAATGAGACATTATTTGAAAGTACTAACATATTTACATCTATAACATATTGATCAACGCGTTAAGTATACCATTCATATCGATGGTAATACGCGATAAAACAAAACGGGAGCAATAAGCTCCCGTGAAAAATCTAACGATTAACTGTTTTAAAATTAGTTTAAGTTCATTTCTTGAACTTTCTCATGAGCGATTTCAGGAGTAACAGAAACAGGTTTATTGTGTAAATTTGCTTTTAATTGACCTTTTCTATGCTTAAGTGCAGCGTCAAGTTTTTTGGCTACACTAGCGATTGAGGGAAACATGACATCTTCTTGTGCTGAAACCGAAATACGACCACCTTCATAATTTGTCGTTATTTCAGCACCATATTTTCCATGTTCTTTTGAAATAATAATGTCTAATGAGATCAGCGTAGGAAAATGGTTAGAAATTTTTAAGAATTTTTCATCGATATGTTCTTTTACACCATCAGTAATATCTACATGGTGACCTGAAAGATTTATTTTCATAGGTATTCCTTTTATTAATAACTCTATTTAAGACTTGTGGGTAAAGTCGAAAAACACAAGCCCTTAACATGAAAATAATTAGCATTAATTCCATAAAGAGCTCATATAACTAACTGTAGCAAAATTTATTGATTATTTTCTGATTTAGCTCATTTTTTTGTTTTATTTTTATTTAATTCCCCTAAGTTAATGAAATTATTTTGTTTAAAAGAGTAAAGCATAAACAATACAAGCATTTTAAGTCAAAAAACGGTTATAATATTGATTGATTTTTGAGTTAACGAATCGCTGTTAAACAGCAAAGAGATGCTACATGTTTGATGATATTCGCCCTTATCGAGATGATGAGGTTGCAGCTGTGATCCAAAAACTGATTAATGATCAAGGGCTACTTTCTTCTATTGCTAGTTTCAAAATGCCTCGATTGTACAAAACTCTGCCAATAATTTGTCGTTCAATAGTAAAATGGACGCTAAAGTTGCGTTCCAGTAAGTTTAATAATATTGAACAAATTCAAACAGAGGTGGCTAAATATTTACATCACTTAGTAAACAAAAGTACTGACGGCTTTACCTTTAATGGTTTGGAGAAGATTGATACAAGCAAGCCTATGCTTTTTATTAGTAATCATAGAGACATAGTGCTTGATGTCGCATTAATTAATTGGGCATTGTACAACAGTGGCATCAATACTGTTGAGGCTGCGGTGGGTGACAACTTACTTCATCAGCCATGGGTTGCTGATTTAATGCGTATTAATAAAAGCTTCATTGTTAAACGCAGTGAAGAAACAAAGCGAGCAATGCTGACAGCTTCAAAGCAATTGTCTGCGTATATTCATCATACCGTTCATGAGCGCCAGCAAAATATTTGGATAGCACAACGTGAAGGTCGCGCGAAAGACGGTATTGATAAAACCAATTCAGCATTAATTTCAATGCTATTACTTAACAAAGACAAACAAACTCCAATTACCAATTATTTAGCTGAAATTAATATTGTTCCTGTTTCTATTTCATATGAATTTGATCCCTGTGATCGTGACAAAGCGATTGAGCTCGCCGAGCGAGAAGCAACGGGTAGTTATCAAAAGAAAGAAAATGAAGACTTAAATAGTATTACGCAAGGATTAGTGGGTAAAAAAGGCCGTGTACATGTCGAATTTTGCCATGCTATCAAGGGCGACCTTGCCGATAGTAAAGCCATAGCAAAAGCGATTGATCAAGAAATTATCAGTAACTATAAACTATATGACAGTAACTTAACTGCCTATGCAAAACTCAATCAGCAAGCAGAAATTAAGCAAAGTGTCATGAATCAACTTAATAGCCGTATGTTCGAATTAACCCAAGAGCAACAATATTGGTTATTAACCATGTATGCTAATCCGGTAAGAGCTAAACAAGCATTAGATTCATGATTACTTAAATATTTATTTCCATTAAAACGGCGCTGTATAGCGCCGTTTTGTTGTTATACAATAAAATTATTTCTTTATCGATATATGATAATTTTTTACATTATGAGCAAAAGAACTATTTTTTTTATTTTGATAATATGACAAGTAATTCACATATTTATCAGTATATTCACTTTGAACCAAGTCTGTTTTTGTAACTAATACAATCGTGTTATTGTTAATAATGCCCTCATAACCAGATAAAGCAGTAACAACGGGTAATTGTCCGGTAATTTCACCATAACTTGTCCATTTAGCTGGCATAGGTGTGTTTTTTTCAGGATGGTAAGCTTGATAGCTTATAGCAATAATAGCCATTGGGTAATTAGCAACATTACTATAATCATAGCTCCAATCTGATTTGATTTCTGAAAAATATCTATCATCAATATCTGGTTTTCTATCAGAGGCAGCAACTGAAAAACTCGTAGTATATGTAGAAGAGATAAGTTGATGCTGGCTAGATATTTTTATTTTCCCAAAAGCAGAATCTGTTTCAGAAAAAATTACTTCTGCATTCGATTGGTAGACGGTTTCTGACACATAAAGATGACTATTAAATAAATCGGCGATATTATCTTCTTCTAGAACACTAATCGCAAAGTGTTGCTGCCCTGAAAATAATTGACGTGTAGTAAAAGGCTGGTGATTTTTATTTAAGCCAATTCGCTCAACTGCATCAAAAGCTGATAGTTGCCAGATGAGTTCACCATCATCATTAAAGGCCATTTGATTAAAGTCATCTATAAAGCCAGCCGCACCTTGTACATTGTTATTATTACCGGTACCAACAAGAGAAAAAGAATGTAATGGCCAAGTCCCCCCCATTATCCGACAAGCTTCAACATTCATAAAATTAGTACGTTGGGAATCCACAACTTCAGTGGTAGTAAATGTTGCAGAGCTGGTTATCTTAGTAATATCAGAAATAGGGGTATGAGATATTTCAACATTTCGAGTAACACATTCACAATTTGAATTATCAATTATTACAGCATGCTGAGCTTGATAAATAGCCGGTGTGGTTGCATTTACTTGATGAAAGCTAACAAAATCTAAACCTTCAACCTCTCCTGCCTGCTGATTTTTAGCAACAAGCGTATAATTTATGAATTCACTTGCTGATGAAAAACTAAAAACTCCATTTTCATCAGGTTGTAACTTATCTACAACACTCCAATCCCGGTTTTGAATAAATAACTCGACATCAACAAAGGGAAGCTTTTCACCGCATTTATTAGTCAGTGTTGAGGTTAATGAGAAAGGGTAAAATTTTGGAACCTCTGGTGTAGTATCTTTGTTACTAGCTCCGCCGCCACATGCGGCCAAACAAGTAAATATTGAGAGTAATAAGAATGTTTTTTTATATTTAATAAGAAAAAATGGAGTTGATGTTTCATTTGTTTTTAATAACTTTTTCAGCATAGAAATTAATTTATCTGTGATTACGGTTCATTAACCCAATTATAGGGTAATTTATACATGTACTGAAAGCATAACGAATATAATAAGTGAAATAAGTATCCCTAGTAACATCTAATTTAACGCATTAAAGCTGAGCTTAATTTAATTCAAATAGTGGGAGTAATTATCAGGGATTTTTAATATATACATCTATTTAATTGAGAGAGTAAAAAATTAATTTTTGACAGTTCATCTCGGTAGACCCTTTTCAGCGTATACAAAGTTAACGCTGATTTTAAAGCGTAAAAAATAAAGTCATAATTTTTATCCAAGAGCATGTATTTGTTCTATGCTTATGAAGTATTTATAAAAATCATTAATTTTAAAGGGATATATAATGAAAAATAACTTACTCATATCAGCGTTTGTCACACTAACACTAATGGCTACTGGCTGTTCTGACACTAAAGAGACCACAGTTAACCCACCCTCTCCCATACCTCCTATTGATAAAACAGCAACCGCAACATTTAATGTTGCTTTAACGGGGGTGGCTGTTAAAGGTACGATGGCTAATGCAAGTATATCTATTCACCAGATTGACACTACCACAGGTGAAAAATCACCCATTAGCTTTCGGATAGCGAACTCAGTTGAAGCAGAAAGCTATACAGTATCAGCTCCAGCAGGAACTTCAGATGAAACATTAGATGAAATGCTCGCGTCTAAAGTATTAGCTGAAAACCCATTAGAGCCAACAACTGATAAAAATGGAAAAATGAGTATTTATCTTGAAAGTACCTTTTCTGGTGCTGTGATCATAAATATTACCAGTAGTTCATCAGTAGATGCTAGTTGGCTAAGATGCGACTCTTATACTGATTGTGGCGTTTATGAAAATATTGCATCAACTGTTATACCTAATAATGGTGACTTAGCTATCGAATTTGGAGAGTGGTATAAAGAAGATTTAACCTTAACGACAATAAAATACATTCCTGAGTCAACTAATCCCGAGCAATCTAGGCATTATTCCTCAAATGTCACGGTATTTACTGAAGTTGTGGCCACAATATTACAAGATAATTTAAGTGCCGATCCTATGGTGCCGATTAGCCAGCAAGCTATATCAGACGCTTCAGTCCATACTATTATGCAATTGCTTGGGCCAAATGGTGTCATTAAAAACGCAAACTTACTTTCGGATATATCTAAAGGTGTTGGCTTCGACCTTAGTGATATTGGCGAAAATGTCAGCTTAAATGCTGGTAACCTTGCACTAGCCCAATTGTCGGCAAGTTTACAAACAGTCGCCGCGGCAGGTGACAATGGTACCCTATCAGAAATGATTACAGAATTGGCAACATCAGTATCAGATGGTAGTTTAAATGCTGTTGCTGAGGTTTCACCTTCTGCTGCTCCAATACAATCAATTATTTCTAAAGTATCTTCAGTTAACAACAATTCGAAACCATCCGCTCTATTTAATGCAATACAACAAAGAGTGAAGAAAATAGCTGCTATTTATGTTGCTATTGTTACGGGTGACACTGCGGCATTAGACGCGTTAGGTGTTAATGCTGGCATTAGAAACTCAATCACTAAAGCGATGGAAAATGCTGTTAAACGTGGAGCTATATCACAGCAAGATCTTATTAATAGTGCGATAGAAGTCGTCGCTTTAGTAGAAGAAATAGGCTGCATTGGCGATGCATGTACTATAGGAGATGAATTATATGCTGATATAGCAGCTAAAGTTACCACCGAGCTTGCAATGCTCAATACTAAAATAATGAGTATCGCCAGCAATATCGATACTACAGCAGCAGCTATTACTACAGCTGAAGCATTAGAGACAAAAGTTACAGATGCCGATACGGCAATTATCTATTATGAATCAGCAATCGCGGCTTATTTTATGATTTTTAACAGCAATGATGTGAACGTGTTAGGTAACAAAGCTAATCGTTATGACATTGAAGCGAATGCTTGGGCAGATACCGCTAAATTTTTAGTTGCTTCAAGTTCGGAATATCAAAGTTTACTTGATACTGCTGAAGAAATAGCCAAGCTAGCACACACAGAAACAATACAAATAAATGGCGACACAGGATTACATATCGATGTTCAAGCTTTATTAGCTAACGCACAAGCAAAACTTGTTGAATTTGATGCAGTAGTGCCAGCCGCGAAAGCTAGAGCAGAATCATCAAATGACATGGCACTCACTAAACAAGGCCTAGCAACAACGGCACAAACAACGTCATTAAATAGCTATGAAGCTGCAATGGCTATGAATAGTCCTCAAAGTATTGCCGCTGCTACCGCTTTTCTTATGGCCGCTCAACAAGCACTAACAGATAAATTAGACTTTATTTCAATGGCAAATACTTTCCTAGAGTATTCAGAAGTAGCGCTGAATGATGCTCAAAAATACGCAGATATCGCTGAAAATGATACGGATAAAACTGCAGCCGCAACTTTAATGGATTCAGCAGCGGCATTAATAAGTCAATCAAAGGCGCTAATAATATCAGCAAATAAAGATGTGAATCTATTTTCTCATATGGTGGCTGATGCAAAAGCTAAGCAAATAATTTTAAGTAAGTTACCGATGGTGAAAAAGACAACTCAATCTTTTGCTGATATTAATGTAGTTACCATTTTGGGTCGTGATGCGTTAACTGATATCGGCGAAATCATGTTTGATGTACTTGAAGAGGCGAATCAAGAAACAGGTAATGTTATCGATAAAGCGTCACTGCTTCATATTGGTTGGATTTATAGTTTTAATAAAACAAACATGACAATAGAAGCGAGCCATGAAACTAAAGGTTCATTTCAAGGTGTTGCCGAGTTAAGTAATGATGACAGTGATACAACATTACTGCTTGCATGGGCAGCGACCCTAATGGAGAGTGGCGATAATGGTGCTACTTTTGAATTCTCCGCTGGTGACCTAAATGGTTGTGCCACTGGTAATTCTCAAGGTTCGTGTTCAGCATTAACGTTCAGTGGTGTGTTTACCTCATTAAGTGACCTAGATACTAAAGACCCGGTTAAAACTATGTCATCAAGTACACTAGCAATCATAGACAATGATGCCAACTTCACGGGAACATTAATCTTAAGTAACCATGATTTATCAACTAATGAGCAGCCTAACACTTTTAAAACAGAAGTTATTATGGCTGGAATGTCGGCAGACGTTGCTTTCAACTTAACATTCAACCTTGATGAAATGGATGATAATGAAACCTTAAATGTAAAACTAATGATTGGTGATGATGGTTACAAAATGATGGGTAGTGCTGATAATGGCGCATACCTTATGGGTACTATTTGGTTATACGACTATAAATATGGTGACTTTGTTGAGATGTCAAATGGCGTTGTTGTGACGTATATTGATGATGATGAAGTTGAATATTTTGATTTAACTTTTACTATTGGTGATTAATTAGCTCTGTTTGCGGGAGATATTATGCTCCCGCAATTTTTAACCTTTAATTATTCAAGGATGTAAATTGAAAATAAAGCTTACTTTATACTTATGTATTTTTCTGCATTTTAATACTTTTGCAAGTACCTCTTCTCTTACCCTATTTTCTACATTTAACGCTGAAGTTTATGCGGAGTCTCAGCCCATTAACTCTTTTATAGATGAGTTTAATCAACCTTTAACTAAGGGCAATAGTGCCTTTACTTATAATCAGTTTGAGGTAGGTGTAACCTATTCTGCTTTTTCTTTTGGACTGCAAAGTCGCTATGATTATGTAATGGAGTTCGATCCCGACACAGCACTTTATACTCATATTGAAAAAAATGATTTAGCATTTGAAAATCGATTTTATACCTATAATCTAAAAGCAAAGAATGCAACAAGCCATGGTGTGTTTTTTTCGTACAAAATTGACTTCAACACCCCCGAAATAACATTAACACCTAAACTATCAATATTTAGCAGTAAACACTTTCAAGACGGTAATATTAACGGACAAGTTTTAGCTGATAAACCACAAGGAAATTTTAATATTGATTATGCTTTTTCAAAAGATAGATTATTTAAATCTTTTTCACCGCAAGATAGACCTAAAGGTCTAGGATTCAGTTTAGATATTGCGTTTGATTGGCAAATATCAGAGCAATTAATACTGGGCTTAGCTATCAAAGATTTATATTATAAAAGTAATTACGCTGATGCCGGTTATGCTTTGGAGAGTATTCAAGATATTCCTTTTCAAGAAGATAATGAAGGTAACGTTTATTCTGAGCCAGCAATTAGCTTAAAGACATCAGGAAACAATCAAACTAAAGATCATTCCTTAACAATGCCAGCAAGATATTATGGCACCCTTGATTATAGAATATCATCACTCTTTTCCACGCAGTTAGCTTTTCGTTCAATAAAGAATGACCAATTCACTTCTCTTTTAGGTCGTTGGCACTTCAGTGATAACTGGGCACTTATGGCTGGATATGAAAATAAAAGTGAGGCATGGAAAATAGGTATTGGGTCAAAATCTATCGGCATTAATTTCCAAACTGACTCGTTAGATTTCGAAAAAGCATATTACCTTCATTTTAATACTTACCTATCTATTTTATTTTAAGGAGGACAATGTGAAAAAAAATGATCTCATTAACCTATTTTTAATGCTCACTTTACTCAACGGGTGTGGTGGAAATTCTGAACCTAAAGCTGAGGAAAAACAGTCCGAAATATCTCTAGCAAAAAGCCAGATAACATTTTACTTGCCGAGTTGGTTTGACCCTGTTGGGGAAATAATAATACGTTCACAAAGTGGTGAAACCATCACGTCAGCTAATACGTTATCTTTAAATAATGAGAAGATTACGATAGAAAGCAATCAAATCATTACTATTGAATATACTCCAACCTCTAAAAGCATTCTTTGCCCTGTTACAATAGGCTGTGGTGACTCATATAATGATGAACACCAAGACATTAATGCCAACGGCAAAATTGATTATAATGAAGCTTTTACCGTTGACATTTTTTTTTCAACTAAAGTATTTTTAAGCCCTGGTGCTAATAAAGTTTATTTTTCATTATTATCTCAAATTGAATCATCAACTGAAGTGAACAGCCATTTAAAAAGTTTATCTATTACCCCTAATTATCATCAAACCTATGTCGATAAAGAGAACACAAGGCGTTATAAATTTTTAGCAGATGGCAGCTATTATGCCTTATTTAAATCGATAAAAAGTCCGCAAAGTATTCGACTTATAAAAGAGTCCCTTACCTTATTTGTGCAAAATAATGAGATATCAGATATAGCGACTGATTATTTCACTAACCTAGATGACTATTTATCTGAGCAACAAAAAAGTAATGATGATGCACTTATTAACGATGATTTAGTCAAAGAGAAGTTCTCACTGAACAGATTACTTGCAAACTCAAGCAAGCACTTCACACCTAGTCACTCGCCTGATGTAAATGACAAAATACTACTTGAACAGTTCAGAAACGTATTAGCCTTTATTAATATACAAGAACTTAAATATAATAATGAGGCGAGTGATAAAATCACTGAATTATCGAGTATTTTAACTGATGACTCAACACATACTTTAGCAATATTCAGTGAAATATTAACTGAAATACTACAGCTATATTCTCCAACAAATGACACGGCTGCGGGGTTTTATCAATACCAAGGTTTAGACATAAACTACCGAGGGTCACCGTATACTTGGATAATATCAGGGATATATAAAGAAACAGAAATCAATCTGGAATTAAGGATTCCTCAATGGCGAATAAGTGCAGCCCGCGGAGACTTATTTGAAGCAAGCATATTAGGCAATGTAAGAAGTAAATATACATCCTTGACGCTTAATACTGATAACTTGTTACTTAAATTTGATGGTGTAACAGACGTTTTTAATGATGAGAAAGCTAAAACTGCAACATTGAATTTAATAACAAATCTTTCAATTTTGACAGAGAATGGTGAAATCACTGGTCGTATCAATATGACAGGTGAAAGGGTTAAAAATGAAAGTGAAGTGTTAGCTTCTATTTTGAAACAGTTTTCATTTTCGGGACTATTAACAACCAAAAACCAAACAACGAATATTTCCATCATAGCGGTAAAAAACTCGCAATCTTTAACCCAAAATGAAAATGACTTTATCTATGATGTTTTATTAGATATTCCTTCCTCTGGAAGTGCTGATTTTAGGTTATCAATATCAGGATTATCGACAGATTTTGAACGATTAGATAATGTAAATTTAGCATTAAGAATGCAGGGTAAAGTTCTAGCGTTAACGTTAGCGCAAAATAATGACACGAGAAAACTGATCATTAAAGGACTTGATGGCCGCTGGTTATCACTTTTACAACAGAAAAAAGATTACACAGGTCAATTATATTTTGGCAATAAAATTATTGGGGAGGTAATAACGATAAGAGGTCTGCCTGGTATTTTATTTCCTAATGGTGACTTTCATTCAATATTCTAGTATCACACTAAAAAGTACAAGCTAAATAGATACTTGTACTTTTTTAGTTTTAATGGAATAAATTAAATATTAACTTAACTTAATTTATTTTTCCTGATAAAAAGCTGACATTGCTTTGTACAATGAATACAAATCAACTTTTGAACCTACGGCATAAGGTGAATGAATTGATAATATTGGAACACCAAAGTCAATAACTTCCATATTGTCATTTGATAAATCACTACCAATAGTCCCTCCTGAAGCTTTACCTTTATAAGTAGAGGTTTGCCATTTGATTTTATTGTTATCTAAGTAATTACGTGTCCAGGCCATGTATTCAGAGTTCGCATTAAAACCACCACCGTAAAGCTTTAAGTTAATACCATTACCTAAACGTGGCGCATTACCTAATTCCCAAACACCTGCCCAGTTAGGGTTTACACCAGGGTTTACATCGGCTGAAATCACTTTGGTATTACGTAAAACCTTACGCAATTGATAGTCATTATACTCAGCACCCTTTTGGTTGTATAACAAGCTACTCATCATATCAACAAGGTACGATGAACTTGCCCCGGTATTATTAATATTACCCACTTCTTCGTTATCAACTAAAAAAGCAATTGAGGTAAATTCTGGAATCGTCTGTTCAAATATGGCATTAACAGCGGCAATAGAGCTCGCTTTATCATCTTGTCCATATGCGGCGATCATACTGCGATCAAAGCCAACATCGCGAGGTTTAGTTGCTGGCACTAATGCTAATTCCGCCGAAACTAAGTCTTCAACAGAAATATCATATTCTGTTTTTAAGAAATCAACGATTAATTCCTTTACAGATTTATCTAAATCAGGCTTAGCTGCGATGATCACGTCTAGCTCTTCTTTTTTGATCACGTCACGACTTTTACGACTTCTGTTTGGGTGATCAACGTGTGGGGCTAAATCAGGAACCATGAAAATAGGATCGTTTTCATCAAATCCAACAGAGATATTAATAACCGTGCCGTCTTTTTTATCAACGCGCCCAACAAGGGCTAAAGGAATATTAACCCACTGGTAGGTTTTAATGCCGCCATGAATATAAGTTTGTAACATCGCAAATTTTTGCTTTTCATAAAGCGGGCGACCTTTAAGCTCAAGTCTTGGTGAATCAATATGCGCGCCAACAATACGAGTACCTTGCTCAAGATCCTTTTTACCCATCACAATTAATGAAATGGTACGGTCACGATTCACATCATAAAAACGGGCGCCGGGTTTCAAGTTACTTTTTTCAGACAAACGCTTAAAACCTTGTTTTTCTGCACGCTTAATCGTTTCAGTAACAAAGGTTAATTCTGTTGGTGTTTTATAGATAAATTCCTTGTAATCCGTAGCATATTTTTCAACGGCAACTAACTCTGTTTCAGAAAGGTTTAACCAGCTCGATAGTGATTTTTTCTTATCTTTGTCTTCTTTATCTGTTTCAGCATAGGTATTACCAGAAAGGGCAATAGTACTAATGATGGCGATACTTGTTAGCGTTCTTTTTATATTCATTATTATTTCTTTTAATTAATGGCTCCTGATCATAATAAAGAGAAAGAACACCGCCTGACAAGTTTTATTCGTTTGAACAGATAGAAAACAAGGTGAACGTCGGCATTTTAATGACCTTTATAGCGTTAACGTTATTAAAGCTAAGTAAAGTTGTTTAACATGGCTAATCACTCATTTAAAACAACAAAAAAATGTAACAAATTATTTACAACAAAACAAAACCTTAATAAAGTAATGTCATTTAAAATCTCTATAGCTATGATTTTATGAAAGAAAAAATAAAAAATATATTAGTATCAAAATACAAATTGTTAAAATCAATCTAAAAATCGTTTAACCACCCTATTTACGCGATGACTAAAAATAATTCATTAAGGTTATATGATATAACATCATTGATATTTTCATTTAAAAACGTTTCCATTAGGAAACCTTAAAAATAATAAAGTAGGATCTGGGTAAATGACATTAAAAAAATCTCAAATAGCTAAAGCATTGTCTGTGGCTATTATTGGCTCAAGCGTTGCGCTTATGGGCTGTGAAAAAGCTGATACGCCAAGTAACTCAACCGTAGTTGAAATGCCTCAAAAACAAACAAGCTTAATCCGTACTAAAAGTGAATCGCTTGAAGCCGTTTATGCAGAAATGCGCGCGAAGCAAGTGAGCAATGTTAGCTATAAATTAAGTGTAACTATTGATAATAAAAGTGAAAGTTTTACTGGCTCTACCGAGCTAATATTTGACTTAGCTAAAGATAATAAAAACGATTTAACAATAGATTTTGATGAAGGCGACATTAAATCATTAAAAGTAAACGGTAAAGACGTTAAGTTTAGCTATGAAAAATGGTTTATTACGATTCCTGCTACCGAATTAACCGCAGGTAAACAAAGTATCACTATTGATTACGAACGTCCTTATTCAACAGATGGTTCTGGTTTTCACCGTTTCGTAGACCCTAAAAACGGCGAAGTTTACCTATACACTGATTTTGAACCGTATGATGCAAACCGCTTATTTCCTCATTTTGACCAACCCGATTTGAAAGCCAGTTATGAAATTGAAGTAACTGCACCTGCCCATTGGCAAATTATTAGCGCGACTCGCGAAACCAGCATCAGTGAGAATGGCGATACTAAGGTATGGTCTTTCCCTGCTTCTGCAAAATTCTCCTCTTATGTTTTCTCTCTTCATGCCGGTAATTACGCGGTTTGGGAAGATGATTTTGAAGGAATGAAGTTACGTTTATTTGCTCGCCAAAGCTTAGCCGAATACGTAAAGACTGACGAATGGTTTATTCCTACCAAACAAAGTTTTGCTTTCTTTAATGAATATTTTGAAGTTAAATATCCGTTTGGTAAATATGACCAAATTGTAGCACCTGATTTTAATGCAGGTGCGATGGAAAACGTTGCTGCGGTTACATTCAATGAAGGCTATATCGCTCGTGGTGAAAAGTCGACGAGTGCTCGTATGAGCTTAGCAAATGTTATTGCACACGAAATGGCGCACATGTGGTTTGGTGACTTAGTCACAATGCGCTGGTGGAATGGCTTATGGTTAAACGAAAGCTTTGCTACATACATGGCTAACTTGGCAATTGCTGAAGCCAGTGACTTTGAAAACAACTGGGATGTATTTTACTCTGGCACTAAGCAGTGGGCTTACCGCACAGATGACTCTGTAAACACGCATGCGATAGAACTACCTGTAGCTTCCACAGGTGATGCATTATCAAACTTTGATGGTATTACCTACGGTAAAGGTGCTTCAGTTTTAAAACAATTACCTTATTATTTAGGTGAAGAAAACTTCCGCGTTGGTGTAAGTAACTACTTGAAAAAGTTCTCTTACCAAAATACTGATCTTGAAGATTTTATCGGTGAATTAGGCAAAGCAGCCGGTAAAGATATGACCCAATGGACTCAAGACTGGTTATTTAACGCAGGCTTAAACACCATTAAAGTTAGCTATCAGTGTAGTGATGGTAAAATTAGCGATTTTGCTATAAATCAAACCGCACCTGAAGGCTACCCAACGTTACGCGAACAACGTGTTCAAATCGGTTTATACAATGTAAATGCCGATGGTAATGCAATGAACTTAACATCAGCGACACCTATTATGTATAAAGGGGCAACCACTGAAATTAAAGAAGTGATTGGTCAAACATGTCCTGATTTAGTTTATCCAAACGAAGCAGATTGGGGTTACGTAAAAGTAGATCTTGATGAAAAGTCACTCGCTTCAGCGCAAAAACATATCAACGAGATTGATAATGCCACTATGCGTTTAATGTTATGGCAGAGTTTGTCTGACAGTGTCAATGATGCAAATCTAGCTGCTGACCAGCTTGTCAATTTTGCAATGGAAAACATTGAAGGTGAAACTGATTATAACGTATCGCGTAAAATCGCTAGCACATTAACGTCAGCCCTTGGTTACTTAACGGTAGCAACACGTTTAGAACAAAAAGATTATTCAGCACTTTATATGGACGTTGAAAACTTATACTTACGTTTATTAGAAAACGCTGAAGCAGGTTCAGACTTCCAAAAACTTTGGTATGGTCGTTATGTTAGTGTCGCTAAAACAACAAAACATTTAGCACATTTACAAAACATGTTAAACGGTGAGAAGAGCTTTGAAGGTGTAACAATCGATCAAGACAAGCGCTGGACATTAATCGCTAAAATGAATCGTTACCAACATGGTAATTACCAAGCATTATTAACGGCTGAAGCAACAAAAGATATTACTGACTCAGGTGTTAAAAGTGCCATTTATGCAGAGGTTATTCAACCAGAAGCTAAAGGTAAAGAGAAATGGTTTAACGTGGTTATTAACAACCCTGACAAACTAAAACTTTCAACGCTTCGTTACATTATGTGGGGTTTATTTCCAGGTGAGCAACAAGCTTTAGAAGCGCCTTACAAAGCTAAGATCCTCGCTCATATTCCTAATTTAAATGAAGGCAGTGACCTAGGTTTACTTGAGTCTTTTGCTGGTAGCATGCTGCCAACAGAATGTACGCCAGCAAGTGAAGCAGAATTAGCACAACTGATTAAAGACTATAGTGGTATGAAGCCACAGGTATTGAAAACAGTAAAAGCAAGCCATCAACAAATTGGCCGCTGTGTTAAAGCCCTTAAACTATTAAAATAATATTTTTAAGAGCAGTCGTCACGCCTTTATATCGATTTACATGGAAGTGCTAAGGCCGTGATGACATGGATGTCAAAAAACGGCCACGTATGACCGTGACATAATGTTCATCCTAAATATAAAAAGGCCTTATGTGAAAACATAAGGCCTTTTTTATCGAACACGTTATTATTAAGTTGTACTATGTACTTTTAATTTTGCTAATTTATCAATTTGATGCATTGAGTTCATATGCGCATAAATCACGGATAAGTAACCTTTCTTTCTCAACTCTAAAAACTGTTCATCACTTAATTTATCAAGTGTTGCTTGGTTAACCGTATAAATCCCATCAAGTAGAATTTTTCTATTAGGGATATTTAGCGATATCTTACCTTCTGTAAGTAATTCATTATCAACTAAATAATGAATAAACTCTTTGGTCATCAAATTTTGCTTAAAATAATCACTCATTGTTAATCTATAACTTTCTAGGTATTTAGACTCTTTACCTTGAGCATCAAAAAAGCGCTCGCCTGCGCCTGCATTTAAACGGGGGCAAGACTCATCAATAAAAAAGCCATACTGCTTTTCATTATTTTCTTCTTTGGTTAAGCTTAACTTAAAAGGATATAAACTCGCACTTTTAGGCGTAAAAATAGCTCGCCATTTATTATCATCAACAAAAAAGTTTTCACCTAAATCAATACCCGTCAAAATAACAGATTGAAACTGACCCGAATCACCATTTTTAATAAATACTATCGGGAATTCATTGGCAGCCTTCGCGAATTCGTGCATCACAACTTCTAAGTTATTCACATCGTTAACATGCTCAAAAGTCACTTTACTATCAATGCTAAATTCCCCATGTCGTTTAAAACTTATAGGGTGGTAATCATTATTCATCTAGTTCTCTTTATTATTTTAAATATTATCAGATAGTGTATTATTTATTGTATATGATGGGTAGCCCATAATTTTTATAAATGCGCGATATCATAAAATCAATAATCAGTGAAATAATAATATAAGTGATTACTTATTAGAGGGCAATGACTCCTTGCATATCATCACTTTAAAGTTTGGGAAGAGTATGAATTGTAATAAAAATAAACTTTATATTAATAATAATATAGAAGTTGAAGTTGAAGTTCGCAAAATAGGTAATGAAGAAACCAAAATCATTATTATTGATGGCTTTAGTCGCTCACCAAACGATTTAATTGACTATGTTATTACGCAAGGTAATTTAGCTTGTAATAAACGGGACAATAACTTTTATCCTGGCGTAACATGCCCTTCAGAAGCGAGTTACACCGACACTCTTTATAAAGTACTAAAGCCTATCATTAAAGAAGTTTATAAATTACCCGTAGCATACCCAACAAGACTTGAATCAACATATGCGATGGTTACCTTTGATCCTTCTGAATTAAACCAAGATCAAAGAATCCCTCATTATGACTCCATAAGTACCGGTCAATTAGCTGTTTTACATTATCTATGCGAACCCCCCTTTGAAGGAACGGCTTTTTATAGACACAAAGAAACCGGTTATGAAACAATCACTCGGCATCGAAAAGAGCATTACTGGTCGTTTGCAGAGCCAAAACTTAAAAGCAGTCACTACGGTGATAAATACGCTAACAATGGCAATAATGAATATGAGAAAATTGCCAATGTTGACGTGAAGTTTAATCGACTGATTATCTACCCAAGCAAATTATTACACTCAAGTATGATTAATCCCGAGCATTTATCTTCAGACCCTTTAAAAGGTAGATTAACACTACGAACTTTCATCACTTATTAATGCTATTGAAGCTGAATGAATTCAATTATAGCGTTAAAGCGTAAGCTCTCGCTTTTTCAAGGTCTTCTGGGGTATCAACACCTTCAACCGCTAAACGTGTTTCAGCAACGGCAACATGAATTTTTTCGCCCTGCCATAGTACTCTCAGTTGTTCTAAAGATTCAATTTGTTCTAATTGGCTCGCTGGCCACTGAACGTAGTCTTTGATAAACCCAGCGCGATAGGCATAAATACCAATATGGCGTAAGTAAAAGTCACCAATAGTCGCGACACTTTCTTCATCAAGAAAACGAGTTCTGTCATAAGGGATCGTCGAACGGCTAAAATACATCGCATATCCGTGCTTATCCGTTAATACTTTAACGGCGTTTGGGTTGAACGCTTCCTCAACATCATGAATATGAACAGCGAGTGTTGCCATTCTAGCTTGTTGTTGATTTGTTCTTTGTTGATCCGCTAAGTTTCGAGCAACTTGAGCAATATTTTCTGCTGGAATAAAAGGCTCATCTCCTTGAACATTAACAATAACCTGATCATCATCAAAATTATAAATATTCATCACTTCAGCTAAACGTTCGGTGCCAGATTGATGATCAGCGCGAGTCTTACAAACTTCACCACCAAATGCTAATACCGTTTCTTCAACCTGTTCATTATCCGTAGCAACAATCACTTGGCTGGCACCACTTTGCAAAGCCTTCTCTACAACCCATTGGATCATAGGTTTACCATTAATGTCCGCTAATACTTTCCCCGGTAAACGAGACGACTCAAACCGAGCAGGAATCACAACAACAAAAGACATTTAATTCTCCTAATAGATTTAATTAGTCATTTTCACTAATACGGCGTGCTTCGCTTTCTAACAATACTGGAATGCCTTTTTCAATAGCGTAAGCTAAGCGGTCAAATTTACAGATTAATTCTTGCTGTGTTTTATTATAATCAAGTTTGCCTTTACATACCGGACAAGCCAATATTTCCATCAATTTCACATCAAATGCCATGGTCATTCTCTTATTTATAAGTTTATTTATGCTTTAATTTAGCTTTAGTCTAGCTTTAATACGGCTAAGTTTATTAGCTTTTACTTGGTCAAATAGCCCATCTAAAAATGGCGTTATTTGTTTTTTTTCAATTTGTGCATCAACCGGTAAATACCACCAGTTGTCTTGAGCAAAATCAGTACATTTTACGGCATCTTTTTCCGTCATCAACAGTGGTATGTCGTCAGAAAAGCGGGTAAATTGCATCTTATTATAGTGTTGATGGTCGACGAAACCTACCGATTTATCGATGCTAAAACCAACATCGACTAAGGTTTTAAAAAAACGTGCAGGGTCACCAATACCGGCTATTGCATTGATACATTGATTGTCTCTTTCAGTAAAAGTCTGCTGAAATTCCGTTAATAGTAGCCGTTGCTTAGTTTTAACATTTACCACCGTTTTAGCCATTAATGTCATTATTATCTGCGGTGTATTTTTGGGATAGATACTATTCTCTTCTCGGGGTGTTGCGCCATTAAAAATAAGTGCATCCACCGTTTTTAATCGCCATAAACCTTCACGTAAAGGCCCTGAAGGTAACAAGAAACTATTACCAAACTCTCGTTTACTATCAATAACAATAAGTTCGAAATCTCGCTTTAAACGATAATGTTGCAAGCCATCATCAGCAATAATAACTTCACATCCATGCTTTACTAATAACTGAGCATTCAAAACACGATCGCCGCCCACAACAACCGGAATTCCATGGCGTTGATAAATCAGTAATGGCTCGTCACCTGCTTCAGCAGCTGTACTACTTTCACTTAGCAGGTATGGGTAATGCGGAGCTTTTCCGCCATAACCTCTGCTGATCACACCGACTTTTATTCCTTGTGCCAAGCATTGTTCAATTAAGTATAAAACCACCGGCGTTTTACCATTGCCACCAATACCAATATTACCTACCACCACCACGGGTATATCAATAGCGAATGATTTAAAAAAATCCAATAGATAACATTTGCGTCGTACAGCAGATAACAACCAAAAGATAACCGTTAACGGCAACAGTATCGGAACGAGCAACCATTTGGCAGGATGTTGAAAAAACCATACTTTTTCAATTAAGCGCATAATGAAATCTCAATACTCACTTTATTCGCTAAATTGAAAGTTGTGTAATTTGGCATATGCACCGTCTTTTGCTAATAAAGTTTGATGATCACCCTGTTCAAGAATTTTACCTTGTTCCATTACAATGATTTTATCCGCATTTTCAATGGTAGATAAACGATGAGCAATAACAATACAGGTGCGATTTTTTTGCAATACTTGTAGCGCATCTTGAATATGACGTTCAGACTCGGTATCTAATGCACTGGTTGCTTCATCAAGAATTAAAAAGGGTGCATCACACAACAATGCTCGAGCAATGGCAACACGTTGACGTTGTCCGCCAGAAAGCAAAGCGCCATTATCGCCGATATTAGTATCAATTCCATTAACCATATTTTCTGCAAATTCAATAACATGGGCATTTTTAGCAGCGGCAAGAATTTCTTCTCTACTGGCACTCGGTTTTCCATAAGCAATATTATTAGCGATAGAGTCATTGAATAACACCACTTGCTGAGAAACATAAGCAAACTGAGCGCGCAAGTCTTTCAGTTTGTATGAGGTAATATCTTTCCCATCAATTAATACTTTACCCGCTGTTGCATCATAGAAGCGCAGCAAAATCGCACTTGCCGTTGATTTACCGCTACCAGAACGTCCAACCAGTGCGACTGTTTCGCCAGCATTCGCGGTAAAGCTTAGTTGAGTCAGCGCTAATATTTCATCATTATGATAAGAGAAGTCAACCTGCTCAAACGCCAGTGTTCCCTTAGCTTTATCGAGAGTATGTTGTCCGGTATCTTTTTCTTTTTCTTGGTCTAGTACCGCAAATATACTCACACATGCTGCCATACCGTTTTGAAAATCACTGTTTACAGTCGTCAATAATTTAAGCGGTCTCAATAGCATAGTCATAAGGGTAAGTACTGTGATAAAAACACCGGGAGTAAGGGTGTCTTTCATAAAATCTAAATTAGCGACATACAAAACAAAGGCTAAGGCAAAAGAGGCAATAATTTGAATTAGCGGAACACTAAATGATTTAGTTGCCACCATTTTCATACGTTGTTGGCGATTATTTTTATTAATTTTACCGAAACGCTCTGATTCACGCTGTTGGCCATCAAAGGTTAACACCACTTTATGGGCATTAAAGGTTTGCTCTGCGGCAGAAGTAACCTCACCCATCGCACTTTGAATTTTCTTGCTAACTTGGCGAAAACGTTTAGAAACCACAGTAACAATAACAGCAATAATAGGCGTAATAAGGAGGAATATTGCTGATAACTGCCAGCTGTAGTAAAACATAACCGCCAGAAAACCAATAACCATTGCGCCTTGCTGCACTAAGGTAAGTAACGCTTTACTGGTCGCTTGTAAAACCTGCTCAGTATCGAAGGTCAATTTAGAAATTAAGGTGCCCGTAGATTCTTTATCATGAAAGGTCACCGGAAGCGCCATAATGTGTTCGAATAAATTTTGTCTTAAATCGGTAACAACGTTATTACCCACCCAAGCTAAGCAATAATTACCAAAAAAATGGCAGATACCACGGATAATAAAACAAACAATAACAAAAAGTGGTGCCCACTTCATAAAATTTGGATTAGTATCTGCTAAACCCTCATCAATTAATGGCTTTAACTGTGAGAAAAATAAAGTGTCGATACCAGCATAACCAAGCATACCTAGAATAGCGATGACAAACCCTGCTTTATAAGGCTTAGCATAGCCCATTAAACGTTTAAAGTTTTGCCAAGTGGTGGCTGCTACTACTGTATTTTTACTTTCTAACATTCAATCTCTCTATGGCTTAGCGATTAATGACAAGGTATTAAAATTGCTACTATTTTAACGCTATTTTACGCGCTAACCAACTAATATTATAGTAAACCTTAATTAGCAAACCAATAAGGATTAATATCTTCACGATAGCTTACAATTTTAAGGCTTTGCTCTGTAACTTGTATTTGGATCATGCCCTGCTCAGCCGTTGAATATTGATTAACCTTCAATTGCTGATAACGTCTAAGCACCGTTTTATTCGGCATCTTCCAACGGTTCATAAATCCGGCGCTAAATATAACAGCGTCGGGTGAAACGCCTTTAATAAAGCGAGTACTTGATGACGTTTTTGAACCATGGTGTGGCGCCACAATAACATCTGCCTTTAATTTTATACCCAGCTCGTTGTTGGTGACCAATAACCTTTCCACTTTACGAGAAATATCCCCCGTTAGTAGCACATTATATTTACCATCAGAAATGTTGATCACACAAGAATTGTCATTTTCTTTGTCTTGAATAACAGCAGGCCACAACACAGAAAAAGTTAAACCTTGCCAAGCAAAGTCATCGCCTTGCTTACAACTTTGTATTTCAGGGAAGTTATATTTACCAAGGTCTTCTAACGGCTGATTATATTTTATTTCATTCACACTTATTTTATTTATAGCCATTTGTTTATCGATAAAAGCTAAACCGCCGGCATGGTCATTATCGGCATGACTTAAGAGTAAATAATCGATAGTCGTGATACCTCGATACTGTAAATAAGGAAAAACAACACTTTCTGCCAAATTAAACCCACTCGGATAACTTGCCCCCGTATCATATAAAATAGCGTGCCCATTTCGTTCGATAACAATCGATAGTCCCTGCCCTACATCTAGCACACTGACTTGCCAATCATGACTTTCTTGATGATACATAAAATAGACAAAGCTAAATGAAGAAATAAGTAAAATAGATGTACCTAATGTTTTTTTGGGTAACGCTAAGAAATAACTCACAAAGGTTAAACCACTCAGCGCTAAAATTATAACTAATGTTTGATGGCTAACCTCAATAAGTAGCCATGGTTGACTCGATAAATAACTCAGCCATTGCCAAATAAAGTCTAAAGATGAGAGTGAAAGTGCAAGAAAAAACAATGCCAGCGTTTCACTAAAAGGCATAGCAACGACAGACAATAGGCATAGAGGGATCGCGGTAAAGCTCATCCAAGGTACTGCAACAATATTGGCAAGTAGTGCTGAAAGCGGTAATTGATAATTAAGTAAAGCAGCGACAGGTAACATAAATAAAGTTAACCCGAGCTGCACAATAAATAATGAAGAGAGCCAAGCTTTTGTTTTAGCTAACTTACTGTGCCCCGATGACGATATCAATTTTCGACATCGCCAAATGATCAACAGTATCAAGGTTACGGCATAAACACTTAACCAAAAACTAACGCTAAATAAACTAAACGGTGACAACAAAATAATACAAACGATACTCAGTAATAACCAACGTGTTATTGTTAGTTTAACCGCCAATAACTTAGCACCGATAAAGATTTGCATCATGACTAATGCACGAAGTGTTGGCAAAGAAAAACCAGCAAGATAAGCATAAAATAATGCAATTAGGCTACTAAAGGCAAAAACGACGAGATGACTATTTTTTTGTACCAGCCAAAAAGTAGCTTTTTGAGTTAACAGTAAATGAAAGGGAAGGTACCGAAAGCACATCACCATTAAGGCATAAGCCCCACTGGCAATTAAGCCTAAGTGTAATCCAGAAATAGCCATTAAATGCTGTGTTCCCGTTGCTTGGAGAACTTGCCATTGCTCAGGAGTTATTTTTCCACGCTCGCCAAAAGTCAGTGCAAAAATAAAATGATCCATCTCACTTTTGAATGCCAGCGAATTTATTAATTCATTAAGTTGTAAGTAAAGTTGTTGCCGGTAACTCGGCTGTGCTTGAATTAATTTATTTGTTAATGTGTTTTTCACATATCCCGTAGCATGCAGTTCCTTTTGTCTCAGCCATGTTTGATAACTAAAACCACCAACGTTTGCAAAACCATGGGCAGGTTTAATACGCACGTTAAGCTGCCATTGCTGACCTTGTTTAATCGCTTTTGTTTTCGTTAAACTACTGAGTTCAAGTGACTTATGATCCCAGCGAAGACGAATTTTTATATTTTTTTTAAGTTTTTGTTGATTAACTTCTTCAACAATAAAATTAAAGCGTGAGACGTTCTTTTTGATTTTTTCATTTTTTGTATTCTGACTTAACGTTTTTGGTATGTTGGCAATAACACCTTTTACTGTAATTGTTTTACCAAAAAAAGCGGTGGGATCAATATCATTAACCTGCCATATATTTTGATAGGCGAAACCGGCACTAAGTACCCATGCACAGCCCAAAAAAAGACCACTATAAATACGTAACCTTTTGATGAGACAAAAAATGACAGCAAAACAAAAACAAATATAAATTTGAGAAATATCTGGTACTATCGGTAAGAATAGTGACAAAATAGCACCTATAAAAAATGTTAATAGCCACCGTTCCATAGTGATTAGTTTCCGTATCTGTCTAATAGATAAATAAAGCCGAGATGATATAAGAAAAGTATATGCCTAAAAAAATCTTCAAGCGTTATATGCCGGATCACAACACCATAAAAAATAATAAACACTTACAAATTTTCGGTGTCTTATTGCATAACCCCAACTTATGGCATTTAAACCGCAATTCAGTCGCAAAAGCCTTTGCCGTAGGTTTGTTCTTTGCTTTTATCCCGGTACCTTTTCAAATGGTTTTAGCTGCGGGTTTCGCTATTATAGTACATTCAAATTTACCTCTTTCTGTTGCACTCGTTTGGATCACTAATCCATTAACGATTCCAGCCATTTTTTATGGTTGTTACATGGTAGGGATTTGGCTGTTAGACCGCCCAGAAAAGGAATTTGTATTTGAAGCTAACTGGCAATGGCTACTAGACAGTTTGTCGACTATAGGGCCAGCATTTTTACTCGGTTGTGGCGTACTAGCGGTGTTTTTTTCAATTTTGGGTTACTTTTCTATCCATGGCTTATGGCGATATTCAGTAATAAAACAATGGAATAAACGCAAAAAAAGATCATTAAAATAATAATAAAAAGAAAATAATACGTTCATCCTGAACATGAAAAAGCATAGCTAAAAAGTGTAAAAACCTGACTACATTTGTCCTAACACCTGTGCTGGCTCAACCTTAGTCGCTTGCCAAGCAGGGTAAATAGTCGCCAGCAAACTCATCAGTAAAGCAGTAACTACAGTGGTAATTACATCAGCTTGTCTTAAGTGGGTAGGTAAAAAATCAATAAAATAGATATCACCTGATAATACTTTTACGTTAAAAAGTGTTTCAATTGCAACCACAATCTCAGTTAAATTTAGCGATATAACAATACCTAGCATCGCGCCAACTAAACAGCCAACAACCCCATTTACGAGGCCTTGAAACATAAAGGTCGCCATTATAACTGGGGTCTCTGCGCCCATAGTTTTTAGAATAGCAATATCACCTTTTTTCTCATTCACTGCCATGATAAGTGTCGATACAATATTAAAGCTTGCGACTGCTATCACTAAGACCAAGACAATAAACATCACCAAACGCACCAGTTGTATATCATTGAAAATATGTCCTTGTGTTCTTGTCCAGTCGTGAATAGCGACATAATTATCAAAACGATAGGCAACATCACGAATCACCTCTGGCGCTTGGAAAACATTAGCGACTTTTATTCGTATTCCCTGAACTTGCCCCTTTTCTAGATTGACCATTTTTTCAGCATGAGCTAGTGAAAGATAAACTGAGTTGTCTACAATCGTACCGCCAAATTTAAAAATACCAACCACCTTTACTTGGTGTTTTACCGGTATAGGAAATTTAGCACTTGCTTGATTGTTATTTTTTTTGGCAATAACATTAGACAATAAAAGTTGCAGAGAATCGCCTAATTCAAGCTGTAATTTTTTTGCAACACCTGAGCCAACAACAACCCCTACTACTGGGTTCTCAGTGTTTTCACTCTCGGCAATCGCTTGCCAACTTCCTGCAACCATATAATCAGCAATAGTAGAGACTTGCTGCTCTAACTTAACGTCAACACCGCGTACTTCAACCGCTTTGAGTTCACTGCCATGTTGCATCATCCCTGTTAATTTAATAACTGGCGCTGCTGATACCACTTGCGGATGTTGCTGAACTTTAGCGACATGTTTTTGCCAATTATCAATCGGCGTATTAATGGCAATTAGCTCACCGTGAGGAATAACAGACAATAGATGTTGCGCTAATGCACGTTCAAATCCATTCATTGCTGACAACACAATAATCAGCACCATGACACCAAGCGCTATACCAATAGTAGAAGACGCTGATATAAAAGAAGAAAAGCCGTTACCGTTTCGGCTACGAACATAACGTAAACCTAAGAATATACTTAATGATTTTGTCATCGAAAAGCCTTAACGTTCAAGGGGCGCTAAACGCCCGTGCGCTAAACGCAATTGACGATCCATTCTAGCGGCAAGTATTAAGTCATGGGTCACAATAACAAAACTGGTATTCACCGTTTTATTTAGATCTCGCAATAACTGATAAATCTGCTCAGCCGTATCAAAATCTAAGTTACCTGTGGGCTCATCAGCTAATATTAATGAGGGTTTAGTTACTAAAGCACGAGCAATGGCAACACGTTGGCGTTCACCCCCCGAAAGCGCTGAAGGTCGATGCTCAAAACGATGACTCAAACCTACCTGTGTTAACATTTCTCGAGCTGACGCTAAGGCCTCTTTAGGAGAGTCTCCGCGAATAAGTAATGGCATAGCTACGTTTTCTTCTGCAGAAAACTCCATCATTAAATGATGAAACTGATAAATAAAACCTATATGTTTATTACGAAATTTAGCCCGTTTTTTTTCAGATAATGTGTGAATGTCAACACCACTGATGATCACTTGCCCAGAAGACGGAGAGTCTAATGCTCCCGCGATATGCAAAAAAGTACTTTTGCCACAACCAGAACTCCCCACTATAGCGACAAGCTCGCCGGCTTCCACTGACAAATCAAGTCCATCTAATACTTTAGTTTCAATGCTACCTTGAAAGTATGATTTAGATAATTGCTGACAAAGTAAACCTTTACTCATTTCGTAAAACCTCGGCGGGCTGTGTTAAAGACGCTTGATAAGCGGGATATAAAGTAGCAACAAAACTCATCGCTATTGCTGATAAAATAATACTAATTACATTATTGATTGATAACTCGACAGGTAAAGACTGCCCTGCCCCAAGTAAACTCAACCCTAGTAGGTTAAAAATACTGTTTAAATTTAAGGTCAGTATTGAACCGACCACAGTGCCAATAGTGACACCCCAAAAACCATTAATTAAACCTTGGGTAATGAATATTTTAACCACCCCTATTCGGTCAAGTCCGAGTGTTTGTAAAATACTAATTTCCCCTCTTTTTTCAATAACAACCATGACTAGGGCAGAAACAATGTTAAACGCAGCAACCGCAATAATTAAACTCAACATTAGCCACATCATATTTTTTTCCATGCGAACAGCAGAGAACAATGCACCTTGGCTATCGCTCCAAGTAGTAAAAGCATATTGCGGATATTGAGTTTTTAAAGTACTTACAACTTGCTCAGCGGCAAAAGCATCATCAAGATATAAACGAAGTTTTTCAACGCCATCACCTTTTTGTCGATGCAGTTTCGCGCCATCTTTACTGTGAATATAGACAAGGGTTTCATCAACTTGCGAGCCTACACTAAAAACACCAGCAACAGTAAATGTCCGCTGTACTGGAATTCTTCCCATAGGGGTAAAGACCGTTTTATTAGGGAGTGTTAATCGAACGAAACCACCCAGGTCTACATCAAGTTGTCTTGCTAAAGCTCGCCCAATAACCACTGAGAACGGCTGTTCTGACAAATGGTTTAAACTTCCTGATAGCATCGAGGTATTAACAATATTATGTTGTTCAAATTCAGGCATTACCCCTTGAATGAGAACGCCACGTAACGCGCCAGAATTAGCTTGTATTAATGCTTCACTTTCCAGAAAAGGCGTAACGTGTGTAACGTTAGGGTGCAGTAATAGCTGCTCCCGAAGTGTTTGCCATTGTGGTAAGGAAACTTGTTTGTTCTGCTCTGATTCGTCTGCCAGCACAATATGAGGGACCAACCCGAGTATCCTACGTTTTTGTTCCCCTTCTAAGCCATCCATTACGGAAACAACCGTAATCAAGGAGGCAACTCCAAGTACAATGCCTACAATTGAAAAAAAAGTGATAAAGGAAATAAATCCTGAACTTTTGCGACTTCGACTATAGCGAAGCCCAATGAAAAAACTGACGGGCTGAAACATTAAATAAACTTCATCTTTTGTGTTATACCAATTGCACTTGTTACGTGCTCATTTTCAAAGGGCCTAATACCCTATGGTTTTTTGGTTTTTCCGTTTTTACCGTAATAGTCGGCTATAACTCAATCTAACTGGTTGTCGTTGATAGTTTAGGCTCATTAGTTCTGTCACCTTAATTTAAATGGCATTTAAGAAGGAAATACTCACTTAGATAAGGGGTTAAGCATATCACAGCCGATGTTTTATTTGGCAGGAAAAATCCCGTAAGTAAACGTAAAAAAAAACTCAAGTAGTAATAATTATATAATTTTCAGGGAATTACAATAAGCTCAGCGTTATCTATCCATGTAATGTACAAAATAAAATACGGGGTTGCTCAAGCATTATGTAAAAATTCATGTCTGAATCTAGTAAATAACGCTGTAACCCTTTAATATCAATGCGTTCAATATTTTATAACAAATATTTTATAACAAATATTTTTAACTTAAAGATGAGACTTCAATGAAAACAATAATAACAAGTGCGTTATGTTCTTCGTTATTGTTGCTTGCCGCTTGCAACAACAATACAGAAAGCACTGATACAACGAAACAAGAAATGCCAGCCATGCAAAAAACAGCGTTGGCTTCAGGTATCGACAAAGCGAACATGGATTTATCTGTTCGTCCACAAGACAACTTCTACCGTTATGTTAACGGCGCATGGTTGAACAGTAATGAAATTCCTGGCGACAAAACATCTATTGGTGCTTTTTATGACTTACGTGATGAAGCCGATGACAATGTAAAAGTAATCATCGAAGAATTAGCCGCGACAGAAAACTTAAAAATGGGTAGCGATGAACAAAAAGTTGCTGACTTATTCCGTTCGTACATGAACACCGATGCACGTAACGCTGCTGGTATCACTCCTGTACAACCTTTATTTGACAGCATCAATAGCTTAAAAGATAAAGATGAATTAGCTACATTTTTTGGTGAAAATCAAAAAAATGGCGTAGGCAGCCCATTAGCCTTTTATATCAGCGTTGACGCAAAAGATTCAACTCGCTATGCCACACATATCTGGCAAAGCGGTCTAGGTTTACCAGACAAAGATTATTACTTTGATGAAACAGAGCGCTTTGCCGCATTACGTGAAGGTTATGTAGCTCACATTGAAAACATGTTCAATTTAGCGGGTTTGAAAAATGGTAAAGCTGCCGCTCAAACTATTATGGCAATTGAAACTAAATTAGCGGAGTTTCATTGGACAAAAATTGAGACTCGTGACAGCGATAAGCGTTACAATAAATTTGACGTTACTGACTTAAACACAGTGACTGATGCATTTAACTGGAACGCTTATCTTGCAGCTCAGGGCGTAACAGCACAAAAAGATATAATAATTAACCAACCTTCATTTGTTAAAGGTTTTGGCGAAACATTCGCTGCAACTTCGTTAGCTGATTGGCAAACCTATCTAACCTTCCACACATTAAGTAATTTTGCAGGTTCTTTAACCGCTGATTTAGATAATGAAAATTTTGATTTTTATTCAAAACAATTACGTGGTCAAAAAGAACAACGTCCAATGTGGAAACGTGGTGTTGCGGTTGTGAACAGTAACTTAGGTGAAGTTATTGGTAAAGTTTATGTAGGCCGTCACTTTAAACCAGAAGCTAAAACGCGTATGACACAACTTGTTGAAAACCTACGTGGGGCTTACGGCGCAAGTATTGATGAATTAGAGTGGATGTCTGATGAAACGAAAAAATCTGCTCACGTAAAATTAGCAAGTTTTGACCCTAAAATTGGTTACCCTAATAAATGGATAGATTACTCTGCCCTTGTTATTAAAGGTGATGATTTAGTAGGAAATAGCATGCGTTCAGGTGACGTTTCTCATCAAAAGGAAGTGGCTAAATTGGGTGGACCAATAGACAAGCAAGAATGGGGAATGACACCTCAAACGGTAAATGCTTATTACAATCCAACTAAAAATGAAATTGTATTTCCGGCAGCTATTTTACAACCACCATTTTTCAATTTAGCGGCTGACGACGCTGTTAACTATGGCGGTATTGGCGCTGTTATTGGTCATGAAATGGGCCACGGATTTGACGATCAAGGGAGTAAATACGACGGCGACGGTAACTTACGTAACTGGTGGACTGAAGCAGATTTAGCTGCATTTAAAGTTCGCACTGACGACTTAGTAACACAATACAATGGCTACTCTGTATTTGAAGACTTAAATGTAAACGGTTCTTTAACCTTAGGCGAGAACATCGGTGATTTATCTGGTGTAACTATCGCTTATAAAGCTTACATTGCCTCATTAAATGGTAAAGAAGCTCCTGTAATTGATGGACTTACTGGAGACCAACGTTTCTTCATGGGTTTTGCTCAAGTATGGCGTGGAAAGAAGGTAGAAAAATCGTTACGTAACCAGGTAGCGACAGACCCTCATTCGCCGGGCGAATTCCGCGCATTAGGCTCTTTATCTAACATGCCTGAATTCTACAAAGCGTTTAACATTAAAGAAGGTGACGCTATGTATATTGCTCCTGAAAAACGTGTAAAAATTTGGTAAGCAAAATATTGAGCTAAAGAACAATAAACGAAGACTAAGATGCCAACAAATATTGTTGGCATTTTTTATGACTTTACACTGACTAAAAATAAAATATAGCGGCACAAAGTTAACCGCATAAATAGTAAATCAACAGCCTTTAACACCTCTACATATTGTAAATAAATATAAATATCGTAAACTAGCTACACGTAAAGTATTTAGGGAATAAGGTGTAAACCTTAACTGTACCCGCAACTGTAAATTGTCTACTGTTTTATAAGGATTCAATGAGTCAGCATACCTAATGACTTTAATAGCAGAAATTTTAAGATCAATAAAATCGTGCGGGAACACGCGGTAACTTGCTACTCGTTAAGGACTATCCTTAACGCTAGCCTTGCCTTTTTTCCTCTTTAAAATCACTATAATCACAACAGGAATACTCATGGTTGACGAAACACAAAAAAGCGAAAAACATCAAGCGCGCATGCAAAAAGTCAAAGACAAAGTTGATGCTAGAGTTGACGCGGCAACAGATGAACGCGGTATATTAATTGTTATCACAGGCAATGGTAAAGGTAAATCAACATCAGGGTTTGGTACACTAACTCGTGCAGTTGGTCATGGCTTGAATGCTGCCGCAATTCAATTTATAAAAGGCACTTGGGCTTGTGGAGAAAGAAATGTTCTTGAGAAACTTGGCGTACCTTTTCATGTTATGGCAACCGGTTTTACTTGGAATACACAAGATAAAACCGCTGACATTACTGCAGCGAAAATTGTGTGGGAAGAAGCTAAGAAACTATTAGCTGATGAAAGTGTTGATGTTGTGTTACTTGACGAACTAACCTACATGCTGTCATTTAAATACCTTGATCTTGATGAAGTGCTTGATGCCATAGCGAATCGTCCCCCGATGCAACATGTGATAGCCACCGGCCGTGGTGCGCATCGTTCATTACTCGAACTCGCAGATACAGTCAGTGAAGTACAATCAATAAAACATGCTTTTGATAACAATATAAAAGCGCAAAAAGGCATTGATTGGTAAGAGAAAATCATTACTTATAAAGCCTAATATTCCTGCAAAAAATGACATATAGCAAGCAAGAACGTTTTATAAAACAGGATATCGAAGAACAGACTAAACATAAAAAAGCCCATGTAATATGGGCTTTTTTAAATGTTCAATGCTAGCTGTTAGCGTTCACTAAACACAAATTCTATTTAAGCTTGTCGCAACATCTATAGATACTTTTTGCTGTTGCTCAGCATGTTGCGCAACAGAACTTAAGCCATTCGTTATATCTTGGCTCAATGAAGCAACTTCAGCCATATTCGTATTAACCGACGCTGTAGATTGCTGCTGCTGTTCAGTGCCACTCGCAATTTGGGACGTTAGCGCATTAACTTCATTAAACACACGCCCTATTTGTTCTAGCGCTTCAACAACTTCAGCAGAATGCGTTAAGCTGTCTTGTGTCAAAATTTGACCACGAGAGATTGCCGTCACTGCATTCGTTGATTTTTCTTGTAAACCTTCCACCATAGAATGGATTTCAACGGTTGCTTCTTGTGTTCGATGAGCGAGCGCTCTTACTTCATCTGCAACAACCGCAAAGCCTCGACCTTGTTCACCGGCTCTTGCCGCTTCAATCGCAGCATTTAAGGCCAATAAGTTTGTTTGATCTGCGATACCACGAATAACGTCAAGTACAGAACCAATATTAGAACATTCAGTTTGTAATAAAGCTAAATCGGTAGCCATTTCAGTAACTTCTTCAGAAAAAGCCTCAATTGTTTGCTGGCTGGTATTTGAGGAGGTCATGCCTTGCGATAAAATAGCAATGACTTGATTTGTTGTTTCGCTCACCTGTGAAGCGCTGTCTGAAAGTATGCTAGAGGTTGAAGCGACCTCATCAATAGAGTGTGCCATTAACGCTATTTGACGAGCAGAATCGTCAACGGCTTTAACGGAGTCGGTCATTTGTGTGGCCAGTAAAAAGGAACCTTCTTTTAATGATTCAGATTCCGTACGTAACTCCGCAAGCACGTCTGACAAGTTACCAATAAATGAACTGAGTTCATTCGTCACAGTGGCCAGTTCATCATTACCTTTGTCAATTAGCGGCCCAGGAGGTGCCTGTTTGGTACTAACGACAAGTGTAAGATAGTGTTGTAGTCTTGTTAATCGAGATGACAGCTGCTTTTCAATAAATATATACCCTGATATTAATTGGGCAATCACTAAAAAAGAGAGTATACCGATAACTGTTGACTGGCTTAGCTCATCAGTAAATAGCAGTACAAATAGCAGGGCTAATAATCCAACAGCCGCAGTTGGTATAAGTAATTTCACGCTTAAGCGAGTAAACATAGAGTATCCATCGTGTTAGTTTAAAAAACAGCCTAAATTTAAGCTACTTGGCTTTATTACGTTATAAATTACCTATTATTTGCTGTTTTAGCTAACAATATTTGTTAATTTTAATTATTGATCAAAAAAACCATTTTATTTTAGCTATCCTTAAACGAATTAATGGTTCATCACTCAGATAAAATATAAATAGGAAATCAATATATGTCTATCATCGCAATTTTTATGGGATATCGACTTCTAAAACTTTATACATAAAAACCACATCATCAAAAGCCTGACTATTGAACTTTTATTGACTCCATCTAAATCGCCGCCTTTTTTAGTTTACGGTTGCATTTAATTTTACTGAGTCAGAAGAATAAAACCAGATTTTTAACTATTTTATTCTTTACCTTAAGCACTTTTTTCTGTTTTTACTCGACTGTGTCGAACAGCTACCGTTGTCATTAGCCTGCTTACATTGAATTTCAATTGTGACGATTACACCTACGTTATTAACGAAAGAGATATACGTCATAAATAATTGATCTGACATTTTTCTTTCACTTCACTCGGTATTCTCATAAAATCAATCTATCGATTATTTATCAAGGTATTCCGTGACTTCTATTCAACATTTGTTCGATAATAATCAGCAATGGGCTGACAACATAAAAAAAGAAGACCCACATTTTTTTAAACGTTTGTCAGAACAACAAAAGCCAGAATATTTATGGATAGGATGTTCTGATTCAAGAGTACCAGCCAATGAATTACTCGGTATGTCTCCAGGTGAAGTTTTTGTTCATCGTAATATTGCTAACCAAGTTATTCATACCGATTTAAATTGCCTTTCTGTTATACAATTTGCTGTAGAAAATCTTAAAGTTAAACACATAATAGTGTGTGGTCACTACGGCTGCGGTGGAATTATAGCTTCAATTGATAATAAGCGTCATGGATTAATAGATAATTGGCTAGGGCATATTAAAGATGTCTATCGTTTTCACAAAGACCGTCTCGATGCCGTTGAAGATCACCAAAAAAAGGTCAATTTACTCTGCGATCTCAATGTGGTTGAACAAGTGGCAAACGTTTGCCATACCACGACATTAGTCAATGCTTGGAAAAAAAACCAAGACGTAACTGTTCATGGCTTTGTGTATAATTTACACGACGGTATTTTGAAAAATTTAAATGTCTCTTGCGATGGAAAATAATTAATGACCTTAACGATACCCGATGCACCGATAAAAAAACAACCTTTCTCTTGTGGTGAGGTTGCCTTAGTTGGCGCAGGTCCGGGTGATCCTGAATTACTGACCTTACAAGCTTTTCGCTTTATCAAACAAGCGGAAGTTGTTATTTATGACCGCCTAGTAAGCGCAGAAATTTTAGCGTTATTACCTGAAAATTGTGAGCGTATTTATGTGGGGAAAAAACAAGCTGAGCATCGAGTACCTCAAGATGATATTAATCAGTTATTAGTTGATCATGCGAAGCAAAATAAAAAAGTATTACGTTTAAAAGGTGGCGATCCATTTGTTTTTGGTCGGGGTGGCGAAGAGGCACAATTTGCATTAAAACATGATATTGCCTGTCATATTGTGCCTGGAATGACAGCGGCTTCTGCATGTACAAGTTATGTTGGCATACCTTTAACTCATCGACAAGTTGCTCAAAGTTGTACTTTCATTACCGGCAATGTACAAAACAACGGGGAATTATCACTACCTTGGCACACCCTCACTGATAATAAACAAACTGTCGTTTTTTACATGGGCATTAAAAGTTTACCGATAATTAGTGAGCAACTCATTAAAGCCGGTCGTATAGCTTCGACGCCAGCAGCCCTTATCTATAAAGGCACAAATCCTGAACAACATGTTTACCGAGGCACTTTAGCAGGGTTAAATCATCTGGTTGAGTTGCATAACATAAAACCACCAACGCTGGTGATTATTGGTGATGTTGTTAACACTTTTGATGAAAAACACTTAATAAATTTAGGTTATTTATCCCCAAAATAATAAATGTTCAGTAAACTTCACGCTCAGTGCTTCACCACTATTGATGATATTTTACCTTGGGCTTAACATTCCCCTGATAAAAATTATAACCACTTTAAATAATAGGAATAAATACTATGCAGGGAACCGCCAATTTCTCAAACGCTGTGTTACCAAGTGAAAATTTACCACACTTAACTAAACTGACCTTTGAACATTTATCCCCCCTTTATGCGAAAAGTAATCGTTATATCAGCTTATTTTCTACACTTTTTATTATTTCAGTATTATTTATTGCTCTACTACAACGTTTTATTCCGCTATCGACAACAGCAAACAACGTTGTTAGTTTTTTTATTGGGGCTACAGTCTTAGTCGGCTTTATCAGTACTTTTTACACTATTGTTGCTGACAAACAAAAGTCTTATGCACTTCGAGAACAAGACCTTAGCTATAAAAGCGGTGTTGTTTTTCGTAAAACGGTTAGCCAACCAATGTTACGTATTCAACATGTAGAATTAAAACGTGGCCCTATTGACCGTAAAATAGGTTTAGCTACACTACAGGTTTTCAGTGCAGGTGGCGCAATGCACACATTTGAAATTCCGGGGTTACCACTAGATAAAGCGGAGAGCATTCGCCAATTTATTCTTGATCACAAAGATGTTAATCATCATGGATAAATCAACAGAAACCCTAAATAACAACTCAGATGCCACTACGCAACCGAGTGAAACGATAAAAAACACTAAAGATTGGCAACGTATATCACCTATCGCTATTATTTATTTTTTAGCTAAATTTGTTGCTGGGTTTTTAAGTAATATCCTTGTGTTCTTACCTGCATTATATATTGGCTATGATAATTTTATCGCGTATCCCCACCTATGGCTTCCTATAGGTTTAGGCGTGCTCGCGGTTATCATTACCTCTACCTTTTTAAGTTTTTATTTCTTTCAATACCGGTTATATCAAGATCATATTGAAATACGTTCGGGGGTAATTTCAAAGAAATACGTTAACTTGCCTTTTGCTAAAATTCAAAACGTAAAACTTGAGCAACCTATATATTATCGACCTTTTGGCTTTACTTGCTTACAACTGGATACAGCAGGCTCTGCGAAACAAGAAGCAAAGGTCGTCGCCTTAAAAATAGATTTTGCAGAACAACTTAAAAAAGAAATTTTAGTTCAACACCAAGTTGCCCATTCGACTATCGCGGGTGAAAGTACCAATACAGTAAAAGATTCAACTTCAAATAATAAAAACAATGAAGTAATTTTAAATACTCGTGGTATCACTGATCTTGTTATTCATGGCATAACCAACAACCGAATTTGGATTTTTATGGGTGGTTTAGCACCATTTCTTGATGACTTTGGACGATATATTATTGAGTTTTTTAACGGTTTAGGTATTGACCTCGAAAAATTTCTTACCTTTTCAGATAAGCCGATGTGGCAAATTGGTTTATATGCACTGACCTTAACTTTTATTATTTTATTACCTTTTACGCTTTTCTCTATTGCAGGTTCTATTATTACCTTTTACAACTTCACCTTAAGTAAAGTGGATGACCGTTATATTCGTCGCAGTGGACTATTAACCAAATATGAAGTGATCATGCGTTTATCACGTTTACAAATGGTGGTTCGCCAACAAGATTGGCTTGATGTGATACTAAAACGTATTAACCTTAAATTTGAGCAAAGCAATAGTGCATTAAATCAATATCAAGCGAGTGCACAAAATAGTCGTATTATTGTGCCGTCAATCAACCCAAATGAGTGTTTGACCTTAATAAACGATGTTTACCCTAATAATAAGATGATGAGTATCGATTACCACCGTATTAGCAAACGCTTTTTACTGCGCAATATTGGTTATATTCTTTCACCCATGTTTATTCTACTTTCGGTTCTTTTTATCACCCTTGATAAAGCTAATTTTTTAATGGTGTTAACGCCCAGTTATTTATTTATGAGTGTATTAGTTTTTATGCGCTGGCTACGATGGGGCTATGCTAAAGATGATGATTTAATTTATATTCGTAAAGGCTATTTTGGTGTCGACTATACCTGTTTTCCTATTTTTAAAACTCAACAAGTTCAATGTAAACAAAGTTGGTTCCAAGAGCGTCACCAGCTCAGTTCAATAAGAATCGTACTCGCTGCAGGCGCTCAGGACATTCCTTTTATCAAGCAAAAGCTTGCTTATCAATTACTCGACGATGTGCTTTACCAAGTAGAAAGCAGTCAAAAGTCTTGGATGTAGGCCTTAATGAATAATACTAAAATATTTATTATCGGCTTACCTCGTTCTGGCACCACCAGTATTTGTGCAGCAATGCTTGAGCTAGGATATACCGTTGCGCATACCGCTTATACACAAAAAACGTTTGATCAAGCACAAGTCATTGCCGACACCCCCATCTTTGCTGACTTTAAACGTTTAGATAAATTTTATCCTAACAGTAAATTTATTTACTTAGCGCGAAAATCTGACCAGTGGTTACCCTCAATTAAACAGTTGCTACAACGTATGTATATTAATGTGACGCGTGCTGACGGTGGTTTTAATACTATTATTAAACGTTGCTACGTAAGTACATTTTCACCTTTTACATTAGAAAATATCAACAATGACATGTTTTTAGCCCGTTGTTACTTGCAACACAACCATGAAGTGCTGCAATATTTCTCTGAGCGCACGCAAGACTTACTCACAATAGATGTTAGCCAGCCAGCGAGTTACCAACAATTGATCAGTTTTTTATCAATAGCGCAAGGGAGTAATACAGGGATTTTTGAAAAGCTCAATAGTGGTGGAAAAGTTACCGCATGGAAGGATTTAAAACATGAGCGAAAAATAGAGTCAACCAAAAATGGCCGCATGAGTTTATTAGACTATTTAGAATTGTCAGCAGAATAACAACAGCACATTGAGTTTTATAAACATAAAATCAACATGCGCTTTTTATGAATTTTACAAGGCTTCAATTTCAGCAAGTGCTTGGCTAAATTCAGCTAGGTCTAATTCAACGTACTCATTATCCTCAGCTTGATTTGATTCTTCTAGCCAATTAATACCCACAATAACGCCGTCTTCACCAAGGTCTTCAAGCCAAAACTCTAACCAGTCGCTTAACGTTATTTTAGTCGGTACATATGCTTGCCACTCATCAATACAATGTGTTTGAGCAAGTGCTTCGCTTGACCATAATGGCATAACGTCAGTGTTTTCAAAGTTAATTGAGTCAAGTACCACCCAATCTTCTCCTGACTTTTCTTGCAGTGCCCAAAACGATTGTGCGGTTTTAACGTCGGCTAAAAAGGTGCTTAAAATTGTTGTATTCATAATTATTTATATCAATTAAGTGATGAGCAGGCATTAATTATCTCACACCGTACTCGCTTCTAACATAACAATTTATGATAAAAAGGACTTTAGGATTATCTGTTAGGCAAACACAGCCGCGTAAGTTACGCGGCGTAAAAAACATTTGCAAGAGAGTAACAAACGTTTGGTTTAAGAGCTTTGCCCCTAAAAAATACTATCATGTAAAGCTTTTCTGTAATCATAAAAACTCATATAAACCCCATGATTCTTCAATTAGTATTATAAAATTTCATCTTTATCGTAATAATGTTATGCATGCGAGATATTAATTACCGGTTAATCTTTAAGTACTCCCTTCGCCAAAGCGAATAGTAACGTGTTAATTTTAATGAGGTGTCATTGATATAATAAGGGTTTAAATGCGTTGATCTTAACGTTAAAAGAATTAAAGCACTCACTAAGAAAATCAACTTTCATAACGCCTTTATCCCCACCTTATTTTAAGGTGCATTCCTCATAAATAGAACCATATAAAGCACCCAAAGACATAAATAAAGCTTGATCTAAATCAAGAACAGTTTAAACTTTCAGAAATTACTGAAAGTTCAGAAAGCACAATTATGATAATGACAACTAAAATTGAATCGTTTGTTATGCACTGTGGTGAAATGGGCAGTCGCTGGGGCTTTAACCGTACTGTTGGTCAAATGTATGGCCTACTAACCATTCATGACGAACCACTTACCGCGCTACAAATATCTGAAGCACTCAATATCTCTCGTGGCAATGTCAGCATGGGTATTAAAGAATTACAGTCTTGGCGGTTAGTACAAGTTCAGCATAAACCTAAAGACCGCAAAGAATATTACTCGCCTGCTGGGTCTATCTGGGAAATGGCAATACGCATATTTGAAGAGCGTCGCAAACGTGAAGTTGACCCAACACTATCATTGCTACGCGATAATTTATTAGACGAACCCGCCAACTCTCAAGAGCAATATGCACAAGAAAGAATGCATGAAATGCATGATCTGCTGGAAACTATGACTCATTGGGCTTCAGAGCTACAAAGTATGAGCCCTGATAAACTCAACACCCTGATGAAGCTTGGGGCTGGTGTAAGCAAAGTTATAGATATGAAGGATAAGTTTATGAAAAAAAGCTAAAAAACACTTTACTATTTTTAACCATTTAAAAGCATCCAAAGTGGTAAAAATTATCACGTTAATACGTTAATCCTATTAACACATAACAGTGTTCAAACGGATTTATGGAGTAAATCATGTTAGAAACCTTAATGCTCTCACGCATACAGTTTGCCGCTAATATTAGTTTTCATATTCTCTTCCCCACAATAACCATCGCTCTTAGCTGGTTTTTGTTTTACTTCAAATTACGTTTTGATCAAACAGGTGATCCCGTGTGGATGCGCGCATACCGTTTTTGGGTTAAAATTTTTGCCCTCACCTTTGCAATAGGGGTAGTTACCGGTATTACCATGTCGTTTCAATTTGGGACCAACTGGCCAAAGTTTATGGAAACTGTCGGTAATATTGCTGGTCCATTATTAGGCTATGAAGTGCTAACCGCATTCTTTTTAGAAGCTGGCTTTCTGGGGATTATGTTATTTGGTATGAATCGAGTGTCCGCTCGAATACATACGCTATCAACGTTAATTGTTGCTTTTGGCACCAGTTTGTCGTCCTTTTGGATTTTAGCGCTCAATTCTTGGATGCAAACCCCTCAAGGCCATGAAATGCGAGATGGTGTAGCCTATCCAGTTGATTGGTTCGCTATTATTTTTAACCCATCGTTCCCTTACAAATTATCTCACATGCTTGTTGCATCAGGTTTAACCGCCGCCTTCTTGGTAGCAGGCATTAGTGCTTATCGCTTACTAAAAGGTGACGATAAAAAAGCGCCTAAATTAACTCTCAAAATAGCATTAACCGTAGCGGCTATACTTGCGCCTACCCAAATATTTCTAGGCGATATGCATGGTTTAAATACGTTAGAACATCAACCACAAAAAATTGCAGCAATGGAAGGCATTTGGCATACCGAAAAAGGAGCGCCTTTATTATTATTTGCTCTACCTGATGAAGAGCACAAAACTAACCATTTTGAAATCGCAATCCCTAAGATGGCAAGCTTTATATTAACGCACGATTTAGATGGCGAAATAAAAGGCTTAAACGAATTTGAAGGTAATCACCCCCCCGTTGCGCCTGTGTTTTTTGCTTTTAGAATTATGGTGGGCTTAGGTATGCTGATGCTTGCTATCGCTTGGCTTAGCCGCTTTATATTATGGCGCAAAAATCAATTATCTCCTTGGTTGTTAAAAACCCTTGTTGTGATGAGTTTTTCTGGCTGGATAGCGACATTAGCGGGTTGGTATGTCACTGAAATTGGCCGCCAACCTTGGTTAGTAACAGGAATTTTAACGGTGAAAGATGCTGCGACTGATATAGCACCAGAAAACGTAGGCATTACGCTAACGCTTTATTTGGTTTTATACGTTGTGATTATGGTTGCTTATTTACACACCATTTTCACTATGGCTGGACGTGCCATTGAAATAGAAGAAATCAGTATTGATGAACAGGTTAAGCCGGTAATTAATACTTCAAAAAACACGGTTGAGGGCTAGATTATGTTTGAAGAATATACATTAGCAATCATTTTTGTCTCATTGATGGGCTTTTCAATTTTACTTTATGCGGTATTAGATGGCTTTGATTTGGGGGTTGGCATATTGCTCCCTCTTGATCAAACAGACAACGCCGATACAATGATAGCGTCAATTGGCCCATTCTGGGATGCGAACGAAACTTGGCTGGTACTCGCAATTGGCTTATTGCTTATCGCATTTCCAGCAGCACACAGTTATATATTTAAAGAATTATACTTACCAACCGCAATTTTGTTAATTAGCTTAGTCTTGCGCGGTGTGGCTTTTGATTTTCGTGCTAAAGCCGCCTTTAGCCATAAACCTACTTGGAACAGAGTCTTTAAAGGAGGCTCACTGGTTGCCTCTCTAAGCCAAGGCTATATGTTAGGCATGTATGTTATGGGCTTTGAAAGCACTTTAGCCGCTTACAGCTTTAGCTTATTAAGTGCCTTTGGTGTTGCTGCCGCTTATAGTTATATAGGGGCGTGTTGGTTAATTATGAAAACTGAAGGCGAGTTACAAATACAAGCCGTTGCTTGGGCTCAAAAAACAGCTTTGGTTTGTTTTATCGGTGTTATTTCGGTATCGCTCGTTAACCCATTAATAAATCCTAATGTCTATGACAAGTGGTTTTCTTTACCTAATGCATTCATAATATTACCTTTACCTTTTATTTGCTTTGCGCTGTTTATTTTTAGCTTTATTCAATTGAAGCAGTTACCTAAGGTCAATGATAAAGGTTGTTGGCGCCCGTTTGTAGCTGCGGTTGTAATATTTACTTTATGTTTCTTTGGTTTAGCTTTTAGCTTTTTCCCTTATATTGTGCCAAATAAGCTGACTATCTGGGAAACAGCCTCAGCACCTGAATCTTTAAACTTTGTTTTGTGGGGCACTATCATTGTGGTCCCGGTAATATTTAGTTATACCGCGTTTTCTTATCGAGTATTTTGGGGCAAGGTAAGAGAGCTAAGATACCATTAACGGTTCATCTTATAACTTAACGTGAGTATCAATATAGAGTGGATAAGCTATTACGCCTAAGTATCCATTCATCGTTTTATCCTTTGGCTATTCCCATCAGCTTTCATTAGGCAATAAAAAGCCGAGTATCATACTCGGCTTTTGGTTAAACACTCATAGTCTTAATCTGAGTTAAGGTGTCATCTCTTCTTGATCTGCACCTTCTTTGTCAATAACTTCTGGTATCAAATCTTCTTTAGAAATACCAAAAGCAAGCGCAACAGAACTTGCTACATAGATAGACGAGTAAGTACCGACAAACACACCAAATAATAACGCGGTTGCGAAACCATGAATAAGCTCACCACCTCTAAAGAATAGCGCAGCGAGTACTAATAACGTCGTTATTGACGTGATAAACGTACGACTTAACGTTTGCGTTAATGAAATATTGATAACATCTGCCGGACCACCTTCACGTAACTTCCGAAAATTTTCTCGAATACGGTCAGAAACTACGATGGTATCATTGAGTGAATAACCGATAACCGCGAGAATTGCCGCGAGTACTGTCAGGTCGAACTCAAGTTTTAACACCGAAAACAAACCAAGCGTTAACAATACATCATGAAACAACGCAAACACCGAGCCTAAAGCAAAACGCCATTCAAAGCGAAATGCTACGTAAACAAGAATACAGATCAGTGCGGTTAGCATCGCTAAACCGCCTTGCTCTGCTAATTCATCGCCAACACTGCCGCCAACAAATTCTATACGGCGCATTTCCATTTTTTGCCCTGTGCCTTTTTGTAAAGCACTGAGTACTTCATTGCCAAGCATCTCAACGTTTAAACCTTCACGCTCAGCTAAACGAATAACCACATCACGACTACTGCCATATAACTGCACAACAGCATCGGGATAGCCACTATTGTCCATGACTGCACGAATTTTATTTAAATCAGCGGCTTTCTCAAAACCCACCTCAATTAACGTACCACCCGTAAAATCTAGGCCGAAGTTTAATTTATTGGTCGCTAATGAAAATACTGAAGCAAGCATCAATAAAATACTAAATATCAATGCTCCCTTGCGGTAGCTCATAAAGGCGATAGTTTCTTTTACTTGTAAAATTTGCATAAATATCTGCGCCCTATATTGAAAGTTTGTCGAGACGTTTTCCGCCCCAAACAATATTAACTATGGTTCGTGTACCAACAACCGCAGTAAACATTGAGGTAAGAATACCGATAGATAAGGTTATCGCGAAGCCTTTAATCGGACCTGTACCAATAGCATACAAAATAAGCGCCGCAATCAGCGTAGTGATATTGGCATCAATAATAGTTGAAAATGCCGCATCATACCCTTGATGAATAGATTGTTGAACCGATTTACCATCACGCATTTCTTCTCGGATACGCTCAAAAATAAGTACGTTAGCATCGACGGCCATACCAACCGTTAATACAATACCTGCCATACCCGGTAACGTTAACGTTGCCCCTGGAATTAAAGACATCACACCAATAATTAAGACTAAGTTAGCGCCCAACGCTAAATTTGCGACCACACCAAAAGCACGGTAATAAATAATCATAAAAATAAAGACTAAGCCAAAACCCATTAAAATAGCTTGAAAGCCGAGTTGAACATTTTCAGCACCTAATGTTGGGCCAACGGTTCGCTCTTCTACAATTTGAATAGGCGCAACTAACGCTCCAGCACGTAATAATAACGCTAAATTATGTGCTTCGCTTTGGCTGCCCGCCCCAGTAATACGGAAGGTTTTACCTAAACGCGCTTGAATGGTTGCTACAGAGATAACTTCTTCTATTTTTTCAAAAATAGTATTACCTTCAGCATCTTTACGGTCAGTCGGCTTATATTCAATAAATACGGTCGCCATTGGTTTGCCAATGTTACTTTTAGTACCGTTTGACATTTTTCCGCCACCGGCAGAATCAAGTGAAATATTAACTTGTGGACGACTGTATTCGTCAAAACTCGAGCCCGCATCAACAATATGATCACCGGTTAGCATCACGCGTTTTTTCAATAAAACAGGGGTGCCGTCACGTTCATACAATAACTTTGAACTCGCCGGTATTCTTCCGTTGAGTGCAGCACTTAAGTCGCCATCGGTATCAACCAGTCTGAATTCAATAGTAGCAGTCGCGTTTAAAATTTCTTTTGCTTTAGCTGTATCTTGAACGCCGGGTAATTCAATGATGATGTGTTTTTGGCCTTGGCGTTGCACAAGCGGCTCAGAGACACCCAATTCATTAACACGATTACGAATAATAGTAATATTTTGTTGTAGGGCATATTCGCGAACTTCTTTAAGCTTTTGATCCGTCATTTTTGCTGATAACGTTAAATTATCAGTATTTTCTGTCATTAAAAAATCACGGTAGCGTTTTTTCAAAAAGTCATGAGCGGCAGTTAAATCTTCAACATTACGAAACTGAACATTAATTGAATCATTCGCTTTTTTAACACTACGGTAGCGAATTTTTTCACCACGTAAATCGGTACGAAAGTCGTCAACTAACGCTTCTTGCGCTTTAACTATGGCTTCGCTCATGTTCACTTCCATTAGGAAACTAACACCACCACTTAAATCTAAACCTAACTTCATCGGTGTACCGCCAACACTTGCTAACCATGCAGGGGTTGCCGGTGTAAGGTTTAACGCCACCGAAAACTTATCACCTAGACTTTCTTCAAGTAAATCACGGGCACGAAGTTGTTGCTCTGTATCACTAAAACGGACAAGTAATTGACCACTTTCAAGCACAATACTTGAGAATGAAATGTTATCTGCAGTCAATCCATTCTTTACGCTCTCAAGCGTTGCAGCATTGGCTTCAACGCCACGCAAACCTGAAACCTGCACAGCAGGGTCTTCAGGGTATAAATTAGGTAAAGCATATAAAGCACCAAAGGCCACTATAAATAGCACCATCAGTGTTTTCCATAAGGGGTATTTGTTTAACACAAGTTCATCCTTTTTATTAACATTCTTTTAAGTCGTTGTAGGTCAACCGTCATGCCAAACATGTTTAGCTATGCGTCAAGCAAATAACTAACCTACGACAACTTACAATTACAATGACTTCATTGTGCCTTTAGGTAATACCGCGTTTATTGCTGCTTTTTGTAGAACAACTTCAGTTCCTTCTGCAACACTTACTACGATAAAATCTTTTTCATCTGAAACTTTGACGATTTTACCAACAATGCCACCTTGCGTTAAGACTTCATCACCTTTTGATAATGCTGACATTAAGCCTTTATGCTCTTTTACACGTTTAGCTTGTGGGCGATAGATCATAAAGTAAAAAACCAAGCCAAAAACGGCTAACATGATCAACATTGATGTGCCATCAGCACCTGCGACTGAACCTGATGCTGCGTGTGCTTCACTGATAAATAAACTCATAATTTCCTCTGATTTTTATTGTTAATAAATGGATGATTCTTTTAATTCTATAAATAGCTATTTTAGTTCTGGAACGGGTAACCCGCGTAGCGCATAAAACTCGCTCACGAAGGCATCTAACTTACCTTGCTCTATAGCTGCACGCAATCCTTTCATAACACGCTGATAAAAATGCAAGTTATGTAAAGTATTTAATTGTGAGCCTAGAATTTCATTACACTTATCTAAATGATGTAAATAAGCACGTGAATAGTTTTTACAGGTATAACAGTCACATTCACTGTCTAGTGGCCCTGTATCTGTTTTATGGCTGGCATTACGAATTTTAATAACGCCGTTAGTCACGAATAGGTGACCATTTCGAGCATTACGTGTTGGCATAACACAATCAAACATATCAATGCCGCGACGAACACCTTCAACCAAGTCTTCTGGTTTTCCAACCCCCATAAGATATCGGGGTTTATTTTCAGGGATCAAGGGCGTCGTGTGATCAAGAATGCGGATCATATCTTCTTTAGGCTCGCCAACTGACAAACCACCAATCGCATAACCATCAAACTCAATCGCTTTTAAGCCTTTAACTGAAACTTCTCGTAAGTCTTCATACATGCCGCCTTGAACAATACCAAACAAAGCTGATTGATTATCGCCATGGGCATTTTTAGAACGCTGTGCCCACCGTAATGATAATTCCATTGAGCTTTGTGATTCTTCATGTGATGCAGGATATGGCGTACATTCATCAAAAATCATAACAACATCAGCATCTAAACTGCGCTGTACCTCCATTGAACGTTCAGGCGTAAGCATAATTTTGTCACCGTTAATGGGTGAGCTAAACTTTACCCCTTCTTCGGTGATTTTACGCATTTTACCTAAACTGAACACCTGAAAACCACCAGAGTCTGTAAGAATAGGTTTTTGCCAATTAATGAAATTATGCAAGCCACCAAACTGTTCAACAATTTCAGTACCTGGACGAAGCATTAGGTGAAAAGTATTACCTAGAATAATTTCAGCACCCGTTGCTTCAACATCTTCCATTTTCATACCTTTAACCGTACCGTATGTTCCAACAGGCATAAAAGCGGGGGTTTCAACCGTACCACGGTCAAACGTTAAACGCCCACGACGCGCTTTACCGTCAGTATTGATTAGATCATATTTCATTTTGCTTTTTACTGGTTTATTCACTTCTTCTACTATTTTATCGGTCATTTAAGACTGTCTCCAAACCTTCTAGCGAAACAGGCTAGCGGTTATTTATGGTAAATAATTAAACGTTTATCTTATTAAAGCGCCTTATACGCTTTATATTTTTATATTTCTATTTTTACTTTTCAGTTTTCTTTGTTAAGAACATCGCATCGCCATAACTGAAAAATCGATACTTTTCTGTAACACCATGCTGATACGCGGCCATCATATGTTCATAACCAGAGAAAGCACTCACTAGCATCAACAATGTTGACTCCGACAAGTGAAAATTAGTGATTAATGCATCAATAATTTGAAATTCATAACCTGGGGTAATAAAAATATCAGTATCACCATAAAAAGCAGCAAGGGCTGAACCGTTTTCTTTGGCCGCTTTGGCAGCGCTTTCTATTGAACGAACCGAGGTAGTACCCACAGCAATAACTCGCCCGCCTTTCGCTTTGGTTTTCGCTATTTGTTGAACCACTTCATCAGAAACCTCAACATATTCAGCATGCATAATGTGGTCGGCTATTTCATCAACTTTTACTGGCTGAAAAGTACCCGCACCAACATGTAAAGTGATAAAAGCGAGATCAACACCCTTCGCTTTTATTTTTTCTAATAAGTTTTCGTCGAAGTGCAAACCTGCGGTAGGGGCAGCAACTGCTCCTGGTTTTTCATTATAAACAGTTTGATATCTTTCGCGGTCGCTGTCTTCATCAGGGCGATCAATGTAAGGCGGTAAAGGCATATGCCCTATTGCTTCAAGGACCGATAAAACAGATTGTTCACCGTGTATTTCAAGCTCAAATAAAGCACCTTGTCGACCCAACATCGTCGCCGAAACTTTATCTTCTAACCTTAATTTATTACCCACTTTAAGTGGTTTACTCGCGCGAACATGTGCAAGAAAACGTTTATCGTCGAGGATCCTTTCAACCAAGACCTCAAGTTTCCCACCACTTTCTTTTTGTCCAAACATACGCGCGGGTATAACGCGGGTATTATTGAAAATAAGTAAGTCACCAGCATTAAGTTGTTCAATAATATCGGTAAATCCGAGATCCATAATATCGCCATTATTGCCATCAACAGACATTAAACGACTTGAAGTACGATCCGCTTTCGGATATCGGGCAATAAGTTCTTCGGGTAAATCAAAAGAAAAGTCAGCTACGCGCATGTTAATACCAATTCAAACTACTATTTTAAGAGAATAAAAAACGCGTAATTTTAGTGCTCAGCGCCAACAATAGCAAGTAATAACGCTGATACGGTGGGAATAAAGGATGAATAGATGGTAAATATAAAATAGCTCTATATTTACCTTGTTTATAATCATCATATTGGAAACTTTATCTCCCCTTTTTAGCAATTTATCGTATGCTGAAATTATCAGAATATTTTAAGTTGAATAATCATCATGAAAAACATTGCTTTTGCTATCGCCAAAACTATTCTTAACGGTTTTGAACGTCATATTTATCTTTTTAGTGAAATTACCCAATCAGCAAAAAAACGCTTTGAACTTTGCCAGTGGCAAGCAGTGCAAGACGCGGCAAGAAGTCGAACCGACTTTTATGATAAACGTGTTGAAGAAACGTTAGAGACGATAAAAAAAGATTTTTTTATCTCTGAGCTCGATGAACTTTTATGGCAAAACGTAAAGGTAAGCTACATGGCGTTATTAAAAGAACACCATCAGCCAGAGCTTGCGGAAAGTTTTTATAATTCCATTTTTTGTCATTTGTTCGAGCGTAAGTATTACCATAATGCTTTTATTTTTGTCAAAAGTACGGTTGAGCAAATAGAAAACATTTCAAGTCCAGTGATTTACACCCGTTATTCTCCCAGTGAATTAGGCCTTGAGCAGACCATTGTCACCATTATGACTAACGCAAACTTCAACTTGCCGTTTGTTGATTTAGATAGAGATATCAAGAGTCTGATAAAATCTTTTCGTAAACACGCGCACAAAACACGATATAAACTCAGCGAATTAAAATTCGATATTCTCGACTTTATATTCTATCGAAATAAAGGCGCTTATATAATTGGGCGAGTTATATCTCCTGCTGGAGAAACACCTTTTATTGTCCCTATTATTAATAATGAAAAAACTGGCGACCAAGCTGGCCTATATATTGACGCGTTATTAACTGAAGGTGCCAAAATGGCGGTGGTATTTGGTTTTGCACGCGCTTACTTTTTTGTCGACTGTCAGCACCCTTTTGCATTAGTACAGTTTCTCAAACGATTAATTCCTCATAAAACCTTAGCTGACTTGTATTCAGCCATTGGCTTTCATAAACAAGGTAAAACCCAATTTTATCGTGATTTTCTCAATCACCTTGAGGCCAGTAACGATAAGTTTGAATTAGCGGCAGGCATTAAAGGAATGGTGATGTCAGTATTTACCCTCCCTTCTTATCCATATGTTTTCAAAATCATAAAAGATAAATTTGCTCCCAGCAAGAACATGACAAAACAAGATGTAAAGGGAAAATATAGGTTAGTAAAATTACATGACAGAGTCGGACGAATGGCCGATACCATGGAATATTCTGAAGTTGCTTTTCCAAAAGACCGCTTCAGTGAAGCACTGTTAAATGAACTGCTCAGTGTTGCTCAATCTATAATTCGTTTTGAAGACGAATTAGTGATCATCAAACATTTATATATTGAACGCCGCATGACCCCACTTAATTTATTTTTAGCGAAAGCGAGCGATAGTGAAATTGAAGAGGCGATGTACGGTTACGGTAGTGCCATAAAACAGTTAATTGCTGCTGATATTTTCCCTGGAGACATGTTATTAAAAAACTTCGGTGTAACACGCCACGGACGAGTTATATTCTATGATTATGATGAAATTACCTATATGGACGAAGTCAATTTTCGGGTCAAGCCAGAAGCAATAACGGAGGAACAAATTTATGCAGCAGAACCTTGGTATTCTGTGGCCCCTGGCGATATGTTTCCTGAAGAAATTGCGACTTTCGCATTAGCAAACACTAAGTATCGCAATGCATTTTTACTTCATCATGCTGATTTATTACAAGCTAGCTTTTGGCAACAGTGCCAAAAAAATGTGGCGGCAGGGAAATTTGAGGATGTATTCCCTTACCCAGAAGCGCTTCGATTTTGTAATAACTAATTAAACATAAATTTATCAATAAGGGGGAGTTAACACCTAAAGTGAATAAACTGCCCTTAAAACCAACGCAATGTTGATATTTTAAGCAAAAGAGCATTTATTTCATTTATTTTTACGTTAGCGCTTTACCTTTGCAATTGCTTGGGTATAATTCGAATCCGTTGCAGGGGTGTAGTTCCAATTGGTAGAACAGCGGTCTCCAAAACCGACGGTTGGGAGTTCGAATCTCTCCACCCCTGCCAATTCTTATCATAGCTTTTCCTCGCTATTACAATTAAAACCAAAATAAATATATTCTATGACAAAGTAATTAAAAATTATTTTGTACATACCTTCATAATATTTTTATCTTTGAGTGAAGTCATCAATATATAACCTATAGTATATTCATTATTTCTCATATTATCTGACTGGAAAAGTTTTAAAATTGTTAATAATGTACCTCAAATAAAATGGTCCTTACTATTATTTTTCACTTTATATTTTATAATATTTGTCTCTATAGCAGCAGAAGGTAATAGCGAAGAAGTTTTATATCTGCATGATCAATCAATCCGCAATAATAGTTCGATATCACCTCAAGAAAAAGCCCCGTTTTATGCTCAATTACTCCAAAAAGCAGTGATACTTGATAACGATATATTTCAAGCATTGATCATTAACCAATGACATTACAGTTCAATATTAAAAATAGATAAAATAAAAGCTCAACAATGGTTAGAGCGATATAAAGTAACCCTAAATAACATCAATTCAGAACAATCTATACTCGCATTCAATATCTTACTTAAGAAAATCAGTTAGTTGAATTTAAAAATGACCACAGCACTTTAACTCTGACAACAAAAAATGTCCAAAAGAGACTTTAGGCGCCATTATTGGTTTAGCTGAAACCTATATTATGGTTAATGAACTCACAATGGCAGAACAACAGTTAAAACAAGCTTTACACTCAAGCACCGCGACTGAAAATAAAAAGTCACAGATAAGCGCAGAAGGTCTTATAGGTGACATTTATTTACTGCAAGGAAAAATCCCACAAGCGTTGACTATTTTTAATCGCGCATTATTTTATTATCAAGAGACAAGGCTTCAACAACTTTAGGTAGAAACCTACAATCGTATCAGCAAGGCCTATTAAGCGCAGCAAAAGTGGCAGCAAGCCTTCTACTTCCAAGAGAAACAGACCTTATTAGTAAATAAACTTAATGATGATGCACGGTAAAAGTCTGTTGCTGTGCTACAAAATCAATATAAAGCAGAAGTAAGACAAAGAAAAATAAATTTATTACAAGCGGAAAATCAGTTAAAAACAGTAGAACTTATCGCCGTTAAAAATCAAGGCTTGGTGACTATTGTGATTAGTATATTCGCTTTAGTAATTTTACTACTGACGGTAAACCACCACATCCGTAAGGAAAAAATGCGTTTAACACGCCATAACAAGACAATTAGAGCCAATAAAAAGCAACTAATATTGTTATCTATTGCGTTTAAAAATACCGCTAATGCAGTATGGATATCCAATAAAGACTTTGAAATTGCAGTGGTCAATAATGCTACGTCACTCATATACACAAACAAAAGTCTGAAGTAATCGGCCAAAAAGTTGTTTTTGCAGAAACGTATGTTCAACCAGCTAATTTATCTGAAAAATCACGTACTCTAGCGATGATAAACGGCAGTTAGTTAGGAGAACTTTCTGATCAAAAATCTACCGGTGAAGTGTATTATATAGAGTTAGAGGTTGAGGTTGAGGTTGAGGTTGAGGCCATTAAAAATGATAATAATGAAATTATTCATTACCTAGGCGTTTTAGAGACATTACTGAAAAAGTAAAAATACAACAACAATTAAGTAAACTTGCTACACACGATGATCTAACCAAACTACCAAACAGAACCTTACTACATGAATTAATTATCCAGTCATCATTGAACTCCCAACGTTCTCAAAGATCGCCAACCATCTTACTACTTGATGTAAATAGCTTTAAAAGAATTAACGACACTTATGGTCGTAATGCCGAAGATGAAGTGATTTGTGAAATAGCTAAACGCTTAAGCAAGACATTATATCCAAAAGATGTGATAGCGCGCATCAATGGTGCTGAATTTTGTATTTTAGTAGAGCTTTCAGATCCTAAATATGGAGCAATAGCAGTAGCACGTAAAATACTCTCTTGTTTTGAAGCTGCATATACCCCTGATAAACAACAACTAATGGTTACGGCAAGTATTGGTAAACACGATACCCTGAAGGTGCAGATGCCCCTCAAGAGCTATTACGAAAAGCCGCGCCAGCAATTTTTGATATTAAAGCACAAAAAAAGAATGAGTATCAGTTTTTCGAACAACGTATGAATAGTGAAGTCGCCGAGCAGTTAGCCCAAGAACAAAGGCTGATAACCACTATAAAAAAAGGTGTTTGAGTTTTATTATCAACCTTTTTTCGATACTAAGACGGGCATAATTTCAGGTACCGAAGCCTTGATAAAATGGGTTAAACCCGATGGGAATATTATTTACCCCGACAGCTTCATTCCATTTTTTAAAAGCTGGGTTTGATAGACCAAATAGATAAAATTGCGATTGATAAAGGTTTCATGCAAGTGCCTTATGGCAAAAAAAGCAATAAATTCTGGACCTATTTCAATCAATGTTTCTGCCAAAATGTTTCTGATCCACAGCGTTTTATTTCCTTGTTAACCGGTAAGTTAAAGCAATAGAATGTAATACCGTCGCGAATAAAAATTAAAAGCACTGAAGGCATGTTGCTTGAAAGAATAGACTGAGCCATTTCCACAATGAAACAGCTTAAAATACTTGGCTTCAAGCTTTCTTTAGATGATTTTGGTACAGGTTTCTCCTCTTTAAATTATTTAAAACAATTTCCTATCGATATTCTGAAAATAGATAGATCATTTATCATGGGGATGCATGAATCTACTGTCGATCAAAGTATTGTTCGCTCTATTATCAACGTAGCTAATAATCTAAAGTTAAGTGTTGTCGCTAAAGGCGAAGAGTTATCAAACATTTAGAGTTTCTTCAACAATTAAATTGCCAGGAATATTAAGGCCACTATTTCAGTAAAGCCATCTCTTTAATCGAAATAGAACAGCTGGTCATGGCGCAAAAATAAGGTAACTAGAAGCATAATCTATTGCTATTTATTTGGTATTAACTAAAAATTCTGTCATTATGTCGACCTGACTTACACTAGGTTTTATCGCCCTATTTATGACCATGACTAAAAGACAGTTTTCGCATTTACAAGCTATGGGCATCGAACTTTGGCAGTTAAAAAACAGTGAAAAAAAGAACAGTACTGATACCCTTGACTATATAAGCATCGAACTTTCTGCATTGGTTGAGACTACAATGTTTACTGATATTCTAAACTGTTTAGGCTTGTCTTTGGGCGAAGTAAGCTGCGATAACAAGACCTTATCGATGGGTTTATTAACGTGGCAATTCAGCGAGCAAACTAATATTTCGCTTACAAAGTATCACTTGGTCACCCCCTCTATTAACATTTTAAAAAATTCTCCGCTATTAAAAAAAGCACTTTGGCAAAAACTACAAGAAAACTCAATAATATGACTTTTAGCTACCATAAAATTTCTCCCAACGATGTAGATTCATTAATGCCGATAGAAAACGCGTGTCATTCTCACCCATGGAGTGAAAAAACTTTTAACAGCTGTATTGGCGCACGTTATTTTGGTTATTATTTAAAGGTAAATAATGAGTTAGTGGGGTTTTACATTGGTGAACATGTTGCGGGTGAAGCTACCTTAATGGATATATGTGTATCACCAACACTGCAAGGCAAGGGTTATGGCAAAGTATTACTTGAACACTTCTTTGACCAGTCAAAACGACTCAACAACACGCTTATTTGGTTAGAAGTTCGTGCAAAAAATATCAGCGCACAAATGATGTATATCAATAGTGGTTTTACCGAAACAGGTCGAAGAACAGGGTATTACCCAAGTGCATCAGGCTTTGGCTATGAAGATGCCATTGTAATGAAAAAAGTTTTCTAACCTTGCTTAAGTTACACATGAATATAGTAATTTCGCATCAAGCATCATGTGTAATCCAAAATAATAATAATAGCATCAACAAGATAAAGCCTCTTTAATCATAAAATTAAAGAGGCTTTAGTTTTTCTATAGCAATATTAAGCTTTACAAATACCTGCTGATATTTAATTACCAGTTAGCTACACCTTTCATGTCTGGTAATTCATGGGCAATGCCCTTATGACAGTCTATACAGGTTTTTTCACCTGAGGCTAAGGCACTTGAATGCATTTTAACACTGCGATTGCCTTGCTCTGAAAAATCCATGTACTCAAAGTTGTGGCAGTTACGACATTCCAGTGAATCATTCTCTTTCATACGTTTCCATTCACGTTCAGCCAATTCACGGCGGTGATCCTGAAACTTCTCTCTGGTATCAATTAAACCGGTCAGCATGCCCCAAACTTCTTTACTTGCCGCTATTTTTCGAACGATCTTATGTGTCCATTTTTTTGGCACATGACAATCAGGACAGGTGGCTCGAACGCCGGAACGATTAGCATAATGAATGGTTTCTTTGTACTCTTCATAGACATTATCTTCCATTTCATGACAGCTAATACAAAACGCCTCCGTGTTGGTAACCTCTAGGGCGGTGTTAAAGCCCCCCCAGAAAATAACTCCCCCCGCAAAACCAATCGCTAAAATAAACCACAGAGCTGCACTACTGGGTGATTTTAAATACCTGAGTAAGCTTTTAATTTTTGATTCTTTTGTCATCTTAATCCCCTTTAGCTACCCAAAGAAAAGTCATTAGTTACTACCTAACAATTCAACGGGTTTAAACGTATTGTCAATCAACTCAGGTGCATCAGCCTGAGTGACATGACATTGAGAACAAAAATAGCGGCGCGGTGAAACATCTGACAATGTTTTACCGTCACGGGCTTCATAATGCGTTAAGCTAATTTTGGTTGCCCCTGTTTCTCTGGCATATTTCCAGCTATGACAAGTTAAACATTTATTGCTGTCTTTATTAACCTGATACCCTCGAATTTGATGTGGTACAACAGGTGGTTGGTGGACATAGTTACGCTTAATCGGATTTTTATCTTTAATTACCCGCTTAAGCGCTTCAGCACTTTTTGTTTCATTCACTTTAGCCATACCGCGGATAGTTTCTAAGCCACCCGATGTTACTTCTTGATAAGCTTGTACATTCATCGACATAGCTAAACTAGCAGTTATCATTATTAATGGTAATATTTTCATTTTTTACCTCGACCCAATAGGTTACATAAATTTAATCCGTTCTAAACAGTGACTTTTTTCACTTTTACCGCACATTTTTTGAAGTCAGTTTGTTTAGACAAAGGATCGGTAGCATCTAGGGTTAACTTATTAACCAATTGTTTTGCATCAAACCAAGGCATAAACACCAAACCTTTGGGTGGTCTATTACGCCCTCTGGTTTCAACCCTTGATTTTACTTCACCACGGCGAGATTCAATGAGCACTTCATCACCACGGCGTAAGCCTCGTGATTTAGCATCATCTGGATGAATAAATAACACCGCATCAGGGAAGGCCTTATGAAGTTCAGGAACTCGCGCGGTCATAGAGCCAGAATGCCAATGCTCAAGTACACGACCGGTACTTAGCCATAAGTCGTAATCTTCATCGGGTGATTCTGCAGCGGATTCATAGGGTAAAGCAAAGATAATCGCTTTTTTGTCTTTGTGACCATAAAACTGAACTCCACTGCCTTTTTCAACATAAGGGTCATGCCCTTCACGAAAGCGCCACTTGGTTTCTTTACCATCAACGACTGGCCAGCGAAGACCACGCTCTTCGTGATAACGATCAAAGGGGGCTAAATCATGACCATGTCCTCGGCCAAAGGTCGCATATTCTTCAAACAAACCTTTTTGAATATAAAAACCAAAGTAATCCCCTTCAAAGTTAGTATCCCCTTTAGATTCACTCATCGGGAACTTGTCTACGTTACCGTTAGCGTAAAGCACGTCGTACATTGTTTTACCACGGTATTCTGGGTTCTTAGCAAGTAGTTCTTCAGGCCATACTTCTTCAATGTTAAAGCGTTTAGAAAATTCAACGATTTGCCATAAATCTGAGCGTGCTTCACCTGGTGCATTCACCTGTTGATGCCAAAATTGCGTACGACGCTCTGCATTACCATAAGCGCCTTCTTTTTCTACCCACATAGCCGTAGGTAAAATTAAATCAGCGGCTTGGGCTGTTACCGTTGGATATGGGTCTGAAACAACGATGAAGTTTTCAGGGTTACGGTAACCTGGGATCCCTTCTTCATTAATGTTGGGCCCTGCTTGCATATTGTTATTACACATCACCCAATAAGCATTTAATTCGCCGTCTTTAAGCTTACGATTTTGCAAAACCGCATGAAAGCCTGGTTTAGGTGGAATGGTACCTTCGGGTAATTTCCAAATTTTTTCAGCTATTGCTCTATGTTTAGGATTTTTCACCACTAAATCAGCGGGTAATCTATGTGAAAAAGTACCTACTTCGCGTGCTGTACCACACGCTGACGGTTGACCCGTTAATGAAAACGGGCTATTACCCGGCTCTGATATCTTGCCAGTTAACAAATGTACGTTGTACATTAAATTATTTGCCCAAACACCACGCGTATGTTGGTTAAAGCCCATGGTCCAGAATGAAGTCACTTTCACTTTAGGATCAGCATAAAGCTTGGCTAGCGTTAATAACTTAGCTTCTGATACGCCTGAAAGCTTAGAGGTGTACTCAATCGTATAAGTGCTTACAAACTTAGCAAAGTCGTCAAAACTCATCGGTGTTGAAGCACCACTATCAGGATTTTTAGCCGCTTTTTGTAATGGATGAGAAGGACGTAAACCATAACCAATATCCGTAACGCCTTCACGAATATTCACATGCTTCTTCATGAAGTCTTCATTTACGCCATTATTTTGAATAATGTAATTTGCAATAAAATTTAATATCGCTAAATCTGTTTGCGGTGTGAAAATCATACCGTTATCAGCAAGTTCAAAACTACGATGCTTATAGGTTGATAATACGTTAACTTTTACATGAGGGTGACTTAAACGGCGGTCAGCTAAACGCGACCATAGAATAGGGTGCATTTCTGCCATGTTAGAGCCCCAAAGTACAAACGCATCCGCAGCTTCTAAATCATCGTAACAGCCCATAGGTTCGTCGATACCAAAGGTACGCATAAAACCACCAACAGCAGATGCCATACAATGACGCGCATTAGGATCAAGATTGTTAGTTAGAAAGCCTGCTTTCATTAATTTTGAAGCGGCATAACCTTCCCAAACGGTCCATTGACCCGAGCCAAACATACCGACAGAAGTTGGTCCTTTTTTCTTTAAAGCCGCTTTAAACTTTTCAGCCATGACATCAAAGGCAGTATCCCAACTTACCGGCGTGAACTCACCGTCTTTAGCATAAACACCGTCTTCCATCCGCAGTAAAGGCTGAGTTAATCTGTCTTTACCGTACATGATTTTAGATAAAAAGTAGCCTTTGATACAATTCAAGCCTTTGTTCACTTGTGCCTGAGGGTCGCCTTGAGTAGCAACAACTTTTCCTTCTTGTGTACCGACAAGCACACTACAACCTGTGCCACAAAAACGACAAGGGGCTTTATCCCATTTTATGGTTGTATCTGACAATTTAGTGATCAGGTTTGAAGCTGAAGTAGGTACAGCAATTCCAGCCGCTACAGCGGTTGCTGCAATTGCATTTGCTTTTATAAAATCGCGTCTTGTTAATGTCATACCTTTATCCCCTGATGTTGTGGTAATCCATAATCATTATGATGAAAAATCAATGATGATGAGACCACGCCCGGTAAATTACTCATATCTGTTATGGTGTTAATAAGGCCTTTGCCTTTTTCATCTCTGTTTAAATCGTTCTCTTCTATGGTTACTACCATAGAGCCATTATCGGCAATTTCATGCACTTCAGCCCCAGGGAACTTTCCTAATTCTTTAGCCACTTTTTCAGTGTTACTTAGCTGAGCAACAAAAAGCACACCTGCAATATTGATGGGTTCTTCTAATAGATTTATCACTACTTTTCCCCTACAGATTTAACACCTAACATTTTTAAAAGTGCGACAGCCACTAGTGCGGTACCGGCAAAACCGGCTAAAAAAATAACGGGCATCGATGAATAACCTAAAATATTCCAAATCATTTGTTCAAGAGCACTCATATAACTCTCCTATTGGTATTTGCAGATTGTTCTTCTGCTGAATTTTTGGGTTTTAATTGAATGGATGATTGCGGGCAAATAGCCACACAGGCGCCACAACTTGTGCAGTCGTTTAGCGTAATATGGGGTTGTGGTACAGATGAATTGATATACTTAAAAGAGATAGCTTCAGTTTCGCAGCTATCTTGGCAACTTTGACAAAAGACTCCATTAGCGGCCAAACAATCGCTCTTAATTGATATATCTAAATCCCAAGCAGTACTTGAAGCAATAAGGCCAGATTCAATAAAAATATTTTGCTGACAACTCTCGACACACTGCTGACAAAAGGTACATTCACCCAATAGAAAATTAACTTCAGGGAAACCGCCATCACCTTTTTTAATAATGTTTTCAGGACAAGATGTTATGCAGTCACCGCATTGTGTGCAACCATCAATAAAAGTGACTTCGTTAATCACCCATGGCAGCCGAACTGCTGGTGTTGTGGTTAGTTTTTTTGCTTTAAAAAAATTTCTTCTTGCTAAGTCCACACTATCACCTTGAAATTTTATATAGTCGCTTTGTTAATGCAGCGAACACACTCAATTTACAACATTACCCATATTGGATATTGATTTTGATCAAGTATTTAAATAACACGTCTATTTACCTACTCATTTATCCTTCTGCATACGCAAATCTCCTTTATTTACGAAAAAATGGTTTATGGCTGATAAAAAAATTTCAAAGTTAAAATGACTATAAATATTATTAATAAAAATCATTATTTAAAGACAGTCCCCTGATGCGGCTTTTCATATTTATGGTACAATGCGCGCCAATTATGGGATTATTAGAAGATCCCAAGGACTTTAAGAAAATTGTTTATGTGCATTAGCATGTACACCAAAGAGAACTTTTAAAACATGACAACGCTACAGGCTAATGAAGTTAATCTAAGACGTACTTTCGCAATCATCTCCCATCCTGATGCGGGTAAAACCACCATCACTGAAAAAGTATTACTTTTTGGTCAAGCTTTGCAAAGAGCCGGGACTGTTAAAGGTAAGAAATCAGGTCAGCATGCAAAATCTGATTGGATGGAAATGGAGAAAGAGCGTGGTATATCTATTACAACCTCTGTCATGCAATTTCCTTATAACGGTTGCTTGGTCAATTTACTCGACACGCCGGGTCATGAAGACTTTTCCGAAGATACCTACCGAACACTCACCGCGGTCGATTCGTGTTTAATGGTTATCGATGTTGCTAAAGGTGTTGAAGCACGTACGGTTAAATTAATGGAAGTTACGCGCTTACGTGATACACCTATTATTACTTTTATGAATAAAATGGATCGCGATGTACGAGATCCAATGGAAGTGATGGATGAAGTAGAAGAGGTTCTTAAAATAAAATGTGCGCCTATTACTTGGCCCATTGGTATGGGTAAAGAATTTAAAGGTGTTTATAATATTTTAACTGACGAGATATTTTTATATCAGTCGGGCCTTGGTCATATGATCCAAGAAGAGAGAATTATTAAAGGGCTTGACAACCCAGAATTAGACAAAGTCATTGGTACCTATGCTGACGATTTACGTGAAGAGTTAGAGCTCGTTTCTGGTGCCTCACATGAGTTTAACTTAGAAGAATTTTTAAAGGGTGAACTCACACCAGTATTTTTTGGAACTGCCTTGGGTAACTTTGGTGTTGACCATATGCTAAACGGTTTAACTAAGTGGGCACCAAAACCTTTACCGCGTTTAACAGACGTTAGAGAAGTTACCGCTCAAGAAGAAAAGTTCACCGGCTTTGTTTTTAAAATTCAAGCGAATATGGATCCAAAACATCGTGACCGTATTGCCTTTATGCGTATTTGCTCAGGTAAATATGAAAAAGGCATGAGAATGCGCCAAGTACGCATTAACAAAGATGTAAAAATTGCTGATGCTGTAACCTTTATGGCGGGTGACCGTGCACATGTAGAAGAAGCCTACGCCGGTGATATTATTGGTTTACATAATCACGGCAGTATTCAAATTGGCGATACGTTTACGTCAGGTGAGATGATGAAGTTTAGTGGTATTCCAAATTTTGCCCCTGAAATGTTCCGCCGTATTCGTTTACGCGATCCGTTAAAAGCCAAGCAATTACAAAAGGGCTTGATCCAACTTTCAGAAGAAGGTGCAGTGCAAGTCTTTAGACCATTTAACTCAAACGAGATGATTGTTGGTGCGGTAGGTGTATTGCAATTTGAAGTGGTGGTACAGCGTTTAAAAACTGAATATAAAGTTGACGCTATCTACGAACCTATAAGTGTGGCAACAGCCCGTTGGTGTACGTGTGATAATGAACGAACCTTAGAGCAATTCAGTAAAAAAGCCTATGACAATTTAGCGCTAGATGGTGGTAACAACTTAACGTATATTGCCCCTACTATGGTGAATTTGAATTTGGCGCAAGAGCGTCATCCAGACATCCAGTTCCACCAAACCCGAGAACACTAAATTTGATGTCGTATATAGCATTTTAACTACGTTATTTATTCTTTTTTTTTGGTCATTTAGTAAACTAAACTCCCAATTAAAAAAGAATAAACGCCTTGTTAAAAAGCATTCTACTTAATCAAATGAGATTAATTATAAATAATATGACTAACTGCGAAATAACGCCTTTCTCGCAGTTAGTTGGCTCAAGATTAAAGAAATGACACGGAACATGCACCGCATGTGAGTATCATTGATGCCAATATTGAGTCAAATAACCATGAGAAAGAGTTTATTTTATGAATATTAAACAACTATTAAGTGAAAAAGTATCTGCAGCTATGGTGCTTGCGGGTTTGCCTGAAGGCACTAACCCAGCGGTTAGCCTCTCAAGTCGCCCTAACTTTGGTGACTATCAAGCCAATGGTGTTATGGGTGCAGCGAAGAAGCTAAAAACAAACCCTCGTGAGTTAGCAACTAAAGTTGTTGAACACTTAGATCTTGAAGGTATTGCTGACAATATTGAATTAGCAGGTCCTGGTTTTATTAATATTCATTTAGACAAACATTGGCTAGCCGCTCAACTTGCCAAAATGGTAAATGATGAAAAATTGGGCGTAACCCAACGAGGTACAAGCCCAGAAGATCAAGCAAAAACTGTTGTTGTTGACTATTCGGCCCCAAACCTCGCCAAAGAAATGCATGTCGGTCACTTACGCTCAACCATTATTGGTGATGCAGTTGTGCGTGCTTTAGAGTTTCGTGGTGACAAAGTCATTCGTCAAAACCACATGGGCGACTGGGGCACACAGTTTGGTATGTTATTAGCACATTTAAGCGACAAACTTAATGCCAACGAAGTTGCTGAAACTGCCCTTTCTGATTTAGAAAACTTTTACCGTGAAGCAAAAATTCGTTTTGATAACGAAGAAGGCTTTGCTGACCGTGCGCGTGACTATGTTGTAAAGCTTCAAGGCGGCGACAAAGATTGTTTAGTATTGTGGAAGTTATTCATTGATATTTCTATTGTCCACAGTGAAGATATTTATCAGAAACTTAACGTAACATTAACCCGTGACGATATAATGGGTGAAAGTGCTTATAACAATGATTTACCCACGGTTGTTGAAGAGTTAATGACCAAAGGTATTGCTGAAGTTAGTGAAGGTGCCAAAGTTGTTTTCATTAATGAAATGGCAAATAAAGACGGTGATGCACCGGTATTTATTATTCAAAAAACGGGTGGTGGTTATTTATATGCGACAACCGATTTATCTGCTTGTCGCTACCGTACCAAGGAACTAAAAGCTGACCGTATTATTATTTTTACTGATGCTCGTCAAAGTTTACACTTTAAACAAGTTGAAATTGTTGCGCGAAAATCAGGACTATTACCGGCACATGTCGGCTATGATCATTGCCCATTTGGCATGATGATGGGTGACGATGGTAAGCCATTTAAAACCCGTACCGGTGGTACAATCAAATTAGCAGAATTACTTGACGAAGCCGTTATTCGGGCAAAAGAAGTCATCAAAGAAAAAAATCCTGATTACTCTGATCAACAACTCAATGAAATTGCAACAAAAGTAGGTATTGGAGCAGTCAAGTTTGCTGATTTATCTAAAAATAGAACCAGTGACTATATTTTTAACTGGAAAACGATGCTAAGTTTTGAAGGCGCTACCGCACCTTATTTACAATATGCTTACTCGCGTATTCAAAGCATCTTTAATAAAGCACAAATTGAACAAACAAACTTTAACGCTGATATCTCCATTATCGAACCACAAGAAAAAGCGTTAGCTTTAAAATTACTCCAACTCGAAGAAGTAATAGACTCGGTTATCAGCGAATCTACCCCTAACTTATTGTGTAATTATTTATATGAGTTAGCGAGTTTATACATGAGCTTTTACGAAGCATGCCCTATTCTTAAAGAAGGTATTGACGAAGCAGTGAAAAAATCTCGATTAGCTCTTTGTTTAAATATTTCGAAAACGTTAAAACAAGGTTTAGATATTCTTGGCATTGAAGTCATGGAACGCATGTAACTTTCGCTAAAACTGAAGAAGACAGTTCCCCTTGAATATTCAGGGGTTCTGCAAAATAGCAGTAATACGTTGAGTACAGAGTAAATATTAGAATAGGAAGTATGAATAAATGAAAGTGCTGATCGTTGATAATACAGACCAAACACTCTTGGCACTAAAACAAGCATTTTATGACGGCCCTTGCCAAACAGCTTATGTAGATAATGCTAAACATGCCTTAAAAGCATTAAAACAGCATAAATTTGACGCTATTATCAGTGTCTTAAATCTAGGAAAAATAAGTGGCTTAGAACTACTTAAAGCAATATCTCTAAAATACCCGACGATGATCCGAGTAGCGATTACTAATGACAAAGAAGCAGAGGCTCATCTTAGCGCTCAAGCGGGAAATTATTGCCATTACACTTTTGCTCTGCCACTTAATATCGTGGATATTCATCAGACGATTACGGCAGTTGGCGACAAAAATAAAGCGATCACTAAAGATCACATTATTAAAGCTGTTGCCAGAGTTAAAACATTACCAAGTCCACCGAAAGTATATCTACAGCTCAATGCCATTTTAGAAGAGAAGAATACCGACTCTGAAAAAGTATCTGAGATAATTTCTCAAGACCCAGCATTATCCGCTAAAGTGTTACAGTTTTCCAACAGTTCATTTATGAACCAAGGTAAACCAATTAACGATATCACTGAAGCCATAACCCGTATGGGACTTGAAACACTGTGTTGTATTGTTATGACCGCAGAGCTTTTTTCGTATGAACCTGACATTCCTGAATTTTCATTAATTAAAGAACAATTACACTGCTTATCGACTGCACGTTTAGCCGCTTCGATGGTAAAAGTTGAACTTAAACGAGACGCTTTACTTGCTGGGTTATTACATGACATTGGTAAAATTGTATTATTTGAAATGGATCCAAAGTTAACAAAAACATATTTTCAATACCGTGTTAAAAATGCAAATAACAATACCTTAGAACAAAAAGTATTTGGTACTGATCATAATCATGTTGGCGGATACCTGCTGCATATGTGGAGCTTTTCTTATCATTTAATTGAGGCTGTGGTTATGCATCACTGCCCAGAAAAGTTATTAAAGAAATCATTTGGTATCGCACAAGCTGTTTATTTAGCTGATATTTTACTAAGAGAGCAGCAACCAGAGCCAAAATTTATTGAGCACTTCAAATTAGAAAACGTACTTGAAGCATTAGAAAAAAGAGCTGCAAAGCTAAGATAATAGGTCGGTTTATCTTATGAGATTTACAGATAGCCACTGCCACTTAGATTTTAAAGCCTTTACCGCAAAGGGGGCTTCCTCAACGGTTTCATTACTGGCGCTATGTGCTAAAAAAAACATCCATCAAATTATCGTTCCTAGCGTAGCACCAGACAACTGGGAAAGTGTTTTAGCTTTAACCAATAATATTCAAGAACAACGACTTAATAGCTGCAAAGTTTTTTCTTGTTTAGGTATTCACCCCTGGTTTTTAGGTGGCTTACAACAACAGCATCTTGATAAATTAGCGCAAAAAGTTTTAGAAAATAAAACACGTATTATTGCAATTGGCGAGGCTGGCCTTGATGGTGTAATAGCAAAACAACAAGATAACTTTAATCAGCAAAATCTATTTTTTGAATTTCAGCTTTATCTTGCACAACGGCATCAACTGCCAATTATTGTTCACCACCGCAGAACACATAACGAAATAATAACGCTGTTAAAGCAGGTAAAAATTGCACATGGCGGTATTATTCATGCGTTTTCGGGGAGTTACCAGCAAGCTTGCCAATATATAGATTTAGGATTTAAATTAGGTATCGGTGGCACAATCACCTACCCCAGAGCAGAGAAGACGATTGCGGCTATTAAGCGCTTACCCTTGAGTAGTTTAGTACTAGAAACCGATGCGCCCTCAATGCCACTCAATGGTTTTCAAGGGGAAAATAATTCGCCATTGCGTATCGTTAACGTTTTCAATAAATTGGTCGAACTACGACAAGAAAGCTCAGAGGAAATAGCCGATGAAATTGAGAATAATATTTCATCACTGTTTCAGCTTAACGATAAAAACCGTATTAATTAAGTCTTTTGTCGGCATCATCTAACCTAAAACCTTGGCGACTAAAGCGGTTGAGCCCACGAGTAAGTAAAAAACCGACCACGCCAGCAATAATCATCATTAACCGTAATAAAGTAAACTGTTGATCATTATTTTTTAATAATTTAGTCGTTAAATAGGTTTTGTCTAAAGTTACGCGTACATAACCAACTAATGTATCTTTACGAATTTCACTCACAAAAGGCACTGAAATTTTACTCTTATTTAGTTTGTTTTCAGATAAGCCAAAAAGTGCTTTGATACTTTTAGCATTTTGGCTACTAATAATTAATTGTCCCGATAAGTCATAAAGGTGAATTTCGTTTACAGCCTCAGATTTTTGAAGTTCATCTACATAATTTTGTAATAATTGCCGACTTTCCTTTGTTTTAACTTCTGAAGTTAATACTGATAAGCCCGCTGAAGCTTGTTGTAAATACTGCTGACCTACATCATAAAAATGTTGATCAATACTTTGCTTATTTTTGGCTTGGCTATATATCCATAAATTCATCAGCACAACAATAAACACAATCGCTATAGCTAATTGCATTATTTTATTATAAATAGATGATAATTTAGGGTATAAAGGCTGTTCTGTATGTGTCATAAGCACTGCAAATGTATTAATTTTATCTTTACGTTCATTTTTATACTATAGCATTATTCAATGAAAATAATCGCTAAAACAATAATTTACCTAAAAAGGCTATACTGTGTCAATTGCTATCCAACATTTTCCTCTTGAGCATATTCAACGACTTAGCTTAGCTGAGTTCATTTCTTTTGGTAAACAAGATAAGTACTTACCTTGCTTTGCCGCTTTTGAAGATAATTGTTGGCGAATTGACGAACGTTATACCGCAATAGCAGGCAGTAAAGAGATCTGTGAGAGAAGTAACCAAACGCTACAAAAACTTGAACTGATCATTTTTAGTGATATTAATCTTGGTGTGCTTAGCCAATTACTCATGCAATGCCAGCTATCCGTTTGTGCGCTAAATGCGATTAATACACGAAATAATCTGACGAGTTATCGCTTTATAGTCACGTGCCAACACTTAACAACTGCGCGGGAAAACTTAGTCAACTTTATACTAGAACATAAAATAGAAGCGGCACTTATTGAAAACGCGCCAAAATTATCAGAGCCAGGTATTTTAGTTATGGATATGGACTCCACCACCATAGAAATTGAATGTATTGATGAAATCGCAATTCTCGCTGGCGTAGGCGAACAAGTAGCAGCAGTCACTGAACTTGCCATGTTAGGCGAGCTTGATTTTGCGCAAAGTTTGCATCAACGAGTAGCAACATTAAAAGATTCCCCAGAAAGTATTTTAGCTGAGGTAGCAAAGCACATCCCGCTGATGAATGGATTAGAAACGCTTGTAACGGTATTAAAAAGTCATGGTTGGAAAATTGCCATTGCCTCAGGAGGTTTTACTTATTTTTCGAACCATATAAAAGACTTGCTAGCGCTTGATGCTGCCCACGCGAATACCTTAGAAATCATTGATGGTAAGTTGACCGGTAAAGTTTTAGGTGATGTTGTTGATGCACAAGCCAAGGCTGACTGCCTATTGGCTTTGCAAAAGCAATACCACTTACCCAAAGAGCAAACTGTCGCCATGGGTGATGGAGCAAACGATTTAGTAATGATGGCTGCGGCACATTTGGGTGTTGCATTTCATGCTAAACCGCTGGTATTAGCAAAAGCAGACAGTGCCATTAATACTGATGGTCTTGACTGCCTTTTGCATTGGTTAGCGTAAAGCGATTTTAACATTTAAGATAACAGCTCATGTCTCACTAAAGTTTCTTGGGTGATATCATGTAATTGGATGATGCCTGCTACACTCCAAATATCTTGCTCTATCTGTTTGCCACGGTGAATAGCATAAGAACTGATATAGCTTAATTCGGGGTTTAAATGATCCATATCAGGTTCATCAGTTCTTGATAGCTTAATCTGAACACAAAAGAACAAACCACGATTAAGCGCTCTAGAAATAAACATCCGCTGCAACATCGGCGATTCTAACTCGATGGATGTTTTAGTGGTTACTGCTTGATCAATGATTTTATTATCAAGATTAATCGCAATATATAAAATCTCAGATACAGGTTGATCATCAGATTGCATTCTTTTCAACGATGACGTCATAGCCGTGGTAGCTTTTAAATTGTTTAATATTGGGTATAGATTGTAGATTGACCTTCTATCGCTTAGCTGCTGCATCACAGGGAGTAATTTATCTTTTATCGTGCCACAAACAATAGCTTCTAATTTATATCGACTCCCACTGGTTTGCACCATTAATGAGGGAATAGTTAAACTCCGGCTATAGATGTTTCGTAATGCTTTAGCAAGACCCGGTATCATCAATGCATATTCATCAGGGGTTAATTTATCACGATTTTTGGAGATTAATGCTTTAAAAAACGCTCTACCCATATGTTGATGCTTTTGAACATAAACACGTAGATTAAGAATGTTTTTCTTTTTATTAATACGCATAACTTCATAAGGAAGCACTTTTAAATCAAAAGCCGAGGTGATTTTTTGTAGCCCAGGGAAGGTTAAGTAAACCACATCTCCTTTATTTAACAACGAAGGTTTATCAAGCTCTAGTTTCAGACCTAAAATAGAGAAATCATGGGATTTACCGTCACAGCGAACGCCTTCAATATCAAGTTCAACCGGTGTCGAATATTTAAACCTTGGTTCTTGTCGCTGATTTTTATAGTTAATGCCAACTTCGTCCATCAACAACGGTAATATTAGGCGTTTATGACCAAAGTTCTTTAAACGAATTGTATCAATTTTTTCAAATGAAAGTTGCTGATACTGCTCTATGGCAACCTTATTGGTCACATCAACAGCTACAACGATGTTTGGTAGCTTATTAAGCGTTTCTAATGCATCGTTTGGCATAGGTAAGTTTAGGTATTCGTTATTTTTAGATAATGTATTTGATAACGTTAGGGGTGAATGCGCTTTATCTATATCAACATCTATAATCGTTAACTGTGTAATTGCAAAGCTTGCTTTTGACGCAGCAAAACCTAAAAACTGTTTTTTGAAGTCTCTATCATCATTTAATTGTTGTTCGTCAGCAGTATAAAAGAAAAACTTTCCCTGGCTTTTATGAATAAAGCTATAGACCAATAACGATTTACCTAGTGCATGCGAATTCTTCATCCGTAATATACGTTCTGGGCTAATTAAGCAGTACAATGTAGAGTGGCGGTTCTCGTCTTGCCAATATTGGAAAGTTGATTGATTATTATGACAAGTGAGTGCATAGCGCGGTAAAAAATTGCCGTCTTTATCTTCTATAAATATAGGTAATTCATTCAATTTAGGTAAAGAAAACTGCTCAAAGCTACGCGATTGGATCGCATTTATCGTGTTATCTAAATTAATTTTATAACGGCGTTTATTCCCCTGAATAAACCCCTGTAAAAAATGTTGAAAACCATCCAGTGCTTTCTCTTTTAAAGAAACTCTTCTACAACCTATCAATTGCATTTTATCAAGTTGTTGAATGTTCTTTACTTCAAAGTGAAAATTATTTTCGTGACCAAATTGAAACTCATCTTCCAAACCTCTAAAGCGAATTTTTATAGGCTGACCCACCGTGATATTATTTGGAAAGTTAAAGCGAAATTTAATCCCTTCTACACTAATATCTGAACTTGTACATTCATATTCTTTTTTATCATTTTCTAGCACTATATCTAAGGTAATAGCGAAGTTCATCCGCTCGTCACTGCGATTATAATAAGGGCCAAAAGTAAACAAATTCGCAGGGTACTGAGCTTTATCGAATACCTTCGCTGCTTCAGTTTTTAAAGGTTTACTAGTGTTACTTTTTTCTTTTTGATAGATAACACGAAAGTTATTTTCGGTATTCATCACCGCTTCATAAACACCAAAAGTATACCCTTTATAAAAAGTGATATTTTCTTGATAAACTTTAATTGCAATATCATCAAGGAAGTGGAGCCTGTCCTCATGTTCAAATGAACGACACTCGCCATCAACATGCCCACGTAAGTCAATTAGCCGCGTACATGGCACAGCTAAACGCTTAAGCTCCATTTTTAACAAAAATCGCTCTGTTTTAGGGATATGCTGAGTCATCGCGGAAAAATTTTTTTCAAAATCATTTATCAACACATTACCGCGAAACTGTTCAACTATTTTTTGATACTTCGAAAAATCTGTAGTCATTTACACTTTGAGTTCTTTGTTATAGCACTTATTATAAGCAGTAAAATGGAAGCAATAAACTTTCATTTTCGTAGAATGAATTTACTATAAATTAATTCACGATAGAATACATCAACAATGACAATCATAAATATCATTGAAAATAATATGTTATTTGGTTACTCGCCATCTTAACAACATATACTAATAATAATTAATGCAATAATTATGCACAGTAATCAAGATAATGGCAAAAAAATCATACAATGTTTCGCATTACGATCAAACTGAGTATTTGGCTTAGTTAGTAAAACTGTACTCACTATAAGGCATACAATACTATTTTTAGCTTTAAAGTCTAAGTACCACAAAAATTAGTTTTTCGTGACTCACATGTGCATTAGACATTAATAAACTGAAAGTTCAAACTATTGACACTATTGTTATGGCTTACTTGGATAAGGTACAAGGTATTGCTGGCTGTCGCTTTAGAATCTTATATGGTAATAAAGCCGTTTTGCACTTGTCTCAAATTTTAAAGACGGGTGCGGACATAATATTAAGTGTCGTTAGCATATTAGGTTCAGTCGACTAATACGCAGTGGACAAGGACGTTATATAAACGATAAACGCTTAGAAGTATTTAAGGTATTGTAGAAAGTATCTGCATGGAGGCAAATACTTATTTCTTTACTGAAACTGAAATTAAGATATTGATCCGTTATATATTTTTTATATCAATCATATTCTCTTTCGCTGCAGCAACACGTTCTCTTTCTTTACGTTTATCACAAGGGTTGTCACAATTACACGATTTATCAATTCCCACCGACGCTAAACCACCACAACTGCCTGCTAAAGACTTCTGCTGAAAGATATAGCCCACTGACATTGCAATAACAATGACAAGAAAAAAACCTAAAGTGATCATAAAAATCATCATAAAATTAACCTACTATTTTCTTGAAAATATAAAATATATAAACAGTAATTCGTGATTACTCATTACTCATTACTTCAAATATTGCATGAATTTTACCGTGCTTTGTTCAACAAAGCCATGATCGGTTTTGGCAATAAAATAAGCGGCAATATCATTTTCCTCAGCAAAAGCTATCGCCTTTGCCTCACCCATAACCATCATGGCTGTTGACAAGCCGTCAGCCGTCATCGAAGACGGATGAATAACCGTTACTGAAACTAACTTATGATTGATAGGTTTACCTGTGCTAGGGTCAATAATATGTGAAAAACGCTGTCCACTGGCTTCATAATAATTACGGTAATCACCTGAGGTAGCTACAGCATTATTTTTTGGTATGATGACTTGATGAACAGATCGGTGTTCTCCTGTCGGGTCTTGTATAGGTTTTTCAATAGCAATATGCCAAAGCTCGCCGGTATGCTTAAAGCCTTTAATTCGCATTTCGCCACCAATTTCAATAAGATAGTTATGTACACCCTCATCTTCTAAATATTCAGCGACTAAATCAACACCATAACCTTTAGCTATAGTTGATAGATCAACATATAAATTTGGTACTTTTTTAGCTAGTTTATTACCTATTAACGTCAACTCTGCAAGTCCTATTCTCTGACGTGCTGCAAGCAAAGCTTCATCACTTGGAATGATATCGGGACGATACTCTGGACCAAACCCCCACAAATTGACTAATGGGCCTACCGTAACATCTAACTTGCCTTCACTTAATTGCCCTAAACGAATTGCTTCTTTGATAACTCGTGTTAAACCTATTGATATTTCAATCGGCGCCAGTGATGTCGATTTATTAAATAGTGATAATTCAGAGTCATCAATATAAGTAGACATTTCTTGGTTTAATTGCACCAATAAGGCATCAATGCCAGTATGTAATTGTTGAGTATCAACCGCGTTGTTTTTAATCACGATTTTAATATTATAAGTGGTGCCCATTGTACGACCTTGCAGCAGTACTTCTTGCTTACTCAAGTCACTGCTTGGAAAACATCCGGCTAAAAAAATCAGCGTAAACATCAGAATTACTACTTTCGATTTAATCATTTCAATACCCATAAATTTATTATTTATGTAAATCGTTTACCAAAAACGTCTTATATAAATAATAAAAGACGACCAAAGCCGTCTTTTACATGCACTATTTTGATGTGATTTTTAGCTCAAAGCTCGTTCACTTTAGAGCAAAAAGATGGCGCGGAGTTGACGTTAGTCAATGAGCACCTTCGATGCCGCTATTAAGTGAAATAGCAAAGAGATAAAAGTTACCAAATATTAGCCGCCGAAGTCATCTAACATGATGTTCTCGTCTTCTACGCCTAAGTCTTTAAGCATATGAATAACAGCAGCATTCATCATTGGAGGACCACACATGTAGTACTCACAATCTTCTGGTGCTTCATGATCTTTTAAGTAGTTTTCATAAAGTACATTATGAATAAAACCTGTCATGCCTTCCCAGTTATCTTCGGCTTGTGGATCTGATAACGCGACATGCCATTTGAAGTTGTCATTCTCAGCGGCTAAGCCGTTGTAATCATCTTCATAAAACATTTCACGCTTAGAGCGGGCACCATACCAGAACGACATTTTACGCTTAGATTGTAAACGTTTAAGTTGATCAAAGATGTGTGAACGCATTGGCGCCATACCAGCACCACCACCAATAAAGACCATTTCATTATCTGATTCTTTAGCAAAGAACTCGCCAAATGGACCAGAAATAGTGACTTTATCGCCAGGCTTAAGGCTAAAGATATATGATGACATTTTACCTGCTGGTAAATGTAAACGTCCTGGAGGCGGCGTAGCAATACGCACGTTAAGCATAATAATGCCTTCTTCTTCAGGATAATTAGCCATTGAGTAGGCACGTAACGTTGGTTCGTCAACTTTTGATTCAACATCAAAGAAACCGAAGTGATTCCAATCGCCTTTGTACTGTTGATCAATATCAAAATCACTATATTTAACGTGATGAGCTGGAGCTTCTATCTGAATATAACCACCGGCTTTAAACGGAACAGATTCCCCATTGGGTATTTGAAGTTTAAGTTCTTTAATGAAAGTTGCTTGGTTATCATTAGAGATAACTTCACATTCCCATTGTTGAACACCGAAGATTTCATCTTCTACTTCAATAACCATGTCTTGCTTAACAGCAACCTGACAGGCTAAACGACAACCTGTTTTAGCTTCACGCTTAGTGATATGACCCGTTTCAGTTGGTAAAATGTCACCACCACCTGAATGCACGTCAACACGACATTGACCACAAGTACCACCACCACCACAAGCAGAAGGAATAAAAATCCCTTGGTCTGCTAAAGCGCCAAGAAGCTTGCCACCAGCAGCGGTTACTACTGATTTATTTGGGTCACCATTTATACTAATTGTTACGTCACCTGAAGAGACTAACTTAGATTTAGCAAACAAAATCACTAAAACTAATGCTAGCACTATCGCGGTAAACATCGATATGCCGAGAATGATTTCCATCGACTTTTCCTTAAATTATCTAGGGCCTAAGTTCAAATTACTTTTGGTAATAAGTGACTTAGGCCGATATTTTTTAAAGTGAAATACCACCAAAAGAAAGAAAGCCAAAAGCCATCAATCCAGCGGAGATAAACGTGATACCTAAACCTTTCAAACCGTCTGGTACGTCAGAATATTTCATCTTTTCACGTATAGCAGCCAACAACACAATAGCTAACATCCAACCTACACCAGAGCCAATGCCGTAAACAACACTTTCACCCAAGGTTAAGTTTTTCGCTACCATGAAAGATACCGCACCAAAAATTGCACAGTTAACAGTGATTAAAGGTAAAAATATACCTAAGGCTTGATACAAAGCAGGAAAATATTTATCTAAAATCATTTCCAAAATTTGTACTAAAGCAGCAATAACACCGATAAAGGTAATAAATGATAAAAAGCTTAAATCAATTGAATCTTTCTGAGCAGTAATACCCATCATGCTGTCTAAAGCACCGGGTGCTAAAATAGCTTGATAAATAATTTGGTTAGCTGGAACAGCTAAACCTAATACCACCACAACCGCAACACCCAGACCAATGGCTGTACTTACTTTCTTAGACACCGCTAAGAAAGTACACATACCCAAGAAAAAGCTTAACGCCATATTCTCAATGAATATGGTTTTAATAAAAATACTTAAATAATGTTCCATGGGGCTAATCCTTCTCTACTTGTTCTGGTTTCCACTGGCGTACAGCCCAGATGATTAAACCAATAATGAAGAATGAACTAAATGGTAAGACTAATAAGCCATTACCTTGGTACCAACCATCGTTTTGAACTAATTTAAATACTTCAATACCAAAGATCTCACCAAAACCAAATAATTCACGGAAAAAAGCAACAACCATTAAAACTGCGCCGTAGCCTAAACCGTTACCAATACCATCTAAAAAGCTAACGCCCGGCTTTTCTTTCATAGCAAAGGCTTCTGCACGGCCCATTACAATACAGTTAGTAATGATCAAACCAATGAAAACTGACAACTCTTTCGACAACTGATAAGAGAAGGCTTTTAACACTTGGTCAACCACAATGACTAATGACGCTATAATCGCCATTTGCACAATAATACGCACACTTGATGGAATATGATTACGCACAAGTGAGATAAAAAAGTTAGAAAAGCCAGTAACTAGCATTACCGCTATGGTCATAACCAAAGCGTTTGCCATTGAACTGGTTACCGCTAGAGCAGAACAAACACCTAGTACCTGTAAAGCGATAGGGTTGTTATCTACAATAGGTCCAAATAGTACTTTTTTAGTATCTGAAGACATTAGTTCATCTCTCCTTCGCTAGCAACACTGCGGTATTTAGTAATAAAAGGTCCATAACCTTGCTCACCTAACCAAAAATGTAAGGTATTTTGTACGCCATTACTGGTTAATGTGGCACCTGACAATGCGTCAACGCCATGAACATCTCCGGCTTTAGCACCACCTTTAATCACGTTAATAGCCACTTCACCGCTATCATTGTAAATTTTCTTACCCGGCCATAAAGCTTTCCATTTAGGGTTAAGCACTTCAGCCCCTAAACCAGGAGTTTCCTTTAAGTCAGAATAAATAAGACTACGAACGGTATTTAAATCTGGCGCTAAACCAATATAACCGTACATTAAGTCCCACAGCCCTGAACCAACAATAGGTAAAACCAACGTATTTAGCTGGCCTTGCTCATTATTAACTAAGTAGACAACAGCATTATTAGCACGGCGATTAATACCCGCGGTATCATTGGTAAGTTTTGAGCTTTTAGCAGCATTACGAGCGTCTGCACGTTCGTCAAATATATCAGTATTACCTTCAATAATTTTCCCTGAATCTAGGTCAATCATCTTAGCCTCAACATATTTTTCAAATGTTGCAACGATACTTTTAGGTTCACTACCTGAAGCTTTAATATTTTCTGTTTTCAAAGCTAATGTTAATAAGCCAGAAGCTTCAAGAATTTTAGTTTGCTTATCAAGCAGTTTATTAGCTTGTTGTAATGGTTTTAAACTAATCGCAGCAACAGAGACTAGTGCAGCACAAACCAGACAAACTAAAAACACGAAGCCGATTGTTTTAATTGGAGTTTCTTTATTACTAGACATTACGAGCGAGCCTCCGTTTGATATTCCCTTGAACAACAAAATAGTCGAAAAGAGGGGCGAATAAATTAGCGAATAAAATAGCTAACATAATTCCTTCAGGGTATGCCGGATTAACTACACGTATCAGCACAACCATTACGCCAACCAGTGCACCAAACCAGTATTTACCCGTATTAGTAAAAGACATAGTGACAGGGTCAGTAGCCATAAACATCATACCAAAAGCAAAACCACCGGTGACTAAGTGCCAGTACCATGGCATAGCAAACATTGCGTTAGTGTCGCTTCCAATACTGTTAAACAGTAAGGAGGTAAACACCATACCGGCGAAAACACTTAAGACAATACGCCACGAAGCAATACCTTTATAGAGAATGTATGCACCACCTAGGAAAATAGCAGCGGTTGATACTTCACCCATAGAACCTGGAATAAAGCCCAAGAATGCATTCCACCAGTTAGTATTGATTGCAAAATCAACTGAACCTGGAATTGCTGCTGCTGCAGCACTTAATGGTGTCGCACCTGAGTAACCATCAACAGCAACCCAAACAGCATCACCTGATAATTCGCCTGGATAAGCAAAAAACAGAAATGCACGACCCGCTAGCGCAGGATTCAAGAAATTTTTACCTGTACCACCAAAGATTTCTTTAGCAATAACAATACCGAAAGTAATACCGATAGCAACTTGCCATAATGGAATTGTTGCAGGCAAAATCAAGGCAAACAAAATTGAACTAACAAAGAAACCTTCGTTAACTTCATGCTTGCGCACTGAAGCAAATAGAACTTCCCAAAAGCCACCAACAATAAAGGTAGTTGCATAAATAGGTAAGAAGAACACTGCTCCATAAAGCATCTTACCGAAGACACTCGAGTCAGCAGATAAGCTCCCCCCTAGGAACTCGAATAAGCCTACTTGCCAAGTGTCTGGTAAAGCATAACCAGCAGCTAAAGCATCAGCTGCTTGAAAACCAATGTTGTACATACCAAAAAACATAGCAGGGAAAACAGCTAACCATACCGTGATCATAATACGTTTTAAGTCAATACTGTCACGAACATGGGTAGCACCTTTGTTCACTTGACCTGGAGTAAATAAACCAGTGGCTACAGCTTCGTATAAAGCGTACCACGTTTCTAGTTTACCGCCTTTTTCAAATTGCGGTTCAATATCTTCAATATACTTTTTCAAGCCCATGTCTAACCTTCCTTCTCTATTGTGGTTAGGCATTCACGAAGAATAACGCCATAATCTGTTTTGCCTGGGCAAACAAATGTACATAAGGCTAAATCTTCTTCATCAAGCTCTAAAGCACCAAGTTGCTGCGCGCTGTCGGTATCGCCGGCACATAAATCACGCAATAACATTGTTGGGAGAATATCTAATGGCATAATACGTTCAAAGTTACCAATTGGCACCATGGCACGAGGACTACCGTTAGTTGTTGTGGTCATATTGAATAATTTCTTCGGGAAGAAATGAGACATATATGCACGTGTTACCGAAAACTTATTAGGACCTGGGTACATATAACCAATAAACTCTTTTTCGCGACCTTCTAAAATCAACGAAATTTGCACATGGTAGCGACCTAAATAAGCGTGAACACCTTTTGCTTTTGCTCCTGAGAGTAAAGAACCAGAAACCACACGTAATTCACCATCAGTAATTTCACCCGCAATTAAATCGTCGGTGTTAGCACCTAAAATAGTGCGCACTAAACGAGGGTTCTTAGCTGCAGGACCAGCAAGTGAAATAATACGCGTATTATTTAACTCTCCAGAAAGAAAAAGTTGACCAAAGGCGATAACATCTTGATAGCCTAAGCTCCATGAAGACTTATCAGCACTTACTGGCTTTAAGAAGTGCATGTGTGTACCCACTAAACCCGCAGGATGTTTCCCTGCGAATTCGTTAACTTGTACATTAGCTTCTACAGGGATATTTGCACCAGGGGCTTTACTAACAAACACTTCACCATTCGTTAAACGAGAAAGTACAGTTAAACCATTCTTAAAGGCTTCACTTTGTTCATTAATAATCATTTCAGGGTTAGCAGCTAGCGGATTAGTATCCATAGCACTAACAAAAATGGCGGTGGGCGTTGAATCAATAGCAGGAACTTTACTAAATGGACGTGTACGTAATGCTGTCCACAAACCTGAATTAACAAGGTTAGCAACAACGTCTTCACGTTTTATTGAGCTAAGTTCATTATCCGTGTATGAAGTAAAAGTTTCTTGCTCATCGCCGTCAATTTCAATAACGACTGATTGCAAAACACGTTTTTCACCACGGTTGATTTCTTTAACAACACCGGCAACATGAGCTGTGAATTTAACGCCAGGGTTCTTTTTATCTTCAAAAAGAACCTGACCTTTTTTAACACGATCATCCACTTTTACAAACATGGTTGGTCGCATACCCACAAACTCTTCACCTAATGTTGCAACGGTTTTGATGGCGTTGCCATCATGGATTACCTGCTGGGGAGAACCAACGACAGGAACATCCAGACCTTTCTTTATTGTAATCATAAACACATGCACTACTTTTGATGGGAGTATCAAAACCATAAAGTTACTTACGTCATTAAACTCTTTTACGATCACTCGTGACTGAAGTCTGATAGGTAAGGAAATTATTGATTTTAGTGTATTTCAGTAAGTACTTCTTTTTTAACAACAACAACAATTGGTTGAAAATAAAAAAGACCCACTGGCTCTAAGTTAAAATTTCTGGCGCGATTTTAACACAAAAACTCTAAGGCTATCTACGATCTCAGTTACTTAAATTACAAATTAGTTGAATATTATTGATTTCGTTCATTTATCAGCCAAAATTTTTGTCAGACCTAAAAAAACCGACATTTTATGTCGGTTTTTTATTATTGACGCTAATCGTAAATAATGAAAACTAATCGTTATAATAGATGCTTAATTTCTGCCATTGTATTGACATCAGCTTCGTAGTCAACACCTGCAACACTAAAGCCAAATAACTTTAAAAACTCTTGATGATAGCCAACATAGTCAGTTAACTCATCAATACTATCAGAATCAACGTTATTCCAAATGTCTGTCACGCGTTTTTGAACACTGTCTTCAAGCTCTTTATGATTTTGACGGTAACGATTTTCATCATCTAAGCGAGGTGTTTCACTGTAGATGTTCTCAACAAATAGGTTCTGAATTTGTTCGATACACCCCTCATAAGTACCATCTGCCTTCATCACTTTAAACATTGCTGAAATATAAAGCGGCATAATGGGTATTGCTGAACTCGCCTGCGTAACGACCGCATTTAATGAAGTAACATGGGCTTCGCCCTTAAGGTTAGCGGTAGCTTTATTAATTGCCGATGCAGCACGGTCTAAATCTTCTTTCGCTTTACCTATGGTCGCTTTTCCGTAAATTGGCCACGTTAATTCTTTACCAATATAGGTATAAGCTACTGATTTAAAACCTTCTGAAAGAACGCCAGCCTCATTCAATGCCTTAATCCATAGTTCCCAGTCAGCGCCTCCCATTACATCAATGGTACCTTGTATCTCGGCTTCATTTGCTGCTTCAACAGAAATTTTATCGATAACACGCTTTGAGGTATTTAGGTTTTTAGTGGTTACACTTTGACCAATAGGTTTAAGCGTCGATGAATAAACTTCACCGGTATCTGGATCAGTACGACGAGGTGAAGCAAGTGAATAAACGATTAGATCAATTTCACCTAATTCAGCTTTGATCGTTTCAATAGCCTTCGCTTTAATTTCATGTGAAAACGCATCACCATTAATATTCTTAGACCAAAGGCCAGCGACATCAGCTGCACTTTGAAAGGCTGACGTATTGTACCAACCAGCACTGGCAGTTTTCTTTTCAGTAGGTGGTTTCTCGAAGAAAACACCTAAAGTTTTAGCATTATTACCAAATGCAGCGGTTATACGAGAAGCTAAACCATAACCCGTAGAAGCACCGATAACTAAAACATTTTTAGGTTTAGCATCTGCTTGTTGATGAGATTTCACATAAGATATTTGCTCGTGAACATGAGCTTCACAACCAGCTGGATGTGCATTTGTACATATAAAACCACGAATTTTAGGTTTGATAACCATAAGAAGACCTTTTAATTAATACTATTATTATCACCAAACGACTTGGCGATTTAGTCATTATTCAATATTTATTACGACATAAATTCAAAAATTGCCGCATAGTTTACTCTGCTAATAAGAAATATGAGGTATGACCAGTAGCTCTTTGACCTATGAATCAACAATAAAAGCATCTCTCATTTTGATATTATGCTTTTAATGTTAGCCATTGTACTGCATTGTTCTCTAAAAACGCGCTAGACAAACGCCTGATGTTAACGCAGACACCGTTATTTCCTATTTGCTCAGTTAATACGCCAACAATCTAATATTTAACGTTATCATCACTTCGAGTGGAAGTTCAGGTCATTCCACATGATGATTTTAACTAAAATGTTCAAACCAATTTTAATTGTTATTTACCTTTTGAGTAAAGAAGAATAAATAACCGCTGATTAACGAGAAGTGAATAGAGTGATGGTGTAAGGGAAGATAACATGTAAAAACGCTAATGATGCTAATTAGTGTTTTTACAGTGAGTTAATTCAATATATTATGCCGACTTCCCCCCACCTCCTAAACATTTGGGTGAGAGCGGAGTATTGTCTGCATAATACTTATCCCACTCATCTTTAGTATAAGTATGAAGTGCTAAAGCATGTATTTTTTCAGCAAGCTCTATTGAAAGTAGCGAATTAATAGCACGGTGGCGTTTTATTAAACGCTCGCCAATAAAGTCATCCGTAACAATAATCACCTTAAAATGAGACTCACTGCCTGGCGCAACATTATGCTGATGGCTTTCGTTAATAACATCGAGATGTATTGGAGAAAATGCGGACAGAAGTTTTTGTTCAATTAAAGCTTCAATGGTCATTATTATATCCCTGACATATTTTTCTATAGTAGAATGATTTTAGTTTATTACTGTGAATATACCATCAGTCTGGATGGCTATATAAGTTTAACTTGCCTAAATAGAGAATAAATAGTTGGCTTTGTTGGTAAAAGATTTTTCATCTTATTTATAAAATGATTTTTAACAACTCATTGCAACTATCACTGGCTCAATTACCTATATTTTGTCACAATAGCTGACATTCTTCTAGGTGAAAATCGAACCTCTTCATTATGATCAGCCCTTTTATTGTCAACGCGGATGGCGTTTACGACAAGAACCTTTTTTTAGACCGCTACCCTGTTGGCCAAGTTAACCGAGCTTTAGTTGCTTGGGATGCAGCCGACGAATATTTGATCAATTATGTTCATGAGCAAAATTTGGCTGACAGTCATCACAACTTATTAATCTTCAATGATAGTTTTGGTGCGATTACCGCTAACTTTACTCAGGCAAACGTGACAACCGTTTCCGACTCTTGGATCAGTAATCAAGGCTTACAATATAATATTGAACAAAATGGTTTATCGCTTGAAAATATTAGCCAATTAAGTAGCTTAGATAACCTCCCAGAGAATATAACAGTTGTGTTATACAAAATACCTAAAAGTAAATCACTCATGATTGATCAACTTTTAGCTATTAAAACTAAATATAATCATAAACTTATTTTTGTTGCTGCAGATAAAGCTAAAGATATTCACAGTTCAACATTAAAATTATTTGAAAAGTATTTAGGCACAACAAAAACATCGTTAGCAGTAAAAAAAGCACGTTTAGTCTTTTCTCAGCTTGATAATACACAAATATTTGCTTCGCCTTTTCCTACCCTTTGGCCCTTAGAAAACACACCATTTTCTATCAGTAATCACTCTGGCGTGTATGCCCGTGAAAAGCTTGATATTGGTGCTCGCCACTTTATGAAAAATCTTCCTGAAGTAAATGCAGGTACAAAGGTTATTGATTTAGGCTGTGGGAATGGCGTTATAGGCTTAACTGTATTAGCACAACAACCCGAAGCTTTAATCACTTTTGTTGATGAATCCTATATGGCTGTCGCTTCGGCCATGACTAATATCAGTCAAAATTTACCTGAACAGTTAGCGCAATGTCAGTTCGTCATTAATGACTGTTTAGCTGACGTAGAACCTAACAGTGTTGACTTAATTTTGTGTAATCCGCCTTTTCATCAGCAAAACGCGACAACGGATCATATTGCCTGGCAAATGTTCCGTGATAGTCATCGAGCATTAAAGAATGGTGGTGAATTACGTATTATAGGTAACCGACAATTAGGTTACCATATTAAGCTAAAACGACTTTTTGGTAATGAAAAACTGATTGCCAGCAACGATAAGTTTGTTACTCTTTCAGCCAGAAAATAATAGGATTAAGCAAATCATGAAAAATATATTCGTTCACAATAACGTAAAAACGCTAGCAGTAAGCACATTATTAGTTTTACTCACCGCTTGTGCCAACAAACCTACTCACGTGGTTATTGCACCTGATTTAAGCATCACCAATAACGCATCAAACCAAAGTAATTATCAGAATAAGCAGGCAAGTTTAACGGTTACTGATATGCGCACAGCTCAACACGTTGTACAAATTTTAAGAAAAGATGAAGCTGCCGAAGTTTATTCAAGCCAACAACCGTTAAACCAAATTATTGAGCAAACGTTAACTGCTGAATTTAAAAAGCAAGGCCTAGAAATTAATGCCCAAGCGGGTAATATAATTGAAATCATTATTGATAATGGCGTAATAAGCGTGCAACAAGAACTGATAAAATATAAAGTTAACAATGAATTAGTGATCCGCGTAACCGTCAATAATGGTACACAAACCTTGAGTAACACTTTTAAAGTACGTGGTACAAGCGAAGGCCCATTTAAAGCTGATATTGCAGTATTAGAGCGAGACTTTAGCCAGCAGCTTACTCAACTTTTATCACAAGTTATTACTAACAGTGAAATTCAACGCTTTATAAAATAATGATTAACAACTCTTAAAGAAGCAACAATGATGAAACATTTACTTTTCTTATTCATATTTTTATCGACAACTTTATCAGCAACGAATATTGCTATTGATCCCAATAACTTATTTCCAAAAGTAAAATTAGAAACGTCAAAAGGAATAATTATTGTTGAACTCGATCGTATTCGCGCTCCGTTAACCGTTGATAATTTTTTAACGTATGTCGTTAAAGGTGAGTATAACAACACGATATTTCATCGTATTGTCGTCAATTTTATCGTACAAGGCGGAGGTTACGATGAGAATTTCAATTTAAAAAAAGTTGATGGCGATATTGCTAATGAATCAGGCAATGGTTTAAAAAATGAAATAGGCACAATTGCCATGGCAAAAGAAAATCGCCCACACACGGCTAATCGTCAATTTTTCTTTAATATGGCAGATAATAAAAGCCTAGATCCTGGCCGTCGTTGGGGATATACGGTATTTGGCACCATTGTCGAGGGCCAAGAAGTTGTAAATGCAATGAACTTAGCCAAAACAGAGTACAGCGATGCTATGGGCTGGGATGATGTTCCAATAGAGCTAATAACCTTGAACAAAGCAACCTTGCTGCCCGCAGAATAGGTTTGACCGTTCAATTTCAAAAGAGTGTAAAGGCAATATATTTCTTTATCAAATGGTAATAACAAACGTTTTTGACTATTATTACTGTTAAATAGAATTAATTTGTCTACACCTTTGACAAATTCTTTTTAATCTACGATATATAAGGTAATAAATTGGCCATTCAACAACTCATAAAATTTCAATAAAGCGCTAGCTACTTTCTTACTTCCGTTTATTTAAACAGAAGAGCAAACTGAGGGTGTCATGATAATAGAGCCGTTTATCAACGAAAAAACACTGCAAATAGCTTATTATATTAACGCAGTTATTAATCAGTCACTACATTACACTGAACTAGACACATTCATTATTGATACCATGGAAGAGTGGACATTACTTAAAGTAAATGATGAAACACCGGGAAGTGCAAAAGAACGCGTTTTTTGGCACTTAGTTCATGAAATGAGTTTGCACGGTGCTCAGTCGCTTAACTACGACTTATATTTCAAAAGTGAGATAACCACCTGTTTAGATTTCTTCAGCGGTACGGGCAGTTATCCAATCGACTGTATTGGTTGGCGGCCTCTGCCTTGAGCAAATTAAAAAATAATGAACAAAACGTTCTAATTTCTTGCGCTATCTTCTTGCGTTCTGTTAGGCTAAGCGCTCTTAAAACTTAAAATAACCATCAATAAATGTCTGCTACTCACTCTTTTTCGGATACACTTTCTTACTTTAAAAACCGTCGTTTACTCAGTGTTTTTTTCTTTGGTATAGCCAGTGGTTTTCCATGGGTGATGACTGGATCAGCAATGAGTGGCTGGTTAAAAGATGAAGGACTCAGTCGGTCAAGTATTGGTTTATTTGGGCTTATCTTTGTTACCTATAGTATTAATTTTTTATGGTCCCCATTGGTCGATCGATTGAAGATACCTTTTCTGACAGTAAAAGTTGGACAACGTCGCAGTTGGATTTTACTGACACAACTTGTCATAGTTATTGCTACCTTTCAATTAAGTCAAGTGAATGTCGTTGATCAACTTAGCATTGTCGCATTATTTGGTTTATTAATTGCCTTTGCAGGCTCAAGCCAAGACATTGCTATCGATGCTTACCGTATTGATATACTCAGCAATGATGATAGTAATTATATGACCGCCGGTTCAGCAATGGCAACTGCGGGTTGGTGGACTGGTTTTGCAGGCTTAGGTAGCGTTCCTTTTATTTTAGTCGATCAACCTAACTGGCAATGGCCAGAAGTTTATTTTGTATTAGCCACTATGATGGCAGTATTAATGATCACTGCATTCGTAGTAGAGGAACCCAATAATGACCGAGAGCAAATACTCAATGCAATTCAGAATAATTATTTATTGGCAATGCCAAATCAAGGACATCGTCCTTTAGCCATTTTATTAATACTTCCGCTAATTTTTGTTAGTATTATTTACGCTAACATTGGATACCCCGCTTGGCCTGTAAGTTTTATTTCCACCGATTATCAACTTATTCTTATTACTTTATTTATTATCAGCTTATTGTTTATTTTTAGTCAGCAATTAAGTCGATTGAATCTATCGATTCGTCATGATCAAAACAGTAATAATATATCAGTAATACGTTTTAGTCATAAATTAACCGCTTGGTTATTAGCAACACTTGTTGCACCTATTCAAGAGTTTTTTGATCGAAACGGTAAGCATTTAGCGATTTCTATTTTATTATTTATTTTCTTATTCAAACTAGGTGAAGCTTATTTAGGCAGAATGTCGATTGTTTTCTACCGTGAAGTAGGTTTTTCAAATAGTGATATTGCTTATTACTCAAAAATGATCAATTGGGCAACTACCATCGTATTTTCATTAATTGGCAGTGTTTTTACTATTCGCTACGGTATATTGAAAGGCTTGTTTATTGGCGGTATTGCTATGGCATCTAGTAATTTATTATTTGCTGTAATGGCCGTTGTTGGTCCTGACAAGTTACTGTTCGCTTTTACTGTTTTTGTTGACGGGTTTACTTCTGCTTGGGGCTCAGTAGCATTTGTTGCGCTGCTGTCTGTACTTTGTAATAAAACGTTTACTGCCAGCCAATACGCATTAATGGTCTCATTAGGTACTTTTGGACGCGTTATGCTTGGATCATATTCAGGGATTATTGTCGACTGGTTAGATGGTAATTGGGCACTGTTTTTTGTTTTAACTGCTTTTATGGTCATTCCAAGTTTAATTTTCTTATATAGCATTAGAAAACCATTAACAGCGCTAATTGAAAAGAATGATCGTGAATCAAAAGGAAATGTTACAAGCCAATAGCAATTCAAACGTTTTTTACCTATGATGTTGATAAGCTTATTTTTAAAATTCGGACTCTTATGATCAAACTGTTCTTCCTCCTTCCCATTATTATGTGCCTTTTTTGGTGGCGATATTTAGATACTAAGGGCTTTAGTGTAAAAGAAGGTGTAAAAGGTTTTGCTTATATCATTGCCTTAAATATGGTGCTAATCGGATTCCTTGTGATGATGATATACGTAACTCACGGATGACCACTTTAGTTACCCTGATCTGAGCCCAACCCATTATCTTAATATTGACATCGTTCCCTGCTACTCATTTCGTTAACCTGAACTTGCCTACGTGACTGCAGGTATTTAGGTTTAGTTAGAAAAAAAAATCACCGTTGAACTGCACGGATACACTATTGCTTTGAAAGACAGGATGTCTGAGAGAGGCCATCCTGAATACCGTCATTCTTTCACATCCATGTGATCATGACATACCGTTCATCCTGAACACCGTCATTCTTTCACATCCGTATGATCATGACATACCGTTCATCCTGAACATAAAAAAGCTTACTCAATAAAATGAGTAAGCTTTTAAATTAACATTTTTTGACTTTTAAATTAAAAAACAGATCTAAATGATGAGCGACCACTTCGACGTGTAGAACGGCGATTTCTCATACGACTGTGAAGCTCTCGACGCTTTGAATCTAACCACTCTTCACGTGTAATTTTTGCATCGCCACTGCGCCCTTCTTCTCGACTGCGATAAGCGCAAAATTCTTCAAAGGCTTCAATATCGTCTTTTAGTTCTTCAGCAACTAATTCAATCATAATTGCATCGTCTAAAAAGCCTAATACAGGAATATGATCAGGCACTAAATCTTCTGGATCACTAAAGTAAGCCAAAGCACTTAGCACATCAGTGCGCTCTTCTGCTGGAATTTTCCATTCAGAGTCTTCTATCATCGCCACTAAAGTTTCAAGCTTTTTAATACGTTCGCTTACAAATTCAGGAACACTTCCTTTTATATCTTGGCTAATTTTCTTAGCGTTACTTAAAATAAGTGCTTCACTAAGTTTTTCAGCTCCTGATTGTGCTTTACGCATTACATCACGGAAGTGCTCTAAGTCTGATTCTGTTAATTCAAATTTCACTTCAAACGCCATTATAATTCTCCTGTATTTGGCTTTTCTATTTATACACTTTGCTTAAATCTTATTAACTAGCGCAATTATAAACAGAGTATATTTTCTTAGATTTATTTTAAAATCTAATTAAACTTAACAGATAGTTACGCAGACAGCACTAAGTTAACTTAAATTTTTTGTAAAAATTTATAATTTTTCATTCACACTTTTTATAAGCATAATGATATGATTTTGTTATATTGTTTCTAGCAACCTGCAAATACTTTTATGCGAAATAACGAGTTAGTTGAAAAAAACAGTGATGTTACCCTCAATGCAACCTTACCTGACAAGCCTGAATCCTTTAAAGTATCAGATGGTCATCAATGTGAAAATTGCCATCAACCACTCCGTGGTCCTTTCTGTGCACAGTGTGGTCAACAAGCCGAGTCGACATTAAAGTATTTTTGGGTGGTTATATTACATTTACTTGATGATATTTTTAGTTTCGATTCACGAGCTACTCGTACTATACTGCCATTACTTTCTCGTCCTGGTTTTTTAACCAACGAATATATCGCCGGAAAGCGCGTACATTTTGTGCCACCACTTAGGCTATATTTGTTCATCAGTATTGTTTTCTTTATAACATTGAATTTCTTAGTTTCTTTAGAAAACAACAAAATCTTAACTGTTAATAACAATCAAACAACAATAACTGAAATCAAAAAACACCTTACTTTACTTGAAGCTAGTAGGCTTTCAGCGATAAAAAAATCTCCTCTTAATACGAACGAATTATTAGAAATAAGCAGTGAAACATCAAAATTCCAAAATTTTTTAGATGACATGAATAAAGACTATAGTATTGATAAAAACAAAACGTTAGCAGATATTACCAGTAAGTTAGTAAAAATAGAGTTAAAGCAATTAAACAATGATCAAGCGCTATCAAAAGAACTAAAAAAACGTTACGAGTTACTTACGTTAAACATTACCAAGGTTAAAAATGGAGAGGAAATCACTAACGTCGATAAACCGGTTACTTTTGGAAATAATGCTGATGGTACATTATCTTTCGACTTTTTAAGTAAACAGAGTAATGAAAAGCTTAATGTTTTTGTAAAATCTTTGGTCAAGAAAGCAGAAAAAACCTTTCATTCAGATCCGACCCCATTAGTTCAAGAGGCCATAGGTAAATTACCTCAATTAATGTTTATACTCCTTCCAATTTTTGCGTTATTACTCAAAATAATGTTCCTTTTTTCAAAACGTTTATATATGGAACATTTAACTGTGGCGCTGCATAGTCATAGTTTTATATTTATCACTATATTACTCGTAGAATTACTCGATATTTTTTACGACTATTGTGAAACAGCTTTACCATCGCTTACGGGGACTATTGAAGTTGCCATTAAAGCATTACTCATTTGGATTCCTATATATTTATTCATCATGCAAAAACGTGTCTATAAGCAAGGGTATTTATTTACTTTTATTAAATATGCTTTCATTGGCAGTGCTTATATATTTCTGATTGGATTTACGGGTGTCATTGCTTTTATTTGGGGATTAACCGATATATAAAAGTTCACTCACATACCTTTAATTCTGAACACATACGTTCACTGGCATCCATGCCACCACGACATACCGTTCATCCTGGACATAAAAAAGCCGGATAAGTCATAACTTATCCGGCTTTTTAATATTCAATTACCTCTTTTAAAGGAGTAGTTAAAGACGCTACTCAGCTAAAGGACGCATATGTGGGAATAAAATAACGTCTTTAATCGTTGGTGAATCAGTAAATAACATCACTAAACGATCAATGCCAATACCTTCACCCGCTGTTGGCGGCAAACCATACTCAAGTGCTTGTATATAGTCTTCATCATAATGCATCGCTTCATCATCACCAGCGTCTTTACCTGCCACTTGGTTTTTGAAACGTGCCGCTTGGTCTTCTGCATCGTTAAGCTCAGAAAAACCATTGGCTAATTCACGGCCACCAACAAAGAATTCAAAACGGTCAGTAATAAATGGGTTGTCATCATTACGACGTGCTAATGGTGAAACTTCCCAAGGGTATTCGGTAATAAAGGTTGGTTGATCAAGCATATGCTCGGCAACTTCTTCAAATATTTCACAAACATATTTACCCGCACCCCAAACTTTAGAAGCTTCAGTTTCTTTAACGCCCACTTGTTTAGCCATTGCTTTAAGTGCGTCAAAATTTTCTTCTGGGTTACGTAAAACATTTTCATCCAAATCGTTACCGTATAATAAAATGGCATCAACCATCGATAAACGTGTAAACGATTTGCCAAAGTCATAGAATTTCTCTTCTGTTACTTCACCATCACTATTTTTAACAGTATTACGAATAACCGAGCTACCCATTACATTTTCAGCAAGCGTACGTAACATGTCTTCGGTAATGTTCATTAAGTCTTTATAGTCAGCATAAGCTTGGTAGAATTCAATCATGGTGAATTCTGGATTATGACGTGACGATAAACCTTCATTACGGAAGTTACGGTTAATTTCGAATACTTTTTCAAAACCGCCAACCACTAAACGCTTCAAGTAAAGCTCAGGTGCAATACGCATATACATGTCTATATCTAAAGCATTATGAAAAGTTTCAAAGGGTTTAGCTGTTGCGCCACCAGGAATGGTTTGAAGCATTGGCGTTTCTACTTCCATAAAGCCACGCACTGTTAAAAACTGACGAATACCTTCAACGATTTTAGAACGTATTTTGAACGTATTACGTGTTTCTTCATTGATGATCAAATCAACATAACGTTGACGATACTTGGTTTCAACATCAGATAAACCGTGGAACTTTTCTGGCAACGGGCGTAAAGACTTAGTCAATAAATGATACTCATCCATATTGACATATAAATCGCCTTTACCAGACATATGCATAGTACCCGTAACGCCAATAATATCGCCTATATCTAAAGTACCCCAACGCTCTTTAATGTCTTTTTGCACCGTTTTATGTGCATACGCTTGAATGCGACCAGACATATCTTGAAGAACAAGAAATGGACCACGTTTAGCCATAACACGACCAGCAATACTGTACGTTGCTGTTTCAGCTTCAAGTGTTTCTTTATCTTTTTCGCCATGCTCAGCTTGTAAATCAGCAGCGTAGTGTTTTCGGTCAAACTTGTTTGGATGACCATTAGCCGGACAGTTTTCACGAATCTTCGCTAATTTACCGCGACGTTCGGCGATTAATTTATTCTCTTCTTGCTGATTTACTTGTGCTTGGTCGGTCATGTTGTTTCTCGTTAACTTTTTAAGTTTTGATTATCGAACCAGGTTTCACGTGGTTCGACCTACATATTATTTTATAAACCAGATTTAAGGCTAGCTTCTAAAAATTTGTCTAAATCACCATCTAAAACCGCTTGTGCATTACGGTTTTCAACGCCGGTGCGTAAATCTTTAATGCGGCTGTCGTCTAAAACGTATGAGCGTATCTGACTGCCCCAACCGATGTCTGATTTTCCGTCTTCTAATTCTTGCTTACCTTCATTTTTCTTTTGCATTTCCATTTCAAAAAGCTTGGCTTTTAGCAATTTCATTGCCGTAGCTCTGTTTTTATGCTGAGAACGGTCAGCCTGACAAGCGACAACGGCCCCAGTAGGAACATGCGTGATACGGATAGCTGAATCCGTTTTGTTTACATGCTGACCACCTGCACCCGAAGCGCGAAAGGTATCAATGCGTAAATCTGCAGGATTAATATCTATTTGAATATTGTCGTCTATTTCAGGGTAAATAAAGGCCGAAGCAAATGAAGTATGACGACGTCCGCTTGAGTCAAACGGTGACTTTCTCACAAGACGATGAACACCTGTTTCCGTGCGTAGCCAACCATAAGCATATTCGCCGGTATATTTAATTGTACAGCCTTTAATACCAGCCACATCACCGTCAGTAATTTCAATCGCTTCAGTCTTATAACCGTGCGCTTCGCCCCAACGTAGATACATACGCATCAGCATTTCAGCCCAGTCTTGTGCTTCGGTGCCACCTGAGCCTGACTGAATATCTAGATAACAACTGTTTTCGTCGTGTTCACCAGAAAACATGCGGCGAAACTCTAGTTTTTCTAGGCTTTTCTCTAACGCCTTTATTTCTTCTTCTGCGTCATTAAAGGTTTCTTCATCTTCTTCTTCAACAGCAAGTTCAACTAAGCCTTCAATATCTTCACAGCCTCTGTCCATTTCGTCAATCGTTTCAACAATCGCTTCAAGTGATGACCTTTCTTTACCAAGCGCTTGTGCACGTTCGGGGTCATTCCAAACTTCGGGCGATTCGAGCTCTCGAACAACTTCAACTAAACGTTCGGATCTTTGGTCATAGTCAAAGGTACCCCCGAAGCATATCTGTACGCTCGCGGATATCTTTAATTTTGTTTATTACCGGGTTAGCTTCAATCATAGTTTATAATTTTACGTCGCAAATTTGGCGCTAAAATGAACGCCCTAAAGAATAAAATAAAATAGTGGCGCATTGTAGCGTAATTTAATTGCTAAATAAACGATTTAACTGACTAAACTGGGTGAAAAAAAGTGAAGAATAGCCCACTTTTTATGCAAGGTACTCAACTATAAATTGCACACTTTGTTTACCGCGAAATTCATTAATATCGAGACGATAAGCAAGGTGTACTTGTTGAGTTTTGTGATCAGGCCAGCGGGTTAAATCGACATTAAAAGCAATCGCATCAAAAACTTGCCCCTCTTTTTCAATAACGAGTTTTAAATGCTTGTGACCAACAATACGTTGCTGTACGAGGGTAAATTTATCGTCAAATAACGGTTCGATAAAATTTTGTCCCCAAGGACCTGAGTCACGTAGTAATTGGGCAAAAGATAACGTCATTTGATTCACGGGTAATTCACCATCAGAAGATAGTGTGCCCTTGAGGTCATCACTGCTTAACCAGAGTTCAGCATATTGATTAAACAACTGCTGAAATTTTTCAAAGTTATCTTCGGCTATTGATAAACCAGCCGCCATCGCATGGCCACCAAACTTTATAATGATATTAGGGTGTTGCGTATCAAGATGCTCGAGTAAATCGCGAATATGCAATCCAGGTATAGAACGTGCTGAGCCTTTAATTTCGCTGACTTTTCCTGATTTATCTGGAGATAAGTCGTCACTTGTTCCAGCAAATACGATACTTGGGCGATGAAATTTTTCTTTTAAACGCCCCGCAACAATACCAATAACCCCTTGATGCCAATCCCTTTGGAACAATGAAATAGCATGTGGTAAGTTGTCGTTTGAAAAGTTTAAGCTTTTTAATACTTGTTCTGCTTCTTGCTGCATACCTTGCTCTATTTCTCTACGCGACTTATTTAAGTCGTCAAGATCTGCCGCCATCACTCTCGCCGAAGTAAGATCTTTTGCGAGCAAACAATTAATTCCGTAAGACATATCGTCTAAACGCCCAGCCGCATTTATTCTAGGGCCCAAAGCAAAACCAAAATCACTGGCTACTATTCTTTTTTGATCTTTCCCTGCTATCTCTAATAATGCTTGAATACCGGGTCGCGTAACACCTGCACGTATTCTTTTTAAACCTTGCTCGACAAGAATACGATTATTATTATCAAGGGAAACAACATCAGCCACTGTCCCAAGAGCCACTAAATCGAGTAATTGGGCAATATTAGGCTCAGCTATTTTTTTATCAACAAACCAATTCTTCTCTCGTAAATATTTGCGCATTGCCATCATAAAATAAAAAGCGACACCCACACCCGCCAGCGCTTTACTGGGGAAATTACAACCCACTTGATTTGGATTAATAATAGCGTCGGCATCTGGTAGCGTCATACCTGGTAGGTGATGATCGGTGACAATAACACTTAAATCTAATGACTTTGCTTTGGCAACCCCTGCAACACAACTAATGCCATTATCAACCGTAATTAATAGCTCAGCACCCTGCTTAGCCGCAATTTCAACAATTTCAGGGGTTAATCCATAGCCATATAAAAATCGATTTGGCACTAAAAACTGATAATTATCGCTGCCAAACAAACGTAATGCCTCCATCATTAACGCCGTACTTGTGGCTCCATCAGCATCAAAATCACCGATAATAGCAATATTTTTATTTTCAATTAATGCTTGATGTAAAACCTGACAGCCTTGGTTTATCCCTTTTAAACTTTCTATAGCACAGAGCTGGCTAACCTTCAGTTCAAGTTCACGCTCATTTTTGATACCTCGACTCGCATATATTTGCTTTATAAGTGGATGGAGATGATTTGGCAGGTGATTATCATTAAGATAAGGGCGACGAACAATTTGCTTTTGCATAAGAAGGGAGTCTAATAATTAATTTCAATGAAAGTAAGAGAAAAATGGCAGGCCAAGGCCTGCCATCTAAGTGAGAATGATTCATGGTGGTAGGTAAGTTATCCTGCGACTTTCATCTGTTCAAGTATGCCAATAAGTGCATCAGGCTCTTGATAGCCCGGTAACATCATGCCATTTTCTAGAATAACAGCAGGTGTACCGCTGACCCCCACTTGGCGGCCAAAGTTAAACTCATCTTCTATAGGCTTGTCACATATGCGCTGGGCAACATTCGATCCCATTTTAGCTTTCGTTAATGCGTCGGCTGGGTCTTCATGACACCAAATCGAGCGGAGATCTTTAAAGCCTTGTGAGTATTGCCCCGTACGGTCTTTCACGCCTGAACGCGGATAAGCCAAATAACGTACAGTGATCCCTTTGTCATTATATTCATCCATCTGTTCGTGCATTTTACGACAGTAACCGCAAGTAATGTCAGTAAATACAGTAACAACATGCTTTTCATTTTTTGCAGGATAAACGATCATTGAGTCAGCAAATTTATCCATGCCGTCGAGTCTAACTTGCGCTAAACTTTCTTCTGAATAATTAACAACTTTACCGCCTAAACCATAAAGTTTACCTTGAATAAAAAATTTACCGTCCGCACTTGCATAGAACAAACCTTGGTTAGTAACCAGCTCAACTAAGCCTGGCATCGCTGAAGGTTTAATTACATCAATTTCTAAACCTAACATTAACGTGAGCTTTGCTTTTAATTTAGCCGCATCAAAATGAGTGGTGTTATTGATGGTAGCGGTATTAGTTGATGCGTTATTTACAGCAACTGTTGGCTGTTCTCCAGCAAAGACTAAACTAGCAACACAAACTGCCGTAAGGGCAAGGGAAATTTTCTTAAACATTAATGACTTCCTAAAAGTAGAACTTATAACCAAAGAATAATAATCAACCTAATAGATTACACCAGATCGATTTAGCTATATAACATGACCGTTTTATTAGCACTAAAATTACAGTGAATTGCCTGTAAATGCAATAAACCTGACCATATCCCCGTATTAATAAATGTAAATAGGTATTTTATTCGTTACCATTAATTTGTAAAAATCTCCGCACTGATTGTTATGGGTATATTTTTTTTACTGGTTTGATATGATCTATCTGGTAAACTCTTATAAAATAGCGGCTTTAAAGTCAGCCCGTTCACATTTTTTTAAGCTCAAATATATTCTTAAGGTTCCCTCATGAAAGTTGGTTTGTTTTACGGTTCTACCACTTGTTATACCGAAATGGCAGCGGAAAAAATTCAACAATATTTTATTGAACACTCGACCATTAAACCACAACTTCAAGTCGAATTGTTTAATATTAAAGAAACTCCCCTAGATAAAACCACTGATTTTGACATCGTCATTATGGGTATTTCGACTTGGGATTACGGTCAAATCCAAGAAGACTGGGAAGGCCACTGGGACGACATTGCAACATTAGATTTATCTGGGAAAATTATCGCACTCTTCGGCATGGGCGACCAAATAGGCTATACCGAATGGTTTCAAGACGCATTGGGCATGTTACATGAGCAAGTAATCGCCCAAGACGGTTTTGTGATAGGTTATTGGCCAAACCAAGGCTATGAATTTGAAGCATCAAAAGCGCTCACCGAGGATAAGAGCCAATTTGTGGGTTTATCATTAGATGAAGATAATCAATACGAACAAAGTGATGAGCGCATATCGCTATGGTGTCAGCAAATTCAAGGTGAAATCGCTGAAATTATTGAAAGTGAATAAAAAATCAAAATAAAAGGTGACTATCTCAAATAGCTTTAGCTAAATACCCTTTTTCACTTTATAATTCACCGCAATATTACCCTGACCGAAATTATACTTTATGTTTGAGCAATTTGACCTAGATTCAGCACTACTAGGCGGCATTCAAAATGCCGGTTATAAAAAACCAACCTCTATTCAAGAGTTGGTCTTACCTGTCGCCATGACCGGTAAAGATGTTTTAGCTTCGGCGCCAACCGGCACAGGTAAAACAGCTGCTTTTATATTACCTATCGCTCAACATTTATTAGATTACCCGCGTAAAAGCCCAGGTTTTCCTCGTGTACTTATTTTATCTCCAACGCGCGAGCTTGCTATTCAAACCAGCGAACAATGTACGCAATTAACTGAATTAACAGACATTAAAACAGGCTTAATTACCGGTGGTGTTAGTTACGATAGCCACAAAGACGTACTAACAAAAAATACCGATATTTTAGTCGCAACACCCGGTCGTTTACTCGAATATCTTGAATCAGAACAATTTGAAGCACGTGACATTGAAATTCTTGTGCTTGATGAAGCAGACCGTATGCTTGATATGGGATTCTCTGATGCAATTAACCGTATTGTGGGCGAAGCTCGCTGGCGTAAACAAACAATGCTTTTTTCAGCAACACTCGAAGGTGCTGGTGTTTTACGTTTTTCGAAAGAAGTACTTAACGAGCCCGTATTCTTAGAGTCTCACCCTTCACGGAAAGAAAAAGCTAAAATTCATCAATGGCTTCACTTAGCTGATGACAAAGAACATAAATTTAAATTGTTAATTAACTTGTTAAAACAAGAAGGCTTCGAACGGACGGTAGTTTTTGCCAATAAACGTGAAACCGTTCAGCATTTATCAGGAAAACTATACGCAGAAGAAATTCCTTGTGCATGGCTTGAGGGTAAAATGCCACAAGACAAGCGTAATCATGCCATTAATCGCCTGCGTTCTGGTATGGTGAAAGTACTCGTTGCTACCGATGTTGCTGCGCGTGGTTTAGATATTGACGACATTACCCATGTTATTAATTTTGACATGCCCCGTAAAGCTGACATTTATTTACATCGTATTGGCAGAACCGGCAGAGCAGGTAATAAAGGCACCGCGATATCTTTAGTAGAAGCGCACGACATGCCTGTAATAGCTAAAATTGAACGTTACATGGACGAGCGATTAACACGCAGAAATATTGAAGGCTTAAAGCCACAATATAAAGAGTCTAAACTCGCATTGAAAAAGCCAAAAATAAAAATAAGTAAGTCACAGAAAAAAGCTAAGGCGAAAAAACAAGCGAAACGTGCAAATAAAAAGAAATAAAGGTAGAGTATAAAAATAGGTAGATGAGGTATTGAGTATGTACCCCTATTTATTATTTCGACTTATTAACATATCTACAGTAAGACCTGAATGATATAAATACAGTCGTTTGCTATTAAGCAAGGATGCCGGCATGGTCGAATAAATATATCGATGTTTGCGTAAATTGAATTAACACAAGATATTTATGATGACTAAAATACAATGTAATAGTGAAATAGAAGTGCAAGCAAAATATTGGTTATGGCGCGTTGAACAAGGTTTATCGCAGCAGGAGCGACAAGCCTTTGTTGCTTGGGTAAACCAAGATAACAAGCATCATTTAGCATTGCACAAATATTCGCCTTCAATAAAGACCTCTAAATTATTTGCTGAGTTCAATGGCTTATTCCCGTTAGAAAAAAAACATTCAAACAATACTCAAAAACTATTTAAACACTTATCATTAGCTGCCAGCGTTATTTTTTTTAGTATGCTGACCAGTGAAATATTTTTAAATAAAAGTTTATTCTCATTTTTTCAACAAACTTCATCCGCAATTGTTTACCAACAGTTTTCTACTAAAACAGGTGAGCAAGCCAGTTTTAGCTTACCCGATGGTTCACTTGTTCACCTCAATACCAACAGTTTACTCACCCTAAGTTTCAGTGATAATCATCGCCAATTAAACTTGGTAAAAGGTGAGGCTTTATTTGACGTAGCAAAAGATCAATCCCGTCCATTTAGTGTCACTTCTGGTCAACAATCATTTACCGCTTTAGGCACCATTTTTAACGTACAGAAAAATGATAATAATCATCTAGAATTAATTGTTACTGAAGGGCGAGTATTAATCGCTGATTCTAATGAGCCACTCATTGAATTAACGCAACAGATAGCAAATACGGTTCAATTTCCTGAGAGAAACAACATTGTCATTGCGGGTGAAAAAACAGTTATAGCCAACAAAATTCAATTACCAAAAAATAAAATTTCGCCGCTAGCACTCTCCCATGAGCTTGCCTGGCAAAAAGGCATGCTTATTTTTGATGGTGAAACACTCGCAACGGCCCTTGATGAAATTAGCCGCTACACAGACATAAGGTTTACGATTCAAGATCAAGAGCTTGCCAAAATAAAAGTTGCGGGTTACTTTAAGGCTGGTGATGTTGAGACCTTGTTAGATTCCATTAGTTATAACTTCGATTTAACATATACAAAGACTAATAATAACAACGTATTGATCACTAAAGCGATTCATTCAGCAACCTTAGGGCCAACAACCTCAAGTACGCTATAGATTAGTGCGATGAACAAACATTATAAATAACAGGTGATCTTTTTGTATTCCATGATAACAATCAGAGCACTTGTTCAGATATTACTACCCTCTTCATTTAAAGAAAGAAAAAAAAGCGAATGAGCTATCCTTTAGCAAAAAAATTCAACACTTTCTCTTTATTAATCTTCATTACCTCCTCATTGACTTTTAGCTTAGTGAGTCGAGCTGACATATCAACGATTACGTCAAAAATTATTTACTTTAGTGTTGACGCGCAACCTGTTGACCAAGCATTAATTAAACTTGCTCAGCAAGCTGATCAGAGCATTTTATTTTCCTATGATTTAACTAATGCTTTAAACAGTAAAGCGATAGATGGATATTACTCAGTTTCTTTAGCTTTAAGAAAGCTGTTAAAAAACACTCACCTTATCGCTCAAATAAATGCTAAAGGCCAATGGTCTATTAAGCAAAAGGTTAAGGTTGAGGGTTATAAAGATACTAAGCCAATAATTAAAGCTAAAAAGAAGATAAAGTCTATTGAAAGAATAGCGATTGTGGGTAGCCATATCAATGGTAGAACAGTAAAAGACTTGCCTGTTCCTGTTGATATTATTTCTGGTGATACTTTACGCAATAGTGGCCACACAAACCTTGGCCAAATGTTGCAAGCGCTTGTGCCTTCTTTCAACTTTTCTCGGTCAGCAATAAGTGACGGTAGTGATGTATTACAGCCAGCAACTTTACGGGGATTAGGACCGGACCAAACACTTATTTTATTAAATGGTAAACGTCGTCATCAAGCGAGCTTAATTCATATAAACAGCTCTGTTGGTCGAGGCACTGCTGGAACAGATATGAATGCTATTGCAGTAAGAGCGATCAAACGAATTGAAATTTTACGAGACGGTGCCGCTGCTCAATATGGCTCTGATGCAATAGCGGGGGTGATTAACATTGTACTCAATGATAGTAGCGACCAATCAACCTTAGAAACATCTGTTGGTGCATATAAGCAAGGCGATGGTGAAGACTTTACATTATCCTATACGCAGGGTTTAGCGTTGAGTCATGATGGTTTTGTCAATGCTACCTTAAGTTTAGTTGAGCACCAAAGTACTAATCGGTCTGGATTACATGGTGCCTGCCAGTTTGACCAGTGTGTTCAAGTAGAAAATGGTCATTGGCAAACCAGTGATCCTCGGGAATTATCCGCTAGCAGGGAAACATTTCGAATAGGTGATCCCTCTTACCAGCAACTTTCTTTTGCGGCAAATAGTGAGTTAGAGCTAAATAAAGGACAACTTTATGGTTTCTTAACCTATTCACACCGAGAAAATGAATCGGCTGCTTTTTTTCGTCATAATGCAAATACTCACGAAAACCCAATCTTAGGCGATAGCAGTGCTGCTATCCCACAAGGTTATTTACCTAAAATAAATTCAGATATAGAAGATATTTCATATAGCCTCGGCTATAAAGTTTCTTTTGATAATGACGCTACTATTGATATTTCATATACCTATGGGAAAAATCAAATAGACTACACCACGAGTGATTCACTGAATGCCTCTTATGCTAACTATCTATTATATACCAGTGATTTAACAACAGATGAGCTTCGTACACAACTTCCTTGTTCTGCCTTTGCCTACGGTTTGTCATTATCACTAGAGACCGTTAATTTATTATTTAAAAAAGATTATGAAAATTATTCTCTGGTATTAGGCGCTGAGTTTCGCCAAGACAAATACGAAATAATACCCGGAGAAGCATACAGTTTTGAGGATTATGATACAAAAAACCATCAGCCGTTGTTTGAGCATGATGCGGCGGGGGGTATTCAAGGCTTTCCCGGTGTTTCACCTGAACTTGGCGTTAATGAAAGCCGGAATGTTGTTTCACTTTTTGCTGAATCTGTTACGCAAATCAATGATTTTTTACAACTTAGCGCGGCTGTCCGCTATGATGATTATGATGTCTTTGGTAACAGTAGTAACTCTAAAATTGCGGCTCATTGGCAGGTAAACGACAACATTATTTTACGTGGTGCTTATAGCACTGGTTTTCGTGCACCTTCGATGCAACAAATGTACTTTAATAACATTAGCACACAGTTTATTGTTGACGAAAGTGGTTCACTGTTAAGTGAGGAAGTGGAAACATTTAGAAATGATAGCACCTTAACAACTCGCCTTGGTGTCCCTACACTTAAAGAAGAAGAGTCTGACAACCTCAGTATAGGTTTGATTTACAGCCCTACTGATAATATTGATTTAAGTGTTGATTTTTATCAAATAAATATTGACGACCGTATCGTTATTAGCAGTAAATTAGGCATGGGAATATCTCATTTACTTGATCAAGCTTTTATCGAAGAAGGTGTCACCAAAGGGCAATTCTTCTTGAATGGGGCGGGTACAAAAACTCAAGGTACTGATATTGTCGCCTCTTGGCAGACTCAAGCTTTAGCAGGGAATATTAATTTCACTCTGGCTGCAAACTTTACAAATACAGAGGTAACAAAATTATTTACACCTAGCCACAGTACGTTACACACAATTGCGGTTGAAAAGATTTTTTCAGAGCAAGATATTTCTATTATTGAAGAATGGCAACCTCGCAGTAAAGTAAGCTTAAACACTCGTTATAAAAACCTATATTGGACAGTAAATTTATTACTCAACCATTATGGTAAATACACGATAACAGATGGAGGTAAACAAACGTATAGTGAAGAACTTTTGACTGACGTTTCGATTAATTATCAAGTGTCAAAAAAGCTTTCTGTTACTTTAGGCAGTCATAATTTATTCAATGTCATGCCTGATGTAAATAGCATAGGAAACTCTCGAGGTGGCACAATTGAAAATGAACAGGGCGATATAATTGTTGAAAGTACGGGGGTTTTTAAATATTCGCGCCGCTCTGCTCCTTTCGGTTTCAACGGCGCCTATTATTATATGAATTTACACTATGCTTTTTAGGCTGTGCTTTGCCTCTTAATAATAAGTCACGTCTTTAATTTCACGCTTGGGTGCAGAAGCGACATATATATTGTAAACATCTTCAAAATCTAAACTTAGCTCTGTGGTGTAACTGTCGCCTACCGGGTAGCTTTTTATCACTTTAGCTGCGCGAATAATGCCATAAACTGATGCCGACACCTCGTGCTTTCCTAGTAATAATTGTGACATGGTCATTTCACCATTTATTTTTTGTCCGTAGACTTGTTCAGCAAGTTCCGCATAAGCGGCAAGTTTTGACGCATTAATAGCCATCAGCATCCGCTGTGTCTCATGTTCTGAATTTTGCAAACTGATCGGTGCTTGTCCAATAGCCCGTAAGACAGGGAAGGTTTCAGGCTTCACACTTTGCCACTGTACATGTTTATCATACACACTAGAACAGCTCGCGAGTAAAAAACCGACCCCCATAAAAAACAATAAATTAAGAATTATTTTTTTCATCATAAATACCAAACGTTAGCCCTAAATTTATTTAAACAAATTAATTAATTAACAATTTCAATTGACCGTTCATCTTCAGCCAACATAACGCTGTTTCGAATGATTAATCCGTCTTTTATGCGCACACTTTCATCTTGATTAATTTGTTCGCCGATGACCCAACTTGGAATAAATGATTGCGCGGTTGCAACAACGACACGTGATTGCATACCAATCATACGGGCGTTAATCATCACACCATTTTCTTGTTCCATCATGGTACCCGTCACTACGTAGTCAATAATCTGGCGTTCGGGTAATTCTTTCCAGTCACGACTAAACACATAATCACCTTGGGGAGTTACACGAATATGTCCTGTGGTTTTAAAATCAATAACCACTAAACCATGACGTTGTAATTCATGAACAAAGTTTTCTGATATTTGGTTACCTAGCCAATTGGTTGACTCAAGATCTGCTAACTCAACAAAAGAAGCAACCGCAATAGGTGTTTTAGGATTAACAAAAGAGCTACTTTCAAGCATCTGATAAGTAAGACCTTTAACAACATCAGCTATTGCATGTCGAGGTAAATTAAAGCTGTCAATTTCACCTCGTACTTCTTGCTTTGATTTATAAAAGTCATCCTCTTCATTCATCATATTCATTGATGAACATGACATCAACGTTGGAATAAATAATGGAATAAATAATGGAATAAGCCACTTTTTCATTGAGCTCCCCTTAATCGCCATTAAGCGAATAATAAGTCTAATAGTAATATCGATAATCGACATTAAAGAGTATATGGCAAATATAAAGCACAAATCGCGCCAATGTATGTAACTATTACTGTATAAAATAAGTGGGCATAGAAACTGCATATTCACCTATTAATAATAAACCCATTTTTACTGACGGACATCTTATGCGCTTATTTATATTAGCTCTTCTTTTATTTTTCATGACTAATTCAGCTATTGCTCAATGGTATGAAGCACAAGGCAAGTCAGTAATAATGCAGGGAAACAGTGAACGAGCAAAAACATTAGCCATGGAGAATGCGTTAAAAAAAGCGCTGTTGGTTGCTGGTGCTTCTGTTTCAAGTGTTCAAAAAACGGTTAACGGATTATTGACACAAAATGAAATTAATATTCGCGCAAGTGGTACGGTTAACTCCTTTGAACTTGTCGATGAAACCTATGAAGGAAATTTAGTCACTGTGACCATTCGCGCTGATATATTTCCACAGAGCAAGCAGTGTTTTTCTTCAGATTACCGTAAATCATTATTAATCACACGCAGTAACTTAATGCATAGAGAACAGGCAAGCATTGGCAAAATTTATCCTATTGATAGTAAGTTGATGGAAAAACTTGCGTATAAAATTAATAATCAAGGCATTTACCTAGATACAAAATTATTGTTAAAAGAAAAAGCGCAATTTTCACGCTTAAACAATAGCTTGCAAATTGAAGCCATAAAAAACTTAACCATGTCGTTAGCGAATATTAGTGACACTCAATATGTGATGTATTCTGAAATTAATGATATTAGCTTTGAACAAGCAACCACTAACGGCTGGCAATTTTGGCAAGAAGATTTTTTTAACCGACAGTTTAGTGTCAGCCTATATATTTACAACGGTAGTAATGGCGAATCTGTTTTCAATAAAAAATACCGCAGCTCCGCCCCATGGGAATTCGGCAAACGTCAACAAGTTGATGTTCACAGTGAAGTTTTTTGGCAAAGCCAGTATGGTATGTCTATCGAAAAAGTATTATCTGATATGATCATCGACATAGACGAAAATATGATGTGCCAGCCTACTCGTGGCAAGATAGTACAAGTTTCAGGTAATTCATTAACAATTAATTTAGGTAAACGACATGGCGTAAAAATTGGTGATGAATTTTCTTTATTACACTTAAATAATATTATTACCGATGCAGGGAAAACCTATGCCGGTTTTAATGTTAGCCCTTATAACGTTAAAGTAACGCAAGTATCTCAGCAAAGTGCGCAAGCTGTGACCACTGATGAGCAATTACTGGGTAATATACAGTTAAATGATTTAGCGGTGCGTTACTAATGTTATTAGCGCTATGAATGTGTAAGAGAAATTCTTTTAATAAGTAGCGCTGAAAGTACTGCAAATAATGCAGAAATGATTAAACACGTTATTAGGTCTGTAAATTGGTAGATAACACCTGACATTACGGTACCTAATAACCGGCCAAGCGCATTAGCCATATAATAAAACCCAACATCCATTGAAACACCGTCTTCTTTTGCCATAGCAATTATTACATAACTATGTAGCGCTGAATTCACGGCAAAAACCACACCAAAAACAAATAAGCCAACGATGATAATAATTTCAGCGTTAATATTGAGCGTTGGAGCATAGAACATCAACAGTGCTAATAATAAAGTAACACCTGATAAAATTCCTCCCCAGCAGAAGAGTAAATAGCCATTAATATGATGTTGGTTATTTTTAATAAAGACCTTAGGTGTTAACCCTTGAACAATACCGTAAGCAATAACCCATAGCGCCATAAATATACCCACATCGGTGTGTTGCCAACCTAAATGGCTTACCAAATATATTGGCAGTGCTACAACAAACCAAACATCTCGGGCAGCAAATAAAAATAAGCGCGCTCCGGCTAAATAATTCAGCGAAGCATGATTCGAAAATATCTGCTTAAATTTAACTTTGTCTTTAGCTTTGCCTAAATCACCTTGCAACACAATAAGACTTAAGACAAAAACTATCGCTAAAACGCTTGCCATAATCAACATCGCTCCAGAGAAACCGACCGTGCTTAACAACAATGCCCCAAGAAAAAAACCAATGCCCTTTAAGGCATTTTTTGAACCGGTAAGATAGGCAACCCAGCGGAAGAGTCCATTTTGATATTCATTCTCATTACTTGAAGAAACCAGCGTTTTAATACTGCTTTTAGCACTCATTTTATTAAGATCTTTAGCAATACCTGACAATGCCTGCGCCAGCATTACCCAGACCACGGTTAAATACTGTTCAGGCACCGTAAGCATTAATAAGGCAATTACTTGGGTAAACAACCCAATATTCATGGTTTTATTTAAGCCAATACGTGCGCCTAACCATCCACCGACGAGGTTAGTTACCACCCCAAAGATTTCATAGAATAAAAATAACATCGCGATGGCAAGTGGGGCATAACCTAAATGGTGAAAATGCAATAACACCAGCATACGTAAAGCGCCATCAGTTAAGGTGAAAAACCAATAGTTAGCGGTAATCAATAAATATTGTTTTACCGCACTTGGCAGTGCGGTTAATTTTTTTAACATAAAAGTATCAGTATTGTGCTCTGCAACCAGCACGCCTGCTTTTTGTATGACTCATCATACAAATCGTTCAAAAATAGCAGCAAGCTATTATAATTTTTAGCCGACTAAAAAAGCCAATAATGGTGAACTCTATATGACTACTGATTAATATCAGAAAGCCCAACGAGAAGCATTAGCTCTGCAGCTCGATTCGCATAGCCCCATTCATTGTCGTACCATAAATACATTTTAAGTTGTGTGTCGTTAACGACCATAGTTGATAGCGCGTCAACAATACATGAACGTGGATCAGTTTTGTAATCAACAGAAACCAGTGGCCGCTCTTCATAGCCAAGAATACCTTTTAATTCGCCATGCGCGGCAGTGGCCATGAATTGATTAATTTCATCAACCGTTACAGCACGGTTGAGCTCAAAGACACAATCAGTAATCGAGGCATTAGCTAATGGAACTCGCACCGCATGGCCATTTAACTTCCCTTTAAGCTCAGGAAAAATATGCGTAATGGCTGTTGCTGACCCAGTAGTTGTTGGGATTAAACTTTGCCCACAAGCTCTCGCTCTGCGTAAATCTTTATGAGGCGCATCAAGGATAGTTTGCGTATTTGTAATATCATGAATCGTTGTCATACTGCCGTGTTTTATACCGACACTGTCTTGCAACACTTTAACCACCGGCGCTAAGCAATTAGTTGTACAAGAAGCTGCGGTAACTATTTTATGCAGTTCTTTATCATAAAGGTGATGGTTAACACCCATAACAATATTTAAAATACCCGCTTCTTTTACCGGCGCTGTTACCATGACACGCTTAACGCCTTGTTCTAAATAAGCGGTTAATAGTTTAGTGGTTTTAATTACCCCAGAGGCTTCAACAACAACGTCACACTGCGACCAGTCAGTTTCACCGATGGTCGAATTTTGGCTCATATTGATTTTATGCTCGCCAACATCATCACAAACAATTATTTGATTATCTTTGACCTGTGCATCGAGCGTCCAGCGACCATGAATCGAATCAAAATTGAGTAAATGCGCTAATGTTTTAGCATCGCCAGCGGGATCATTAATCTGAATAAACTCTACTTCAGGCCACTGCCATGCTGCACGTAAAACTAAACGCCCTATTCGACCAAAACCATTAATACCTACTTTGATTGTCATGACTTATTCCTATTTATTAATGTTTATTAATGTTTATTACTATTATTCGCAACATTTTTCCTGCCTGGTAGGCCGATTGCCCATACCCATAAGGTTAACGACACATTGCGCTATGTATTCTTGATTATTAACATTTGATAATTCGATCACTTCTTTTTGCCATTGCGGAATAACATCAACGAGACGATAAAAAACCCAGCGCCCTACTTTTCGTTCAGACAGCAGTTTATGTAATTTAAGTTGAGCAATATGACGGGATATTTTGGGTTGAGATAGACCCAAAGCTACCGTTAGTTCACAGACACACAGCTCTCTTTCCATCTGTATAAGTAAAATTATTTTTAGCCGTGTATCGTCTGCTAAGTTTTTAAAGAATTGAACAGCTGTAGAATTATTCATAAATTGGCAAAGTATTTATCAGAACGTTTATTTAGAAACGTCTATAAAATATAAATTAACAGGCATTATATATGTTTAAAAAACACATACGAAAAAACATATGTTATTTTATATAAAGAATATTTGCAAATACACAATAAAAATAAATATCGAAGGAGGAAAAGTGAGGCAAAAAAAAGCATGAGTTAACTCATGCTTTTATTTTTCAAAACGAACAGTTAAATTTCAATCATATCGCCTTTACTTTGTAACCATGTTTTTCTATCTGGGCTACGTTTTTTTGAAAGTAACATATCCATAAGCTCCATGGTTTCAGAATGCTCATCAACGGTTAATTGTACTAACCGTCTGGTATTAGGGTCCATGGTCGTTTCACGAAGTTGCAAAGGGTTCATCTCACCCAATCCTTTAAAGCGTTGCACATTCACTTTACCCCGTTTTTTTTCCGCTTCTATTCGGTCTAAAACACCGTCTTTTTCAGCTTCATCTAACGCATAAAAAACTTCTTTACCTACATCGATACGATAAAGTGGTGGCATCGCCACATAAACATGTCCTTTTTGTACCAGCGGCAAAAAATGCTGCATAAACAGGGCACACAATAAGGTAGCAATGTGTAATCCATCAGAGTCGGCATCGGCAAGGATACAAATTTTTCCGTAGCGTAATTCTGACAAATCATCACTGTCAGGGTCAATGCCCAATGCCACAGAAATATCATGTACCTCTTGTGAGGCCAGTATTTGTCCCGAGTCGACTTCCCACGTGTTTAAAATTTTACCTCTAAGCGGCATGATCGCCTGAAACTCACGATCTCTCGCTTGTTTAGCACTACCTCCAGCAGAGTCCCCTTCCACTAAAAACAATTCAGTTCGGGTAATATCTTGACTACCACAATCCGTTAATTTTCCAGGTAAGGCAGGTCCTTGAGTAATTTTTTTACGAATTATTTTTTTACTCGCTCGTAAGCGACGTTGAGCATTTGAGATACAAAATTCAGCAAGGTTTTCTGCTATTTCAGTGTGTTCATTTAGCCATAAACTAAAAGAGTCTTTAACTACCCCTGTAACAAAAGCGGCGCATTGTCGAGAAGATAAACGCTCTTTAGTTTGACCCGCAAATTGAGGTTCTTGCATTTTTACCGACAATATATACGAACATTTATCCCATATATCGTCCGGGGTTAATTTAACGCCACGTGGGATCAGGTTTCTAAATTCGCAAAACTCTCGCATTGATTCTAATAAACCTTGTCGCAAGCCATTAACGTGTGTACCCCCTTGAATCGTTGGAATTAAATTAACATAACTTTCACCAACCCCTTCCCCACCTTCAGATAGCCACGTTACCGCCCAATCAGCGGCCTCATGTGAAGAAGTAAAAGTGCCAACAAAAGGTTCTTCAGGTAAACAAATACAGGTTTTAAGAGAGTCTTTGAGATAGTCGACTAGACCGTCTTCGTAATACCATTGATATTTTTTGTCTTCATTTTTATCATGGAACTTAATTGTTAAGCCTGGGCATAAAACAGCTTTAGCTTTTAATAAATGAATTAAACGACGAGCAGAGAAATTGGGTGAGTCAAAATACTTAGGATCAGGCCAAAACTTAACTCTTGAGCCAGTATTTCTTCGACCTACTGTACCGGTTTCACGCAGTTCTTCAACTTTTTCTCCGTGCTCAAAAGCCATTTCATAGACTTTAGCATCACGGCGAACTGAAACGTCAACCCGAGTCGAAAGGGCATTCACGACAGAGATGCCAACACCATGTAAACCACCAGAAAATTGATAGTTTTTATTGGAAAATTTACCACCGGCATGAAGTTTACAGAAAATAAGTTCGACACCTGAAACCCCTTCTTCCGGATGTATATCTGTTGGCATGCCTCGACCATCATCGATAATCTCTAGCGATTGATCTTTATCGAGGACTACCGTGATATTTTGTGCATGCCCAGCTAATGCCTCATCGACCGAGTTATCAATAACTTCTTGGCCTAAATGATTTGGACGGGCTGTATCTGTGTACATGCCCGGACGGTGTCTTACTGGGTCTAAACCACTGAGAACTTCAATGGAGTCTGAATTATATTGTTCGCTCATTTAACTATTCTAATAATTTTTATGATGAAAAAATGTTTTAATACCTATCGGTCTATTTTATCAATCCGTTTGGTATAAATTAAAAAACATCGCAATTTGGGGTAATACTTTTGAGTAATGAATAAAGCTGTGATCACCACCTTGTTGAACAATTATTTGGCAGTCACAATATTTATCTACAGCTTCTTGATAATCTAACACTTCATCGCCTGTTTGTACCATGACCAAGTAATTATTTTTAGAAATAATTACTTGGTCAATATTTTTTAGTGACTTTATAAAGTGTTTTTCGATTAAAAACACCTCATTAGTATAAGGATTAGTCTGCTCGCCTAAATAATCAGCTAACAACTCAAAAGGCTTAACAGCAGGGTTAATTAATGCGGCTTTACTTTGATATTTTTCGGAGAGATACGTGGAAAAATACCCTCCTAGTGATGAACCAATAAAATACCAAATGTTTTCTTTATTACTTTTTGAATCAATTAATGTCGTTAACTGTTCAATAACTGCAGCTGGTGACGACGCGAGTTGAGGGCTAAAAAAGGAGATATTAGGGAAATGTTCACCAAAGTAATTTTTCGTTAATTGTGCTTTCATCGACTGTGGCGATGAATTAAAACCATGTAAATATAAAATATTAATGTGCTTAGACATTTTATTCCTTTGATAAAAAATAGTGATCTGCCTTTATTCTTCCATCAGAAAATAAAGAAAAAACACGGTACCCAGCCCCTTGCCCATTAGAAGTTCCACTACTCTTAGTTGTGTCAAATTGAATAGATGTTGCAGGACACGTAAATAACGAAAGGGAAGATAACGGCTCTGCATGTAACGTTAATGCTTGGTGAACATGACCACAAGCAATAGCTTTTATGCTCGAAAATTTATTAATCGTTTGCCAAAAATGCTCTTTATTTTCTAAACCATGTTGGTCAATAAAATACCCCACATCAATAGGATGGTGGTGCATCATCAGTAATTGATGTTTTTGTATATCGACAGTTGATTCTAGTGCGAACAAATCTCGGGTAGTCACTAACCCTTTTGGCGTATCACTTTTACTATTAAGTAAAACAATTTGCCAGTATTGTTCATTGATAACTTTTTCATTGATAAAGGGCGGGACTGATAAATACTTATCAAGTAATTCATGCTCATCATGGTTGCCCGCTAGGTAATAAAAGGGCACCGTTATACCACTTTCAAGTACCGCTTGCACAAAACGTTGGTAAGATTTCTCACTGTGGTCTTGCGTAATATCACCAGTGAATACGATCGCTTTTACTGCATGGTGATTTTTAATCTCGTGTAAAACACAGACTAAGTTTTGATAAACATTTGCACCATAATGCAGACCATCAGTTTGGGAAAAAAGATGACAATCACTTATTTGGGCTATTTTATAAAAAGGTGACAAAAGGATTACTCAAAAAGTGATAAGTTAACTTGACCTAACTTTAAACAAAGTTGCAGCCATTCTTTTAGAAATTGGTTAATCTGCTCCTTTTCATCGGGTAAATGCATTTTACTATTAGGATAATCGTATCGGGGTTTAACTTGCTTAATATCTTGATTGCTAATCACTTCTGCCATTCTGGCATCATGATATAAGCGAATTGTCATTTTAGGGCGTAAGATACGATCAAATATCGTTTGATTATCGTTACCCTTCACCTTTTTATCTTGCTTTGCATGAGGCAGTTCTTGACAGATACTAATAAGACTGGTGTAACGCGTAATTTCAAGTATCGTTATGTTGTAAGATAAAAAATCAGAAATAAAAAAGTCCCGTTTATCACCAACAACCTCTCCATCGTTATTACTTGCCAGTAAACGCACTAAGAACATATAGTTTATTTCACAAAGATTCATCAAGGTTGATAATCTAGGTTGATATTTCTTACTTTGCTTTATCATTTACGAAGACCATTTTTGCTGCAGCTGATGAAAGTTATTCTGTAGCCATTGTAACCCAATTATTGTTGCTGCATTGGTGATTTTCCCGTTTTCTAAAAGCGATATTGCCTGCTCTCTTGGCATGACATGTAACAAAATATCTTCATTTTCAGTTTCTAAACCATGCACACCATAAACATTTTCGCTATTAACATTAGCGACATAGAGGTGAATGACTTCACTCATACCACCAGGGCTTGAAAAATACTCCAGTACTTTATCTAACTGATTTTTATTCAACGTTAAGTCAGCTTCTTCTTTTGCTTCGCGAATAGCAACGTCAATAGGAGCTTCATCTTGGCCAAACATACCCGCAACAAATTCTAATAACCAGGGGGTTTCACCCTGACCAATAGCACCGACACGAAATTGTTCGATTAAGACAATACGGTCATTGGCGGCATCATAAGGTATTACAACTACCGCATGACCGCGTTCAAAGACTTCTCGCGTTAATACCTTACTTTCCCCACCATCAAATAAGCGATGACTAAGTTGATATTCATCCATTTTAAAAACACCTTGATAACAGGTTTTTTGTTGATAAATGGTGACATCTTCAGATGAAAACCGTAAAGATTGAGTGTTTTTTTTATACATAAACTTGTTTTTTTATCCATAATAAAGATTTTTAAGTAGAGAAAATATTACAGTTGAAGTAGCACTAGCAAAAAACATTTTGTTACACTAGAATGCTTTCCTAAACACTTATTTTATTTAGCTAAATAGAAAATAAGGATACGATAGTAACATAATAATATAGCGCACATGGCACACTCAAAGGAATAGCTCACTCATGAAAAAAACAATTTCGGCACTTATCATCGGTTTGGTTTGTGCAACTAACTCTACGTTAGTTAACGCTGAAGATTTATTGAGCGTATACAAACAAGCGCAAGCCAGTGATCCTACAGTATTAAAACTTCAAGCTTTATTTAATGCATCAAAAGAAGATATTGATCAAGCGAGATCTGTTTTATTGCCACAACTTAGTGCTGCTGCTAGCTACACAGAAAGTGAGGGTGAGTTTATACCTACATCAGATGATGGGAAATCGTCTGATCAAACACTGACTAATAAAAGTGATAGCCTACGCTATGGCCTTAACTTAAACATGCAACTATATAATCATAGCACTTGGTTAAGATTAGATAATGCGAAAAAAGCAGCCCATCGTAGTGATGTAACTTACCAATCGGCAAAACAAGAATTAATTGTTCGGGTAACAACAGCTTACTTTGATGTGCTCAGTGCAAAAGATGATTTAGATTTTGCAAAAGCTGAAAAAGCCGCAATAGAACGTCAATTAGAGCAAACAAAACAACGTTATTCTGTTGGCCTAAAAGCGGTGACGGATGTTCATGAGGCACAATCACAGTACGATAATGCTGTTACTTCTGAAATTCGTGCTGAAAATAGCGTATTTACTGCTGAAGAAGCCTTACGTGTTATTACTAATGTTTATCCTCGTGATTTAAATATATTAAATACTGAACGCTTTAGCACTTCTCGTCCTATACCTGATAGCGCTAACGAATGGCAACAAACAGCTGAAGCTAAGAACTTAGATCTTATTAGTCAAAAAATAGCGGTTGACGTAGCAAAAGAAAATATCAATATTGCAAGATCAGGTCATTACCCAACGTTAAGCCTAACCGGTAGCTATACAACTTCGGATCAAGACAATGAAGTAAACAATATTACCTTTAACAATCCTGCACTAGATAGTCAGTCTATCGGTATAACTTTAAACGTGCCTATTTATTCAGGTGGTGCTATCACAAGTGCTGTTCGTCAAGCGCAAAGTAACTATGTTGCCGCAAGCCAAGATTTAGAACAAACACACCGCAATGTTGTTCGTAATACACGAAATGCTTATAACACAGTGATTGCTGCTGTTTCAGCAATTAAAGCCCTAGAGCAAGCGCTTGTTAGTGCTGAGAGTGCATTAAAAGCGACAGATGCTGGCTTTGAAGTGGGTACTCGTACTATTGTTGATGTATTAGATAGCACGCGTAATTTATACAACGCAAAACGTAATTTGTCTTCAACGCGTTATAACTATGTACAATCAATTTTATCGTTAAAACGTGCGGCTGGAACCATTAGCGAGCAAGACTTAGTTAATATTAACAAAGGGTTAATAGAAGCTAAGTAAACGAATTGTTCATTACCATCCATGGCACCACGCTATTGCCTCCATGGATGAAGCTACTTAGTTATTGTCTGGAACAAAAAAACTGACCGTTGACGTGCATGGATGGACTAATGCCTAGAAAGACAGGATGTCTGAGAGAGGCCATCCTGAACATATACGTTCATTGCCATCCATGGCACCACGCTATACCGTTCATCCTGAACATAAAAAAGCCCTGAAATTCAGGGCTTTTTGTTATTAACTAAACATAGCTTTTACATCAGTCACCATTTTTTGAAATTCTTCGCTCTCCATAAAGTTCACGTCAGATAAAATGCCTTTATTCACATAACTCTTTAAAAGCACTTCACAGGTAGATTCATTTTTGAAAATACCGTGATAAATAGCACCGACGCGAATAAAATCTAAGTAATGAGCTTCTGCTGGCAATACCGTTAAATCCCCCCAACTCGTCACTAAAGTGATAAAATCGTTTGAGAATCCCCAAGCTTTAGTCACTTCCCCACCTATATCTCCAGATAACTTGGCGATAGCTTGCTTTAAGAATGTAGGGTTAGCGAAAACATCTGGGTGCTTTTCAGCTTCAGTTAAAATCGGTAAAACACCAATGTTATGCACGAGCGCGGCGAGGGTTAATGTATCTAATGTTAATGACGTATGTTTATGGCCTTGTATATAAAAAGTCATTAAGCTAATTGCGACAGAGGCAACATCGATAGTTTTTTCCCATGATTGTTTCAAATACATTGAAACAATCTTATTTTTAGAAACAAATACTTGTTCTAATGCCATTGCTGTAGCAATGCTTTTTATTTGGCGAAGCCCAATACGAGTAACCGCTTGATTAACTGTTTCTACTTTTACAGAACGGCCTAAAATAACGCTATTAGCAACTTTCAACATACCCATAGACAATGCTGGGTCATGACCGATAATATCACTCATTTGGTTTAAATTAATATCTGGATTATCTGCAGCCTCACGTACCTTGAGTGCTATTTCTGGTAACGTTGGCAGTACAAGTGCATCTTGTTTAATCTTTTCTACTAAAATTGTATAAAGGGCATTTTCAGCTCCCATAGTCTCGCCTTAATTATTATTATGATTTATAACTTCTAATACATAAAAAATAGCACACTTTTATGCTTATATTATTATTTTAAGTCAAATATTAGTAAATTTTTCAATACGGTACCTTTACAGATTTACCGCCTGTATTTGTAATTTATGTATTTAATGACTTATTATGATTTTCATCAAAGAACAGCTTAATAAGCTGATTGCCTAAGGTAAACGAAATTCTTATAATTTGCAGAATTTAAAATAACCTGCCTCATAAATTATCTTAGCACCTCAATTACTCTCTCCTGCTGGAAGCTTAAAAAATATGCGTTATGCCTTTGCTTACGAGGCTGATGCGGTCTATGCAGGCCAACCTCGTTATTTTTACGGGGATCTAATAATGAATTCAATCTAGAAAATTTGAAGATTGGTATCAATGAAGCTCATGCGTTAGATAAGACGTTTTATTTAGTTAATAATATTGCCCCGCACAATAGCAAATTGAAAACCTTTATTAAAGATATTGCCCCCGTTATAGCAATGAAACCTGATCTGATAATCATGTCTGATCCTGTACTCATCATGACGATACGAGAAGTATTCCCCGATATGGCAATTCATCTCTGTGTTCAAGCAAATACTGTAAATTGGGCAACAGTGAAATTTTGGCACCAATAAGGCGTTGAACGCGTTATTTTGTCACGTCAATTATCGATTGATGAAATTGAAGAGTTACACTTTCACTGCCCTAAAATGGATTAAGAAGTTTTTGTACGTTATGCGTGGCATATTCTGGCCGTTGCTTATTATCTGGCTATATCTATAAGCGTGACCCAAACCAAGGAACATGCACGAATTCATGTCGGTGGAAGTACGATAGCCATCAAGTAAAAGAAAACGAAACAGGCAATATAATTGCAATTAATCCAGAGATATTAGTAAAACCACAAATATTTACACCTAGCCCAAAAGACATCATCATTCCAGAGCAAAAACCAGTCGATGAACTTGTTTTACTTCAAGAATAAGGCCGACCCGGTGAATATATGTATGCGTTTGAAGATGAGTACGGCACTTACATCATGAATTCAAAGGATTTACGCGCTGTTGAACATGTTGAGCGTTTCGTTAAAATAGGGGGACATTCATTGAAAACAGAAGGCAGAACAAAGTCACTTTATTACGGGGCTCGAACTACACGAATTTATCGCCCAGCCATTAACGATACTTTAAACAATAAACCTTTTAATAAAAACTTAAATATTGATTTAGAGCATCTTGCTCACCGTGGTTATACCGAAGGTTTTTTAAAGCGTCATCGCCACGGTGACACACAAAATTATGACCAAGGCTATTCAAAGGGTGGCACCCAACAATTTGTTGGCGAAGTATTAGCTCACAACGAACCAACAGGTTTAGTTGAAATTGACGTAAAGAATAAGTTTTTAGTGGGTGACCACTTAGAACTAATAACACCTACAGGTAATAAATCTTTTACCTTGTCTCACATGGAGAACGTTAAGGGATAAGCCATTCTTGATACAAAAGGATCTGGCCATAAAGTATCAATCCTTTTAGAAACAGAGCATGATCTAACCTTTGGAGTTATTATGCGCTACCTTGACCAAGGAAGTACAACACGCCATCCCTTTGCAAAAAATCAACTAACCTAGTGACACTTTATGGCACTTATTATCCAAAGCACATGTATCGACTGTGATATGTGTATCCAGAATGCCCTAACGAGGCGATCGCATTAGGTGAAGATATTTACGAAATTGATACCAGTAAATGTACCGAATGCACCGGGCATTATGACAAGCCTACTTGTATTAGCGTTTGCCCTATTAATTGTATCAAAAAAAATCTAAAGCATATTGAAAATGAAGCGACGCTCTTAGCTAAATTTATGCGTATGCATGGTTAACTGTATTTTCAGCTAAAAAAGGAGCTAACCAGCTCCTTTTTTATTTAAGATAGAGGGTACTAAACAGAAATAGGCGCTTTTATATGAGCGTGAGATTTATAATCAACTAATTCAAAGTCTTCAAAAGTAAAATCAAAAATACTGTCTATGTCAGGGTTTATTTTCATGGTTGGCAAAGCTAATGGTGTGCGCGAAAGTTGTTCGTCAACTTGTTCCATATGATTTGAGTATAAGTGTGCATCGCCAAAAGTATGTACAAAATCACCTAATTCTAAATCACAAACTTGTGCGATCATCATCGTAAATAAAGCATAGCTAGCAATATTAAATGGCACCCCTAAAAAGATATCAGCACTACGTTGATAAAGCTGACACGAAAGTTTGCCATTTAAAACATAAAATTGAAAAAGTGTATGACACGGTGGTAAGGCTTGTTTGCCCTGTGCCGCATTTTCTGATGGACTAATAGATGTATCAGGTAACAATGCCGGATTCCAAGCCGTGATAATATGACGTCTAGAATCAGGGTTAGTTTTTAAGTCGTGTATAAGTTGTGCAAGCTGGTCAATCGTTTCACCGGTTGCAGATGGCCAATTACGCCATTGCACCCCGTACACTGGACCCAGCTCCCCCTCTTCGGTAGCCCAAGCATCCCAAATTTTCACACCGTTTTCACTCAAATACGCAATATTAGATTCACCCTTGATAAACCATAATAACTCATGAATAATTGATTTTAAGTGGCATTTTTTAGTGGTAACCAGCGGAAAACCTTTAGCTAAATCAAAACGCATTTGATAACCAAAAATACTTTTGGTGCCCGTACCTGTGCGGTCTGATTTTTCAACACCGTTATCACGAACATGTCGCATTAAATCTAAATATGCTTTCACTCTATTTCCTTCTCTAAAAATGCGTAGTCTTAAACAAACGGTATTTTATACAAAATGTTATTAGCTTAGTATCATTTTTAACGCAACTAACATTAAAAATATCGCAAATGCTTTTTTGATAGTACTCACGGGTAACTTGCTTGCCGCTTTAACCCCTATAGGAGCAAAAAAAGAAGACGTTATGATAATACCGAGCAAAGCTGGTAGATATACATAGCCTAAGCTGTATTCGGGTAAATGTTCTTCTCCAAAACCGGCAATAACATAACCACTAACACCAAATATAGCGACAACCATACCACTGACTGTTGCCACCCCAATAGATTGACGTAAAGGCACTTTAAAGTAACTTAGTACGGGCACCAAAATAGCGCCACCCGCAATACCCATAAGGCTTGCTAAGATACCGGTGAAAAAGCCAATAAGCTTAATGATGATATTTTTAGGTAGTTTTTCATCATCACTATTATTAATCAATTTATGTTTCTTGGCACGACTAATCGCAATAAACATATATGATGAGAGAAGAAACACCGCAATAGCAAACGTATTTTTTAAGGCTTCCACTGAAAGTATATCAGCAATAAAAGCGCCCAATAATGAGCCTAATGCAATCGCTAGCATTAATAGTTTTGCCAGGGGCCAAGGGATATTACTATTACGATGATGTGCCAAAGCAGCAGAGAGTGAAGTAATAACAATAGTGGCTAACGAGGTGGCAAGTGCCATCGGCATCACTAAGTTTGGCTCAATCCCTAACTGTGGTAATAAATAAACCAAAGCAGGGACAATAATGAGCCCACCACCAATACCTAAAAGGCCAGCACAAAAGCCGACAACCGAGCCGAGTAATACGCAAGTTAGAAAAATACTCAATAACATTATTAACTGCTTCTTAAATTAAAGTAACAAAGAAAACTACCTGCCTGCACGTACGAAGCCGCCTAAACCAAATAGCTCAAGTTGTTCATTTAAATAGCTGTGTACTTTTTTAGACGTTGATAGGGTAAGCACATGCGCCAACATCAATTTAACTTGATGAAAGTCAACATGACGGATCACCCATTTTATTTTTGCAATATTATGCGCGTTCATACTGAGTTTGTCATACCCCATTGCTAATAATAATAAAGCACCTGCTGGTTCACTCGCTAACTCACCACATAAGCTCAATGGCACTAATGAGCGAGTTGATTGCTCAGCTATATGGTTAAGTGCTCTTAAAACCGCGGGATGATATGAATTATATAAACCTGAAACACGTGCATTGTTACGATCAACCGCTAATAAATACTGGGTTAAATCATTACTACCTACCGAAAAAAAATCAACCTTGTCCGCTAATTCAGGCAGTTGATAAATAATACCCGGCACTTCAATCATTATACCAATTTTGGGACGAGTAAGCTTTTTTTCACTGGTAAAGTTAAGTTCAGCAGACAGTTCATAATAAGCTTGATTGATTAAACGAGAAGCTTCATCTACCTCTACAACACTTGAAATCATCGGTAACATTATTTCTAAGTTTTCTTGCCCAACATTAGCGCGCAACATCGCACGTACTTGTAACAGGAAAATCTCAGGGTGGTCGAGTGTGATACGTATGCCACGCCAACCAAGAAATGGATTGTCTTCATTTATAGGAAAGTATGGCAAAGACTTGTCGCCACCCACATCAAGCGTACGCATAGTAACAGGCTGATTGGGGAAGGCGCTTAATACTTGACGATAAAGTTGAGTTTGCTCACTCTCTGAAGGAAAACAACTACGATTCATAAAAGGAATTTCAGTACGATATAAACCGATCCCCGCTGCCCCTGAGTTTTTTGAATGTTCAAACCCTGAAGAAAGTCCTGCATTTAATTGCAGTTCAATAGCATGACCATCTTTTGTAATAGCAGGTAATTTCTCTACTTTTTTAACCTTATCAGCAAGTCGTGTCTCTTGTTTAATTAAGTGCTGATATTCACGTTGTAACGCCTCGTTAGGCTGAACAAAAAGCTCACCACTGTAACCATCAACAATGCAGTTTTTTTGATGTAAACGACTCAGTGAAATTTTATCGATCCCCATTACAGCGGGCACACCTAAAGCTCTTGCTAAAATAGCCGCATGGGAATTATTAGAGCCTAATAGCGAAACAACACCTTTCAAACCTTGGTGTTGATACTGCGCGAGCATAGCAGCGGTAACTTCTTCAGCAACGAGTATAAACTCGTTAGGAGGCGCTTTTTCATTGATATTTAAATTTTTTAAATTTAGTAGTAAACGATTACCCAAATCACGGATATCACTGGCTCTTTCACGAAAGTAACTATCATCTAATGCTTCAAATTGAATTACATAACCATCAATTATCTGCTTTAAAGCACTTTCAGCAGTCCAGCCTAGTTTTATTTTATCAGACACCTCTTTCCCGATATTAGCATTGTCTAATAGTTGCTTGTACATATCGAAAATATCAAGAGAACTGTCAGCAATAATGCCTTGCAGTTTACTTGTCATGAGATCGAAGTCTATGCGTGTTTTCGTAACCGCTTCTTCAAAGAGTTGTAATTCTAGAACAGGGGTTTTAGTTCGCTGCAAATATACGGTGGCTAAACTTACCACAGGATAAACAACAAACATTTCGCCTATCATGACCCCTGAAGATCCAGCAACACCTTGCAATGCTTTAGTCCAATGACTATTGGTATCTTGCTCGGTGATTAAAAAATTAGCTTCGGCATTGGCTAATGACGTTGCTAATTGGGCTGATAAAGTCACTAAAAAGGCTTCTTCATTTTCGGTAAAATACCTAGCCTCTTTTTGTTGAATAGAGAGTATGCCCAATACTTTACGGCGATGAATAATGGGGGTACCTAAAAAAGCATTGAGTTCATCTTCTTCAACTTCTGGGGCATGAACAAATTGTGGATGATGTTGCGCGTTCGCAATATTGAGGGGTTCTTCTCGTTGACCAACTAAGCCGACTAACCCTTCGGTGAAGCCAATCGTTGTTTGACCTAATGAACGTTCTGCTAATCCGTCAGAAGCCACCAATAAAAAATGTTGTTTATGATGATCCGCAAGATAAATGGAGCAACAATCAGTATTCATCGTTTCTTTTATTTGTACAACCATACGATGCAAAGCACTGTCGAGTTCAGCATTTTGGCTAAATTCAAGAACGATTTTACGTAGGGTTGTTAACATACTGCTCCTTAAATAAAAATAGCTTGCAAGCAAGCTATTTATAACCTATTACACTTTAAGATACAGCTTATATCTTAAAGTGTAATAGGTATATTATACATCTGTTGTTTTAATCGTAAAAACGGCTACATAATAATAATCAACTACGTCGTTTACGGTTATGATGACGATAAGAAGGCATAGACGCCTGCGCAAATTCCTTCATCACTTTACGGTAAACTTCACGTTTAAAAGACACCACCTGACGCACTGGGTACCAGTAACTTACCCAACGCCAATCATCAAACTCTGGATGATCAGAGTGAAGCAAGTCAACCGCAGACTCTTCTGAAGTTAGCTTAAGTAAAAACCATTTCTGTTTTTGCCCAATACAAACAGGTTTACTTTCATGCCTAATTAAACGTTTTGGTAATTTATATCTCAACCAGTGTTTTGTCGAAGCAACAATACTGACATGTTCCGGTTTTAATCCCACTTCTTCGTGTAATTCCCGGTACATGGTTTCTTCTGCTGTTTCTCCCTCATCAACCCCCCCTTGTGGATATTGCCAAGAGTGTTGACCATAACGCCTAGCCCAAAACACTTGTCCTCTATCATTGATTATGACTATGCCGACATTAGCTCGATAGCCTTCGGCATCTATCAAAGGAATTCCCAATAACTTCATAAAATATAGTTTGATTCTTCCATAATATGGGCTTGCGGGCAATTAATTAATTTTTTATTTTATTTAACTATAGCGCGAAAAGTTTCGAATCTTTATACTGACCAAAGAAAGATCACTACTAAAGAGCTTTAGTTATTAACATTAATATTCCCACTAATGAAAATGAATTACGCAAAAGAGCACAGGCACTAGCGGGGGTTAATTTAGCCGAAATAGCTGAGCAAGCAGGCGTAATCGTCCCTAAGAATTTAACACGCGAAAAAGGTTGGATAGGCCTTTTACTTGAGCAAGTTCTTGGCGCTAGCGCAGGGTCAAAGCCCGAACCAGATTTTCCACATTTAGGTATTGAATTAAAGTCATTGCCCATTAATACACAAGGTAAGCCTTTAGAAACCACCTTTGTTTGCGTTGCACCATTAACAGGCTTAGTAGGTGCGAGTTGGCAAACTAGTCATATTCGTAACAAAATGGCCCGGGTGCTATGGGTGCCAGTTATTTCTGAGCGACATATTCCAATAGGTGAACGCATAGTTGGCACTCCCTTTATTTGGTCTCCGTCTCCTGAAGAAGAACAATTACTTGCATTAGATTGGCAAGAACTTACTGATATGATTGTTCTAGGGGAAGTTGAAAATATTTCAGGAAAACACGGACAAGTGCTACAACTTCGCCCTAAAGCGGCCAATAGCCAAGCTAAAACACAAGCCTTTAATAAACACGGTCAACCGTTTCAAACTCTCCCTCGAGGTTTTTATTTAAAAACTTCTTTTACCCACATGTTATTACGTAATCATTTGCGTATTGATTAATCCTCAACATATTATTTGTTGTGGTTTAGGTAAGCTGAAATACTTGGAAGCGCTTTACAGCAAAGGTGGTGGGCGCGGCAGGAGTCCAACTTGCGACCGGAAGAGGTTAGCTTCGTAGCCATTTTTGTCTGCTCGGTCTATCAAGCATCATTTTAATCCTATAAAGCCTTCACTTTATTTTAGCCGAAAAAAAACCAATCCGAAGATTGGTTCATACCATTTCCATTAAGTTTGTGTTCAGCTTGTGCGTAGGGGAAATTAATCAGGACAAGGCACCCGATTGAGCAATAGCTGGCTATTGGGATTGAGAGTAACGCAGTAATGGTTGATTTTAACCAGCACAAATGAGCAATAACTTGGTGGCCCTGGTATCAATCCTGCTTTACAGCAAAGGTGGTGGGCGCGGCAGGAGTCGAACCTGCGACCGGAAGAGGTTAGCTTCGTAGCCATTTTTGTCTGCTCGGTCTATCAAGCATCATTTTAATCCTATAAAGCCTTTACTTTATTTTAGCCGAAAAAAAACCAATCCGAAGATTGGTTTATTCCTGCTTTACAGCAAAGGTGGTGGGCGCGGCAGGAGTCGAACCTGCGACCGCCTGGTTCGTAGCCAGGTACTCTATCCAGCTGAGCTACGCGCCCACAGTAAACGTTATTTAATATCTGGTTAAAAGATAATACCCATTATTTTTATAAGCTTGGTATATGCTTAACAATTTAAACACTATCACAAAGGATTATATTTTAATTATTGATGGTGCTATTTTACAGGAGAAAAAAAACCAATCCGAAGATTGGTTTTTTCAGCTTTACAGCAAAGGTGGTGGGCGCGGCAGGAGTCGAACCTGCGACCGCCTGGTTCGTAGCCAGGTACTCTATCCAGCTGAGCTACGCGCCCACAGTAAACCTTTTTTAATATCTTGTTCAAAGATAATATCCATTAATTTTATAAGCCTTGATATTTGCTTATTCCACAATTCAATAAAGAAGAATGGTGGGCGCGGCAGGAGTCGAACCTGCGACCGCCTGGTTCGTAGCCAGGTACTCTATCCAGCTGAGCTACGCGCCCTCACATGAACTATTTTTTATATCTTAGTCTAAAGATAGCAAATTTCTTTGCGTTTACTATTCTTATCAAAGTTACCCATGATAAAAGTAATGGCGGAGAGCGAGAGATTCGAACTCTCGAACGGATTTAAAGCCGTTACTCCCTTAGCAGGGGAGCTCCTTCGGCCACTCGGACAGCTCTCCATTTTTACTTCCTTACTACAGAGTTATGGTATGTATTTAACATGCATACTATATAAAACGCTCTATCAGGCTATTAACCAGATACTCCCTTAACGGGTGAGTGTCTTCAACCTCTCGGTCACATCTCCAGTGGGTGCGAATACTAATGGATCGAGAAAATAAGTCAAACATTTTTTTCAATTTTTCTATAGTTTTAGAACTGTTTGCTGGGAATTCAACCAACAAGGCTATTATTCATGCTTAAAATGGTATTGTTCAATAAATTAAGTAAAAATAAATTAATTTTTAGCCATTAAAAAAGTCGGCTTTTGCCGACTTTTTTTAACGACAGTAATTAACAAAGCTAAAATTTGTTACCTGCTTCTGTTTCCCCTTCGCTATTATCACTTCCTGTTTTCTCTGCTTGTATGCGCATGTAAATTTCTTCACGGTGAACAGATATTTCTTTTGGTGCATTTACACCAATGCGAACCTGATTACCTTTTACGCCTAAAACAGTAACGGTAACTTCATCACCGATCATTAACGTTTCACCAACCCTACGAGTTAAAATTAACATCCTAAATATCCTTTATGTTTAAAAGCCAGTCCACTAAAAAATTATAAGCTAGTAATAAATTTAGTTTAATTTTGGTAAAAGTACATAATAAAAATTAAAAACTTTGTAGAAAATAGTTACTTAAGTTCACTAATACTCAGTTTTACTGCTATTTACAAAGATTTTATTACCACAAGTGATAACGAGTTATTAACTTTGTACTTATAACCAATATTGGCATTCTAGCAAGCTTATTCAAGCAATAAATAGATTTTTATAATATTTTTATAACTATTTGTTATTATTAATATTATAGGTAACGTTAGCTAAGGTTACATTAACATTTTTGTAACCTACTTCGCTATTTAAAAGATTTCCCATCAAAAAAGGAGCTAAAGAGCTCCTTAATGAAATATTAGCTGAGTATCATATTACGATAGTTTATCAGTTAACCATGCTTTCGCAGCGTCTAGTGCTAATGTTAGATTCTCAGGCTGAGTCCCCCCTGCTTGAGCCATATCTGGACGTCCTCCACCTTTACCCCCAACGTGTTGAGCTGCTGTGTTAACTAAATCACCCGCTTTTACTTGTCCGGTTAGATCTTTGGTAACACCCGCGATTAAACCCACTTTCCCCTCTGATGCTGTGCCTAAGAGAATAATACCTGAACCCATTTTATTTTTGAGTTCATCCATCATGCCACGAAGCGCTTTAGACTCTACGCCCGCTAAATCTGCAATAAGTACTTTTACACCATTAACATCTACAGCCTCACTGATTAAATCAGAACCGGCTTGAGCCGCCACTTGCTGTTTTAGGATTTGAATTTCTTTTTCGAGTTGCTTACCACGACTTATTAATTGTTCAACTTTCCCAGGCATATTAGCAATATCAGATTTCACCATAGAAGCAATCAAAGCTATATTTGATCCTTGCTGCTCAGTGAAAGCAAGTGCACACTCACCAGAAACTGCTTCGATTCTGCGCACGCCAGCAGCTATTCCTGACTCAGAAACTATTTTAACAAACCCTATATCGCCAGTACGCTCAACATGAACACCGCCACAAAGTTCTGTTGAGAAGCCGCCTAAAGTAACAACACGTACTTCATCATCATATTTTTCACCAAACAATGCCATCGCGCCTTTTTCTTTAGCGTCATCTATCTGCATTAATTCAGTTTCACGTGCTAAATTATTACGTATTTGTTGATTGACTAAACGTTCGACAGTTTGTAGCTCTGTTGGTGTTACCCCCTCAAAATGAGAAAAATCAAAACGTAACTTTTCAGCATCACATAACGAACCTTTTTGCGTAACATGTTCACCCAAGACGCTACGTAATGCCGCATGAAGAATATGGGTAGCGGTGTGATTTTTAACAATAGCGGCACGTCGTTCAATATTTATTTCAGCTTTTACACGACGATTTACGCCTAAATCAGCACGTGCAATACCTTTATGAGCAAAGGCATTACCCATTTTAGTCGTATCATGTACTTCAAAAATCCCATCATCAATATGAAGAACACCTTGGTCGCCTGCCTGACCACCCGACTCTGCATAAAAAGGCGTTTTGTCTAAAATAACAATGCCCTGCTCGCCTGCTTTTAATTCAACAACCGACGTTTCACTATTGAATAACTCGACAATTGTTGAAGAAAATTCATTACGGGTATAACCTTTAAACTCTGTGTTGTGATCAGATTTAAGCTGATCATTATAATTAGAACCGAACTGACTCGCTTGCTGAGCACGTTCACGCTGCAGGCCCATGGCTATATCAAAGCCATTGTGATCGACTTTCAATTGACGCTCGCGAGCAATATCTGCAGTTAAGTCAGCAGGAAAACCATAGGTGTCATAAAGCTTAAAGGTATCCTCGCCTGAAATAGTATCGCCTTTAAGACGAGCTAAAATATCTTCAAGTAAGAGCATACCGCGATCAAGGGTACGGCCAAATTGCTCTTCTTCAATACGTAATATTTTTTCAATAACCGCTTGTTGACTAATCAGCTCAGGGTAGGCTTCACCCATTTGCTTGCCTAGTGAGGCGACTAGTTTATGAAAAAAGTGTGATTTCGCTTCTAATTTATGACCATGACGGACAGCACGTCGAATAATGCGACGTAATACATACCCGCGACCTTCGTTTGAAGGCATAACACCATCGGCGATTAGAAAGCTACATGAACGAATATGGTCCGCAATAACACGCAAAGATTTATGTTCTAAATCATTACATTGCAGTAACTCAGCCGTATCTTTAATTAATCCTTGAAAAATATCAATTTCATAATTGCTATGCACGCCTTGCATTATCGCTGAAATGCGCTCTAAGCCCATGCCTGTATCAACAGAAGGTTTTGGTAAGTTTTCCATGGTACCGTCAGCATGGCGATTGTACTGCATAAAAACTAAGTTCCATATTTCAATGAAGCGGTCGCCATCTTCATCGGGTGAGCCAGGAGGTCCACCAAAAATATTTTCACCGTGATCATAAAATATTTCAGAGCAAGGGCCACATGGCCCAGTATCACCCATTGACCAAAAGTTATCAGACTCGTATTTTTTATCTGGCGACTTATCGCCAATACGAATAATTTTTTCTACCGGAATACCAATTTCATCACGCCAAAAAGCAAAAGCTTCTTCATCGCTGTCATAAACAGTTACTAATAATTTTTCTTTAGGTAACGCTAATTTAGTGGTCAAAAATTCCCATGCAAAACGTATAGCATCTTCTTTGAAATAGTCACCAAAACTAAAGTTTCCTAGCATTTCAAAGAAAGTATGGTGACGGGCCGTATAGCCAACATTCTCTAGGTCATTATGTTTACCACCGGCACGAACACAACGTTGCGAAGAAGTCGCACGGGTATAACTTCGGCTCTCCCCCCCCAGAAAAACATCCTTAAAAGGAACCATGCCCGCATTGGTAAATAATAACGTCGCGTCATTACCTGGAACTAATGAACTACTTGGAACAATTTGATGTTGCTTCGACGCATAAAAGTCTAAAAATGTTTGACGTAATTGGGCACTAGTTTTAATCATGGGAACGTTCACTCTCTGAAAAGTTAATTCTTGAATTTTATTCGTTTAATCGTTACGAGTATCTTTAATCAGCGGTATGATTTCATCAGGAGAGAAACCTCGATACTGCATAAATCGAATGCGTTTTATTTTGTCTTTTTGGTCTTTTGGGTCTTTTTGGTCTTTTTGGTCTTTAATCATACTTTGCCAATACGTTTATTATACGCAAGCTCGGCTTGAAGATACCAACCAATTTGTGGCTTTTTGTTCAGTTCAACTATAATACTGTCACAAACACCTTTTTGTGCCAATTCATTACTGATATAAAGCCAACCATAACCTTTATTGAGACGATTACCAAACAAGCATTAGGCAAAGTGTTGCCCACTCAAATAGTTTTTTTCAATTCAGTATTCAAGAACTGGCGTAATTTCATCTTCACTGTGTTCACGTAATTTGAGTTTTTCCATTAACTCTTGATCAGAATGCTCGCGACGGGAGAGAATATCTACCGAACAATGTAAAATTGCTTTATTCAATGAATAATTACCTTTAAAGACATTTTTTCTCTTATTTTAACGCTAAATTAACGCATAATCATAGTGTTCACTATTTGCTTTTCGCATGAATAATTAAGTTTTTACTTTGAGTGAATAATCACGCAGAATAAGTTGTTATAAAGTAAGCGTTACGTTTATAGATAATCAGCAAATCAACAGGGATCTGTATGAAGGTATATTTTAAGAACCTCAGTCAAACTTTTACCATTTTTTGTATGACATTATTGCTTTCTGCCTGTGGTGGTTCTAATGATAAATCAAAAAATTACGCCATTAACGCTGATGTTTCAACGATTAGCTTTAGCAATGAGATAATTACTGAGTTTGACGATTCAATAACCGTTAATGTTACTTTTGCTGGCGACGGTTTATTAGTGGGTTATGCCCCTGACTCCCAACCTGTGGGCTGGCTAGCCTTTAGAACTGAAAACCTAACCAGCAATTCTGCCACTGTTCATATTGATTTAACCCAAGCAGACCAAATTAATTTAGGTGAATACGTCACAAAGCTGCGTTTTTCAACTGGCGAACTCTCTGATAATGGCGCAACCTTAGTGCATCATGACATCAACGTTTCATTACTTATTTGGCAAGCAAATATAGATACTGAGCTGGTCAGTTTTCGTGGCACCTTTGGTGATGTCAGCATTCCTAGCCAAACAATCGCTATCACCAGTGAGAGTAATAACTGGCAGTTAAGCAGTGATATTGACTGGATAACGTTTGACATATCTTTGGGCTCAGGTGATGCAACGGTCACCGTTACCCCGAATATTAGCAGTTTTACTGCCGCGCAGTTAGCAAGCGGAAATATTATACTCACCGAAACAACAACGGGTGATACTAAGCTAATCCCTGTTGAAGTTGGTTTAGATAATCAGTATTTGTATGCCAACCAAGCCAGCTTGGCTTTTACGTCAACCGCGAATATTTCAGTGCTTGAGCAAACCATCAAAGTCAGTACCAACAGCAGCGCTGAAATAAATTGGCAAGCAAGTTCCGCCTCAACCTGGTTAACCTTAACAAAACTCGACAATGACTTTCTCAAGGTTGCTGTTGATGTTAATGCCATGCCGGTAGCGGCAATAAGTCAAACTGAAATAACCCTCAATGCCATTGAAAATGAAGTTGTTATTGGGCATGTTCTACCGGTATCATTATTTCAAAGTGCTGAGCAAACAGAAACTAAAGTTATCACGGACATAGCCGCAAATATCGATACCGTGATAGCAGCACCTAACATGCCCTACTTTTATGTTGGCTCAGAAAACAACTTACTTGTTTATCAACAATATAGTGGTGAATTAATTGCAACCATCGCTATCGCTCCTGATAACACCCTACTTGAGCAATTTATTGTTCATCCTGACGGTAGTAAATTACTCGCAAAAGCGCTTGAAGTTGTTATCAATGAAGACGAAACCACCACTGAAGTTGTTCATCGTTATAATATCAATTTAAGCGATTATAGTTTTACTGAAATTGCATCACCAACCATAGAGTTTGAACCTAGCCGTTACGTACAATTTTCTGGCCGATACTTTATTGTCACGCAAACACTTGAATATGCAGATGAAGAGTTGCAACGCTTATTTTGGGATCGTGAGAATATCTTTTTCACGGCAACCATTGACCAAGCCAGTGAAACAGAAGCTTTATATGCACTAGACTTTCAAACAGCAACCTTAAAGCGCTATAACGCAAAAATTAATGACTTTAGTCAAGATAAAATCATTACTACCTCAACCCATGAATATAAACCAGAACGGTTAGCTGAAGCCGATAGTATTTCAAGCTTTGTCGTTAATAATAACGAAACGGCGCTTTATCTTATTAGCCCAACAAGTGAACACATTAGCTTTGATGGCACCGCTTTTACCGATATGGGATTACTCAACCAAGCAGACGGTGCAACGACGTTATTTGTTGAAAAGTCGAATAACAATTTTGCCCATTATCTTCGTTTTGTTCCCGCTAGCGGCTTCGTTGTGAATGTTTACAACCAAGCATCAGCACTGACTGCTACCATTGAAACTCAGGGACAACAGCCCACCAGCATTGATATTTCATCTGATAATAAACGCTTGTTAGTGAACGCGGTAAATAGTACTCAAATAGAAATGGTAACTTTAGCGCTGTTTGATGTGTCTGCATCTCAGTTGTCCTTTAATACTACCTTAGGCAATGCCAGCGTTGCTAGCCAGGAATTGACTATTTCAGGCGTGAGTGATTCATGGCAAGCAACGACAGATGTTTCATGGTTATCCTTTACCCAAACAACAACGGAAGAGAGCAAAACGCTTGTCATTTCCATTGACTCAAAGGAGATCACCGGTTGGGGTTTATTTACCGGTATCATTACTATTACCGACCCAGAGACAGGTATCAATGTACAAGTAGTGGTTGAGTTAGCGGTTGATGAAATAAGGTTATTCAGTAACGCTTCAGCATTAACTTTTACTTCACAAGCGGACAAGTCAACGCTCAGTCATACGGTAGATATTGTCACCAATAAATCCAGTACGGTAGCTTGGCAAGCACAAAGTAATGTTAATTGGTTAACGTTAACGGCTGATACCGTTAATAATACCCTAGCGATCGACGCTGATCCAAGTAAAATAACGACTAATGGTTTGTACTATGGCGAAATCACCTTAGCACCCGTCAATAGTTCTGAAAGCCTCAAGGGTACAATAAAAGTCAGCTTTGAAAAAGGCGATTTTGACACAACAAGCATCAGTGAAATTGTTATCACTGATATTACACCTAATACCTCAGCTGTCGTATTAGACCCGCTTCGTCCTAATATTTATATCGGCCAAGGTGATGTGGTAAAAGTGTTTAATATTATTACTGGCGCTGCAATAACAACGATTAATTCACCGCTTGGCGGTGTTGACTTAACCGACTTGGTTATTCACCCAAATGGCACACTGTTGTTAGCTTCAAATAGTGAAAATTACAACGATGAAAATGGACAGCCACAAAAGCGTATTAATCATTATCAAATAAACCTTAACGATTTCAGTATTAACTTACTGCCAGCAGCTAGCATAGATCTACAATTTAGGCCTAAAACTATCGCGATGGTCGCCGGTAAAGCCATTGTTATCAGCCAAGCGTTAGAATATGCAAACTTAGCCTTAGCGGTGCAGTTTTGGGATAGAGAAAATACTTTCAATTCACCCATTATCTATGACATACCAGCAAGTAATCATGTTATTGCTTATAACGCTAACACTTCAGCATTGCTACAATATACTTTAGCGTACAATGCCTTTACTGCTGAAAGTGTTCAACAAATCGCCAGTAATGAAAATATTAACAGCGCTTATAGTGGCGTTTTATCAAATATAGTCACCAGTAGTCGTGGTACAGATCTTTATACAGCGAGTACCACTTCAGAGTGGACAACTTTTGATGGTACAAGTTTTACTGACCAAGGCGTTTTGCGAGCGAGTATTCGAACGGTTAACGTAGCCATTGACTCGGCTAATAATAGTTATTTCTATCGTTTCGATAGTAGTGGCTTTTTTATTCTCAGTAAATATGATGAAAACCAACAAGCTTTATTTACTGTCGGATATACTGCCGGTTCTGTTGACAGTTATATATCGCCAAACTACCAGCGAATAATTCACTACAATTCGACTGAAAATAGCTTGGTACTTGATTATATTCCTGATTAAACTCAGCTATATATTGCACTTATGTAATCCTGTGCTCGCACGGGATTTTTATTTCCACTAAAGCCTACTTATTTATCTTATTCTGTATTTTACAAAAATAATCAAGGTAAAAGCTGACAACTTAACAATTCAGCTTTATTAATCAGTTACTCACCGTTTTTAAATGTGCTGCGTCTTGTAGCTTGGCGAAGTGCAACATAGAATCAGTCTATTAACTTTGTTGATGATGGATTAACAAAGTCATTTTATTTACCAACATTTAATAAAAGGTCATTTATGAAGAAGCGCTTATTAGCCCCTCTTGCCATTGCTATTGCATTAGCGGGTTGTCAATCAAACGACAGCAACACCAGTAAAGCTCAAAAAAGTAAACAAACAACTCAGCAAGCTGAACATGTAAATCTATTGTTTAGTGAGTTTACGACACCACACGGCATTCCTCCTTTTGATCAAATTCAAAAAAGTGATTACTTACCTGCTTTCGAACAAAGCATCATCGATAATAAAAAAGAAATTGCTGTCATTGCGAATGCGACAAGTGAAGCAACATTCACAAATACTATTGAAGCCATGGAAAAGTCAGGTGACTTTCTCAACCGAGTAAGCAATGTGTTTTATGGCTTAACGGGATCAATGTCTGACGAAGAAATGCGTAGTATTGCCAAAGCTGTATCACCACAATTATCAGCGTTAAACGACGATATTAATCTTAATGCTAAATTATTTGCACGTGTAAAAGTGGTTTATGACAAAAAAGATCAGCTGAACTTAAAAGTAAACGAATTAACCTTACTTGAAAAGACCTACAAAGGTTTTGTCCGTGGTGGTGCTAACTTGTCAGATGCTGATAAAGTAAAGTTACGCCAGCTTAATACACAATTAAGTGAATTAAGCTTAAAGTTTGGTGAAAATTTATTACACGAAACTAACAGCTTTGAAATGGTTATTGATAACAAAGCTGACTTAGACGGTTTGCCCAGCGATATTATTGCGGCTGCTGCTGTTACCGCAACAGAGCGAGGCTATGATGGTAAATGGGTGTTTACTACACATCGTCCCAGCAAAAACCCGTTCTTAACCTATGCAACTAACCGCAAATTACGTGAAAATTTATATAAAGGTTACACCATGCGCGGCAATAATGACGACGCGTTTGATAACAAAAAAATTGCTGCAGAAACAGCAAGCTTACGTTACAAAAAAGCGCAGTTACTCGGTTATAAAACGCATGCTCATTTTGTTCTTGAAAATGCAACAGCCAAAACACCAGAAAACGTTTTTGGTTTATTAAATCAGGTTTGGCCAGCCGCTTTAGCAAGAGCAAAAGAAGAGTCAGCCGATATACAAAAACTGGCGAATCAACAAGGCGCAAAAATCGAAGTAGAAGCATGGGATTGGTGGTTTTACTCCGAAAAAATTCGCAAAGCTCGTTACGACATCGACGCCGCTGAAACTAAGCCTTATTTTTCACTTGAAGGGACTTTACAAGGTATTTTCTTCACTGCTGAAAAACTGTGGGGCGTAACGTTTAAAGAACGTAACGACTTACCTAAATACCATGAAGATGTACGTACCTTTGAAGTCTTTGATAAAGACGGCAGCTATGTTGGTATTTATATGACTGATCATTACGTGCGCGAAAGTAAACGTGGTGGTGCTTGGATGAGCAGTTTCCGTAAGCAACACCGTATGTATGGTGAAGAAGTTACTCCTATTATTTACAATGTATTGAACTACCCTCGTCCTGTTGGTGATACACCGACATTATTAACCTTTGACCAAGCCTCAACCTTATTCCATGAATTTGGCCATGCTATTCAAGGGTTATTGTCTAATGGTTATTATCGCTCTCAAACAGGTACTGCTTTACCGCGTGACTATGTTGAGTACCCATCACAAGTGATGGAAAATTGGATGACAGAGCCAGAAGTATTAGCAAACTTTGCTAAACACTACAAAACAGGCGAAGTGATCCCAATGGAGCTGGTTGAGAAAATTCAAGCTTCAGGAAAGTTTAATCAAGGTTTTGGTACCACAGAATACCTTGGTGCCGCTTTGCTTGATATGAGCTGGCATTCTTTAGAAACGGCTGAATTACAAGATGCAGCGGTATTCGAGAAAAAGGTCTTATCAGAAATTGGCTTAATCAAAGAGATATCACCTCGTTATAGAACCGGTTACTTTTCTCATATATTCTCTGGCGGTTATTCATCAGGTTATTACGGCTACATTTGGTCGAATATCTATGATGCAGATACTTGGTTAGCGTTTAAAGAAAATGGCATATTCGATGAGAAAACTGCAGATTTATACCGTAAGCATATCTTAGAGCCCGGTGGTAGTGAAGACCCAGCAATAATGTACCGTCGTTTTAGAGGTCAAGACCCTAAAGTTCAACCTTTGCTTGACCGTCGTGGTTTAACGACAACTAAATAACGTTAACAGCAGTATTATTAATATCCGTTATTTAAGACTCCGTCATGCTGATACTACATTTATATGAGTACCAGCATGACGATTTACAACTAAAAAAGAGATTAACTGACATAGCGTTTTATAGTCGCTAAAAAACGCTATGTGCTTATATTTACATGCTGATATCATACTCACTACTATTTTCTTTTGTGGGATAACGTCCAGTTTTAAATTTTTAATAAAAGTTTATTTATATTGTTTATAACCTAATAATGTAATAATAATATTCTTTCAACGCCATATAGCTCACTAAAGTTACCCCCCAATTATGAAGTTAAAATCTGCTGTATTACTCATATTGAAAGGTGTTGTAAAAATGAGTATTATTTTCAATAACCGTAAAATAAAGCCCTCGCTGTTTTTATTTTTGCTGATACTTTTCCCTTCCTGCGTTTCATTCGCTGCGGTGCAATCGACTCGGTTTGAGCGTCTATCTATTGAAGATGGACTACCACAAAGTGATGTAAATCAAATACTACAAGACAGACAAGGCTTCATATGGGCAGGGACTTCCAACGGGTTAGCACGTTTTGACGGCTATACGTTTAAAGTATTTAAACATAGTGGTAAAAATCAGAACTCACTAACAGGCAATGTAATTCGCACTATATTTGAAGATAGAAGTGCTAACCTCTGGATAGGTACAGAACTTGGACTTAATCACTTTAATCCGAGAACGGAACAGTTTAATCGCTTTCGTCACAATGCTAACAATCCAAAGAGCTTAAGCCATGATGTTGTCAATGCAATAACGCAAGACCGCTCAGGTAATATCTGGATTGGTACTCGGGGCGGACTTAATCGTTTTGATTCAAAAACAGAGCAGTTTACTCATTATAGATATAATATAAATAATCCAAAGAGTTTAAGCCATAATAATGTCTGGGCAATATTAGAGGATAATAATGGCGAAATTTGGGTTGGCACTCATGCTGGTCTTAGTCGCTTTAATACAAAAACTGAGCAATTTACTCATTACTTTCACAACGCTAACGACCCCAATAGCATAACTCAAGGAACAGTTTGGTCAATAATTACCGATAGGCAAAATGATCTTTGGATGATTACTGAAAACGGCTTAAATCGATTTAATCTGCAAACTGAGCGATTTACTCATTACCGCCATAAGGCTAATAATGCTAATAGTTTAAGCGATGGCGTAGTTTTAACGTTAGCGGCTGATAAAAATGGCAACCTTTGGATTGGGACAAGTATAGCATTAAATAGAATGAACCTTGAAACTGAAGTTTTCACCTATTACCGTCATGAAGAGGCCAATATAAATAGCTTAGGCTCTGGCAATGTTATGGCTATTTTAGAGGACAGAGAAGGTAATATATGGTCAGGCACTAATAAAGCGGGTCTTAGCCGCTTCAATCCAAAAATAGAACAGTTTGGTCATTACCGTCGAGATATCCTTACCCCCGCAAGCTTAAGTAATAATTGGGTTGCTGCTATCGTTGAAGACCAGCAAGGTAATCTTTGGGTGGGGGTTGATTCAGAAGGCATTAATCGCTTTAATAAAAAAACTCAGCAGTTTGAGCATTATAGTATCAATGAAACTAGTCCAGACAATGTAAGTAATAACTGGGTTAACGCGATAACTAAAGATCACCAAGGCAATATTTGGTTTAGCACTAGAAGTGCATTAAATAAATTCACCCTCAACACTGAAGTATTCAGTACGTATCGGCATAATTTGGATAATTCAGACAGTTTAGGTAGCAGAGGTATCAAAGCAATAACGGAAGACAGCCAAAATAATCTTTGGGTAGGAACAGCTAATGGCCTAGATTATTTTCTCCCTAAAACTGCAAAATTCAGGACCTATCAGCATAGTGAAGTTAATTTAAACAGTTTGAGCCATAACCATGTTTTAGCAATAACTGAAGATAGCCAAAAAAATCTTTGGGTGGCTACTGCTGAAGGCCTTAATTATTTCAATCCTAAGACTGAAGTATTTACTCATTATCGTCATGATATGACTCAACCAAGCAGTTTAAGTCATAATTATATTAGCTCAATAGCTTTAGATGATGAGGGTAACCTTTGGGTAGGCACCATGAATGGCCTCAACCTTATGGATATGAAGTCGGGGAAGTTTGTACGTTTTACTGAAGAGGACGGATTACCTGATAGCACCATTTATGCAATAGAGATTGATGAGCAAGGTTATTTATGGATAAGTACTAATCAAGGCTTATCTCACTTTAACCCCAAGTCTAAAACGTTTAAAAATTATGATGTTGGCGATGGCTTACAAAGTAATGAATTTAATGCTCGCGCTTCTTATAAGAGTGACAGTGGCGAATTGTTTTTTGGCGGCATTAATGGTTTTAATCGATTTTTTCCTGATAAGCTAATTCAGGATAACAATAAACCTGTGGTCGTTTTCACCGAAATGCTATTGTTGAATCAATCAGTCGCTATCGATGTCAATAAAGAACACAATAAGAATAAGGCGAAACCTGAAGATGGTACATTTTTTTTGGAGAAAGGGATCCATGCAACATCAGCAATCACTTTAACCCACAAAGAAAATTTAGTAGCGTTTGAGTTTAGTGCTTTACATTTTTCAGCCCCCAAAAAAAATCAATATGCATACAAGCTTGAAGGTTTTGATGACCATTGGATAATGACTGATTATAAAAATCGCCGAGCAACGTACACCAATCTATCTGATGGTGAATACTTACTAAGAGTAAAAGCAAGCAACCCTGATGGTATTTGGAATGAAGAAGGTGTTTCACTTAAAATAACCGTCCTACCACCGTTCTGGAACTCTTGGTGGGCATATATCTTATATTTCATCTCATCTTTGATCATATTAGTCTTTTTTGTTAGGGCTCATCACAAAAAAGCTATTTTTGAACGTGACCTTATTCGGCAATTAGAGCACCAAGTTTCCACACAAACGGCTTCAATCAAACAAGAATCGAAAAAGGTTATTAAAGCGAATGAAGTTAAATCTCAATTCTTAGCGAATATGAGCCACGAGATAAGAACACCTTTAACCTCTATTATTGGCCAAACTGAAGCGATATTACATGGTGATATTGATAACAGTGCTGATGGCATAAAAGTCATTTATAATAATAGCTTGCATTTATTGAGCTTATTGAATGACACCCTAGATTTAAGCAAAATAGAGGCAAATAAATTTGAATTAGAAATAACGGCCTTAGATCTCATACAAATACTTGTCGACATTAAAAATATTTTCTCAGAACAAGCTAAATCTAAGGGTTTAAATTTTACTATATACCATACTTTACCCTCCCCTTTTATGATCAATATTGATGGCTTTCGTTTAAAGCAAATCCTTATTAACCTTTGTTCAAATGCCATTAAGTTTACTGAAAAAGGGGATATTGCTATTGAAATATACGCGCAGCATTATAATCATATCAACGAATTAACCTTCAAAATACGTGATACAGGTATAGGTATCAGTAATGAACAATTAAGAAAAGTGTTTGACGCCTTTACGCAAGCAGATACCAGCATTAGTCGGCGCTTTGGTGGCTCAGGTTTAGGGTTAAATTTATCTGAAAAATTAGCAGACTTCATGGGGGGAATAATCGATGTTGAAAGTGAGATAGGTCAGGGCAGTATTTTTACGTTGATATTACCGTTCACTCCCACCAGTTCAACTGAGATTGTAAAAGAATTCGAAGTAACAAAGAAGACCTTCAGTGGCGCTATTTTATTGGCCGAAGACCATGATGATAATAGGCATTTAATGAGTAGACTACTGACCGGACTAGGTTTTGAGGTTTATACAGCGACAAATGGCTACGAAGTAATAGAGTCTTACTTTAAAAATAAACCTGATTTAATCTTACTTGATATTCAGATGCCAAAAATGGATGGTATACAAGCGATAAAAATTCTAAGAGCTAGATCTTGTGAGGTACCGATTATAGCATTAACAGCAAATACCTTAGCCAAAGAGCTAGAACAATACTTAGCGCTAGGATTTAATGGATTTCAAGCTAAGCCTTTTGAGCGACAAAACTTTATCAATACTATAGCCAAGTATTTTGAACCGCCTGTCAATACCAGCCACGAAGACAATAGCTCGCTAACTCATAGCAGTATTTATATATCTGATTTGGTTGCTAAATTTGAAGTGGGTTTAATTGCAGAACATAAAAACTTCATATTGTTGAACCAAACGAATGATAATGATGCACTTGCTAAACAAGCACATAAACTAGCTGGAGCCGCACAAATGTTTGGTTATAACAACATAACACGAGTCGCAATGAGCTTAGAGTCCCATATTAAGAAAAAAAATTCTGCCGATATTAAATCTAGCACCCATGAACTTATTGCGGCGTTATTAACGGTTATTAACAAAAGTGACTGATAACGTTTCTCTTCATTTTATTTGTTAGCACATTTGAAGCATATTTATTAGGCTCTTAGCACCACATCATATTGTTCGCCGTAAACGTAAAAACCCCAGTAAGTGCAAACTTACTGGGGTTTTTATTATCTTAAGCTAAAAGTAACGCTTATTTCATGTAAGGGTCACTTTCAAAAAAAGCAAAAACAGTATCAAAGGCGGGCTCTTGGTATTGCTTCAAGCCGGTATCACGAAAATCAATATCTATTTGACTTCTTACCAGGGTTTTTTTAACAAAACTACCCGCAATAATTTCTACTTGTAGTTCTTTTATAAGTTGAATACACGCTTCTAATTTAAAGCCGATCGGTCCACCTGAAAATTTACCTTTTAAAGCACGACCACGGATAACTACTTTATCAACGTGATAGTCTTCCATCAATTTAGCAAAGGTAAATTGAAAGTGTTGCACTGCTTCGGAATCACCTGCATCTACTAAAGATAGTTTTTGCACACGCGTTTGCGGAATATCATACAAACCGTTTTCACGTGACATAATACAAATAATTGCATCATTACCTTTTAATTCAACACCACATATTCTCATAAATCACCCTAATTAAATTCGCGGACGCATTATATACCGAAACAGTGAATACCGAAACGAATTAATGATATTAGTTGTATTACCCTACGGTGTTGCTTTTAATTTAATCCCCTTTTGCTCAGTAAAGTCTAAATAGTCTTCTAAGGCTTTGGGGTTACCTCTATTTTTCTGGCAAACACTTTTTTGATACTGAAAACTGAACATATCAAACCATTGATCTAATAATTTTGCGTTTACTGGCTCTTCTGCCATTGCTAACATTCTTGCGGCAACTTCTGCGGTAGCAAACTGATAGTTTTCTTCGGCAATGCGTATTTGATAGCGAGAGGTATTAGCTGCTTCGTCAAGTAAATGTGGGTCAAAAGCCGCAATGGGAAACTGGTTCAAGTAAGGGCTTTTACGAAACATTTTTTTCGCTTCACGCCAGCAACCGTCCAACATAACAAAGAGTGGTCTTTTACCTGAAGGTATGGTCATTTCATTACAAAAAACCTCACGTTCAGCCTGTGCATACTGTTGTGGAAAAACAACATAAGGTTGCCATTGCTCGTCGTTTAAAATGGCTAACATTTCTTTATTTTCTTTAGTTCTTGACCAAAGAAATGCAAAGGTATCTGGCACGACATCAGCAATTAACTTGCCTGTATTACTCGGTTTTAGTACTTCTGTGTCATACATCAATAATAAAAAACCAGCATTACTGGTAGATTTTGGCGAATATGAACAAATACAATGAGGTTTTGCTAGACGACATAAGTCACAACGTATAACACGTTGCCCACGAGACTTGTAAGTCGTCGTGCTCAGACTCATACGATAATGATGAAGTTTATGTACAGCGTGCATAAGTGTAATGAAGACCAATTCCAACAAAAAAAATAGCGGCAATTAAGGCCGCTACTTTAGTGATTTTTAGTTTGATGTGCAATGCTTAAAACCGCGGTTCACTGAATAAGTTAACTTACTCGAACCCATTGGGGTTTTGTGATTGCCAGCGCCAAGTATCAGTGATCATCGTATGTAAATTACGTGTTGCTTGCCAACCTAATAAATTATTTGCTATTGAGGTATCAGCGTAAACAGTGCCAATATCACCCGCGCGGCGCGGTACAACTTTATACGCAATATCTTGGCCACTAATTTCTTTAAACGTATTCACTATTTCTAATACCGAAGTCCCATTCCCCGTACCGATATTAATCGCTTTACAACCTTGTATTTTCGTTAAACTCTCTAACGCTTTAACATGACCAATCGCTAAATCTACCACATGAATATAATCGCGAACACCCGTGCCGTCTGGCGTGTCGTAATCATCACCAAACACTTGTAGTTGAGGTAAACGCCCTACTGCCACTTGTGCTACATAGGGTAATAAGTTGTTAGGAATACCGTTAGGGTTTTCACCAATAGTCCCTGATTCATGTGCGCCAATCGGATTAAAGTAACGTAAACAAGCAATTGACCATTCGCTATCACTTTTAGCGAGATCGAAAAGAATATGTTCGACCATTAACTTAGTTTGGCCATAAGGGTTGGTCGCAGATGTGGGCATGGTTTCATCTAACGGTGAAGGGTTGTTTTCACCGTAAACGGTTGCTGATGAGCTGAAAACCAAGTTTTTTACGCCATGTTTTGCCATTACTTGAAATAACGTTACAGAGCCTGAAACATTATTCTGATAATAACTCAGTGGTATTTCGTTGGACTCGCCAACCGCCTTTAAACCGGCAAAATGTACAACGGCTTCAATGTTATGCGCTTTAAAAACAGCATCAAGCGCAGCTTCATCGCAAATATCTGCTTTAATGAAGGTTACTGTTTTCCCCGTAATCGCTTTAACGCGATCAAGGACTAAGGTAGATGAATTTGATAAGTTATCAACGATGACAATATCTTTATCTAATTTAAGTAACTCAACAACAGTATGACTGCCAATATACCCTGTACCGCCAGTGATCAATAAACTCATTTTTAGTCCTTTTATAAATAGATGCTAGATCTTGATAACATCATGCTCAAATAAGTTCAGCGTGATGGGAATGACAATATTTGTCATAACAATACTATGCGTAATATTCTGACACTGTCGCGATAAACTTACCAAGTATTTCTTTAGGTAATTGGTTAATCCCTGCGGCGCCAGCTCGTCCTCCCCCCGTAGGAAATTGTACACAAACACTGTCAGCACCTTGTTTATTGTGCAAAGGTGCACGTAAACTTACCGTATAAGTGGCTTGCATATTTAAGGTATCCGTTTCATTCAAGGTAAGTACAGCATGAGCTTTATTAGGTGATAAGTTCGCTAGTTCATTGCCAAAAACACCACTCACCCGGCGTGACCAAGCCTCATCGGCTAGCAGTACAACTTTACAAACATCGTTGTCGGCTAATATTTCAGCTGATTGTGCTTGCGCCATATCAGCTTTATAGGCAGCCGCTAATTGAGTAAAAATAGAATCAGGCGCATTAATTAGCGCTAAAGGGTCTTCAAATGCCAGACAAGCATTGAATAGATCAGCGGGTGCAATATGTAAATCGTCAACGGTACGCCCGTAGCCATTATAATTAATGTAAATACCGAGCGCTTTGAGTTGTTTTTGTTGCTGTACTGACAAACCTTGCTGCGCGGCTAGTTTCGTCGCAGACTCATTCATGTTGTCACCATAGGCCGCGGTAATTGCCCAATTAGCAAATTGACCTTTGAGGTAGTCGTTCATTAATAAGCTGGTGCAGGTATTGGCATCAGTATTGATCAGCGCAGTTAATTTTTTTGATTGCGGGATATCTCCCGAGCGATGATGGTCAACATAGAAAATGTCGATGTTATTTTCTAGCAACATAGCTAATGCATCACTATTTTTTTCCATGGAAATATCAAGCACGGTAACCGATGTTGTTGCCGCAACAGGTACTTGCTTTAATAAGCTAATATCTCGCTTCACTCCCGTTATCAACGTTGATTTTTTGGGCTGGGCTAAGCGTAATTGCACTAAAGCAATAATGCCATCTGCATCGCCATTAAAAACATCATAATGCATGAACAAAACCTTCTGCTAGGAGATGGTTGACGATTTGCTCTGCACACACTTGAATTGATTTTTCTGCGGTTTTCACATGTATAGCTGGAGATTCCGGTATATCGTAACCTGAACTTATTCCGGTAAAGTCTTTTATTTCACCTGCACGCGCCATTTTATAGAGGCCTTTGGGGTCGCGCTGCTCGCAAACGTCAATAGGAGTATCAATATAGACTTCAATAAATTCTCCTGGCGCTAACTTGTCAGCCGCCATTTTTCGGTCTTGTGCAAATGGAGAAATGAATGCCGTAGACACAATAGTACCTGAGTCGATAAAAAGTTTAGCGACTTCACTGATGCGGCGAATATTTTCAACTCTGTCAGCATCACTAAAGGCTAGATCGCCATTTAAACCGTGGCGAACATTATCACCATCAAGTAAATAAGTATGGCATCCTCGTTTGAACAACAACGCGTCAACAGCATTGGCTACTGTTGATTTTCCTGAGCCACTTAGCCCCGTATACCATAATAAACAAGGCTTCTGTTTTTTCAGCTGAGCTCGTTGCTCTTTTGTTACTTGCTGCTCGTGCCAAACGGTATTTTCTGTTTTCATAAAAATCCTACTTTTTTCTGTTTGTTATCCTAAGTTTTTTTCAGAATAACCATTAAAACGGGAAAACGACAGGTATCATTAACAACACAACAATCGAGTAAGCTATTGATACGGGTAAACCAAATTTTACCACATCAATTAAGCGATAGTTTCCCGCATTAAAAACCATCATATTCGTTTGATAGCCATAAGGGCTGATAAAACTACCACTTGCGCCAAAAGCCACCGCCATGACAAAAGGTAGCGGGTTTACCCCTAGTCCTAATGCAATACTATAGGCGATAGGAAAAACTAATGCCGCTGCAGCACTATTCGTTATAATTTCTGTCATTAATAACGTGATAATAAAAATACAAACCATGGCTAAATATGCACTTTTCCCCTGCAATAACAACTCTATTTGCTGTGCAAGTAACGCTGCGATACCGCTGGTTTCAAAAGCTTTAGCTAAGGTAAGTGCGCCTAAAACTACCATCCATATTTCTAGGGGAAATCGACGTTTTATTTCATTTACTGTTAAACAGCCAGAGAGTACTAATATAGCGATATAAAACATTAAGCATTTTAATAGCGCAATATTAGTCATAACAGAGCAAGCAATGGTGACTAAAAACCCAAAGACAGTTAATGAATCACGCCACCCTGAGAGCATATTGTCAGGTTTGTGACCAGAAAGAATAAAAAAGTTTTTTGATAAATTTGTGCGAGCACTAAAGTCATTACCAACAGCTAATACTAAAAAATCACCTGACTGTATTGTAATGTCGCCTAACTTGCCTGATAGCTGAGTGCCTTCACGGCGTATCGCCACTACAGCGGCATCAAAACGAGCACGAAAGCCTGCTTTTTTTAGATTTTTGCCGATAACAGCAGAGTCAGGTTTAATTAACACTTCGGTAAGGTTGTCACGCAACAGACCGTCTTTTTCAGCAAATAAGGTTAAACCGTCAAATTGCTGTAGTGTCAATACTTTAGATATATCGCCAGTAAAAATAAGTTTGTCACTTGCTTGAATAATTTCATCAGGGCAAACAGGCGAAATTAATCGTCCGCCACGCACTATTTCCGCAAGGAATAAAGAATCTAAATTTCGTAGCCCGTTCCCTTCAATCGTGATGCCCACAAGTTTTGAAGATTGAGAGACTTCCGCTTCAAGAAGGTATTGGTCAGCAGAAAAATTTTCGACGTCAAGGTTTGGTAATAAATGTTGCGTTGCAAGAATAACCAGTAAACAGATGACAAAAGCACTAAAGCCAATGAAGGTAAAATCAAAAAAACCTAGACTGTTGGCGCCTTGTTCAATAAAGAGCGAATTTACAATAAGGTTAGTTGACGTACCCACTAAGGTTAACGTACCACCCAATATTGCGGCATAAGAGACGGGTAATAGGAGTTTACTGGGCTTAATTAGGGTGTTTTTTTTGATGGTTGAAATAAGTGCAGCAACCACAGCGGTATTATTCATTAATGCCGAAGCGAAGGCAGTGTAAAGCAAGGTTTTAAAGGTAGATTTAAAGGGAGAGCCTTTAATCATAATAACTGATATACGACGCAAAACGCTGGTACGTTCGAACGCAAATGAACAAAGAACCAGTAACACTAGAGTCACTAACCCCGGGTTAACCACATTGTTGAGTACAACGTCCGCTGAAACTAAACCTGTTGCTAAACAAGCGAGTAATGATAACGCAAAAACCTTTTCAGGTGTTTGTTGATACTTTATCAATCCAATAAAGGTTGCGATAAAGATCAATAACATCAACCACTGCATCGTTAACACATACTTTCCTTTTTGATTAACTTATTATGTTATTAACACGAGATGTGGATACTAAAACCGCCATACTGAACTCACCAATACAAAGACAAGTAATAAGGTTTATTGCAAAACAATAAACCTGTTTTTCAGTATCAACATGACTAGGCCGCTGATCGTTTATTTATTGAACTACTCGTAATTATCCTTTAAGGATATCTCGAGCGCCCCAGTGTGGAAAGTGCTTACGAACCAAGGTATTAAATTCAAGTTCAAAAACTGAGTAATTTTCTTTATTCTCATCATCTACCGCTTTAGTGATCATACCTGCGCCGACGGTTAAGTTACTTAAACGGTCAATAATAATGAAAGCACCTGACGATTTATTATCGTCATAAGCATCAAAATGTAATGCTTGTGCAACTTCAAAATTTACTGACCCAATTTCATTTAATGCCAGTTGTGACGTTGGCGATCGCTCCATGGTATTGACATCAAACTTATGTTCAAAACTAATCGCATGACCTGTGGTCATTTTACTGCCGTGTTTAATATAAAATTCACGACCCACTTCTAATTCATCTTCATGCATCCAAACAACATTAGCATTCAATTGCTTATTAGAAATAGGTAAGCTGCCTTTCTTTACGATGAGCTCGCCACGACTAATATCGATTTCATCGGTCAGTGTTAATGTAACGGCTTGGCCTTTATCAGCACGTTCAAACTCACCATCAAACGTGACAATAGATTTAACTGTACTTTCTTTACCTGACGGTAGAGCAACAATTGCATCACCAACGCGAATATGTCCAGAGCCAACGGTGCCAGCAAAACCGCGGAAGTTTAAGTTAGGACGATTAACATATTGAACTTGGAATCTAAATTGAGTGAAACTGTCGTCTTGTTCAACATTAATCGTATTTAATAACTTCATTAAAGTCGCGCCTGGATACCAAGGCATATTAACGCTTTCTTCGACGACGTTATCACCATTTAACGCAGAAATAGGCACAAAACGGACGTCTGAAAAATTTAATTCGTCAGCAAATTCACGGTATTCTTTTTTAATCGCTTGATAACGCTCTTGACTATAGTCAACCAAATCCATTTTATTGACCGCAACCAATACGTGTTTAACACCAAGTAGTGAACAAATAAATGAATGACGACGGGTTTGTACTTGTACGCCATATCGGGCATCAATCAAAATAATGGCTAAATCACACGTTGATGCACCTGTTGCCATATTACGCGTATATTGTTCATGGCCAGGAGTATCTGCAATAATGAATTTACGCTTTTCGGTAGCGAAGTATCGATAAGCCACATCAATGGTAATGCCCTGCTCGCGTTCAGATTGTAAGCCATCAACAAGTAAGGCTAAGTCGATTGCTTCACCGGTAGTACCTGATTTTTTACTGTCGTTTTCAATCGCTGCAAGTTGATCTTCAAAGATCATTTTTGAGTCATGCAGTAAACGGCCAATTAGCGTGCTTTTTCCGTCGTCAACACTGCCACAAGTAAAAAAACGTAACATTTCTTTGTTTTCATGTTTTTTTAAATACGACTCAATATCGGTTTCTAATAAATCAGTTTCGGCGAAGTCTGTTTGTTGACTCATGGTTCTTCCTATAAAATTCTGTTTTATTGCTTATATTACTGACAAGCAAATTTAAAATGTTGTGAAAAAGGTTGTATAAGTTGGCTTAAAAATAACCTTCCATTTTTTTCTTTTCCATAGAGCCTGATGAATCGTGGTCGATCACTCGGCCTTGACGTTCAGACGTCTTGGTTAATAACATTTCTTGAATAATTTCTGGTAACGTCGTCGCCGTTGATTCAACCGCGCCTGTTAATGGGTAACAACCAAGCGTTCTAAAACGAACACTTTTCATCATTACTTCTTCGCCGTCTTCAATAGGCATACGGTCGTCGTCAACCATGATCAAGGTACCGTCACGTTCAACGACAGGGCGTTTCTCAGCTAAATAAAGTGGCACAATTTTAATACCTTCAAGGTAGATATATTGCCAAATATCAAGCTCTGTCCAATTAGATAATGGAAAGACACGAATGCTTTCACCTTTGTTTACTTTGCCGTTATAAACATTCCATAATTCTGGACGTTGGCTTTTTGGATCCCAGCGATGATTTTTATCACGAAATGAGTAAACACGTTCTTTAGCGCGAGATTTTTCTTCATCGCGACGTGCTCCACCAAAAGCGGCATCAAATCCATATTGGTTAAGCGCTTGCTTTAAACCTTGCGTTTTCATGATGTCGGTATGTTTTGCACTGCCATGCGTAAATGGCCCCACACCCATTGCAACACCTTCAGGATTTTTATGAACAAGTAATTCAAAGCCATGCTCTTTCGCCATTTCATCACGAAATGCGATCATTTCTTTGAATTTCCAACCAGTATCTACGTGTAATAATGGGAAAGGAATTTTACCCGGAGCAAAAGCTTTACGGGCTAAATGGAGTAAAACCGCAGAGTCTTTACCAACTGAATAAAGCATGACAGGGTTGTCAAACTCAGCGGCGACTTCTCGCATTATGTGAATAGATTCAGCTTCAAGCTTTTGTAAGTGAGTTAAGTTCATGGTGTTTACCGACTTTCATAACAATATAATGTTAAGAATAATGCCATAGTCGGCAAACAGTTTCCATATAAGAAAAAGCTTTAATATAACCAAAAAGAATAACCAAAAAGAGAGCTGTTAGGTTTATGCTATAAGCCTATAAAAGGTAAAAACAATAAACACCACTACTTATTTGATTTGCTTAAGTAAAAATCATCCCTCTGCGAGTTCACGTGCACAAAGAAAAGCTTTTATTTCATCACGAGAACCTAAAATATGTTGCTTCAACAAAGCCACAGACTTTTCAACGTTGCGGGCTTTACATAAATCGAGTAGTTCATTGTGCTCTGATTCTGCTTTTGAAATACCGCCTGCCCATAATAAGTGCATGCGAATATAACGGTCAGCATTTTTATTTAGGGTATTGACTAAATCTTGAGTTTGCGGACGATTAGCCCCTGAATATAAACAATTATGGTAATCAGAATTTAATTCACTCCAAGTATTAGCCGCATTTTCTTTGCCGAGCGCTTTATCTAATTTTGCCAAAATATCAGTAGCTTCTGCTAACTTTTCATTACTAAGATTAGGAATTGATGAGGCTAATAAATCACCTTCGAGCATAGCTCTTAATTCAAATAGTTCATCGACCTGACTCGCATTCAGCTCAGTCGCTGTAGCACCTTTGTGCGGTTCAAAAGAAACCAAACCTTCAGCTTCCAGTTGCAATAGCGCTTCACGTACCGGTATACGACTAACATTTAATTCTTCTGCTAATGCCGCTTGGCGTAAAGGTTGACCTGCTTGAATTTCGCCACTTAGAATTTTCTCTCTAAGGGTTTCAACAACTAACTGAGTTCGGGTTTTGTAAACAATGGTCATAAAGTACTTCTCTTGAAAGTGTGCTGACATTATAAGGGTTTATCAGCTAAAAAAAAGCGGCTAATAAACATTAGCAGCTTATTCTTATTATCAATGAAAGTTATAACTTTAAAAGCTTACCTTTTCAATAACGCAGGTAAGAGCTCATTGGGCATATTTTGATAGCAAATAGGGCGTTGAAAGCGTTTAATCGCTTCGCTTCCCACCGATGTCGTTCTTATTTGAGTTGAGGCAGGGAATGGTCCGCCGTGATTCATAGCGGCACAAACTTCAACACCCGTAGGCATTTGATTATAAATTAAACGCCCCACTTTATGAACAGCGGCTAAAGCAACGCGTTGTGCTACGTGTAAATCTTTTTCATTTGCATGAATACTGGCGGTTAGGTTACCTTTTAATAGAGAAATAAATTCCATCAATTCACCGTGGTTTTTACAGCGTACAATAAGCGCTGATGACCCAAAAACTTCTTCATGTAATGTTTGATTAGCTTTAAAGGTGGTTAAATCGGTAGCGAATAATACCGCACGACAAAAGTGCGCTTGCTCGGGTTCTGCCACTTGGCCTTGTGCTAAACATTCAACACCCGTGAGGCTTTGCCATTGACTGACAGTATGATTATATGACGCTGCGATTGCTGGCGTTAACATAACCCCGGCTTTTGTTTCACTGATCGCTTGTGCCGCCGACTTTTCAAATGTTGGGGTATTTTCATCCGTCACATAAGCCCAAATCCCCGGGCTAGTGCAAAATTGTCCTTGTGCCATCATTAATGATGCAACCAGCGCTTGTGCAAGTTCCGTTGCTGCGTTAGCTAATTTATCTTCTAAAATAAATTGTGGATTGACACTACCAAGCTCACCATAAAATGGAATTGGCTCAGCCCGTTCATTAATTTGACGTTGTAAAATCATCCCAACACGTTCAGAGCCAGTAAAACCGACGGCCTTAATTAACGGATGCGTAACTATTTGGCGAGAGATCGCGTAGTTCTTCCCTTGGATCAATGAAAATACGCCAGCATCTATGCCACATATTTTAATCGCTTTACTGATCGCTTGTGCCACAAGTTCAGCGGTACCTGGGTGCGCTGCATGAGCCTTCATGATGACTGGGCAGCCTGCTGCTAATGCAGAAGCGGTATCGCCACCAGCCGTAGAGAAAGCCAATGGAAAGTTGCTCGCCGCAAATACTGCTACAGCACCCAATGGTAAGTAACCTAAACGCGTGTCTGATTTTGGTAAAGGTGTGCGATTTTCATCAGCTAAATCTACCACCGGCTGATATTCACCACTTTCAAGTAAATCAGCAAACAGCCCTAGTTGACCTATAGTACGACCTCGCTCGCCTTGAATACGCATAGCAGGTAAGCCTGTTTCAGCACAAGCGATGTCAACTAAATCATCACCAAGTGCAAGAATTTGTTCACCTATTGTGCGTAAGAAAACAGCTCTTTTTTCTGCACTTAAGTGGCTATAAGACACAAAGGCTTGATTGGCTTTACTAATGGCTTGTTCAATTTCTTGTTCACTAGCATCAGCAAACTTTTCATGCATTGTTTGATTAGTAATAGCATTCATTGCAGAGAAACCATTGCTTGTATCGCCTGACCATTCGCCCGCGATTAAATTTTTTCCGGATATATTCATCATTCACTCCTACTTAAATTTGTATTTTAATTTTTATCAATCGAATTAGGTAACAGCGAAACCGAATGCATAAGGGTCATCATCATCAATAGTGATACAGTTTTTTCCAAAAACTTTTGCCCAGCCTTCAATGCTAGGCTTTATCGCTGTTATTTTTCCATTTATCCCTGCAGGATTTCCTCTATCACAATTAAGGGTAACCACTTGTTCAATTTTTCCAACAAACTGACTACCGATATAGCTTTCATGGATAAAGGTATCACCTAAGCTAAGCTTACCTTTCGCAAAAAGCTGAGCCATACGTGCACTGGTACCCGTTCCACAAGGTGATCTATCTATTGCCTTATCGCCATAAAATACCGCATTGGCACCATTTGAATTATGATGCTTCGGTTTCCCTGTCCACAGCACATGCGTCACACCATTAACGCTCGCGTCTTCTGGATGCACACAAAATACGGTTTCACTAGCTGCCGCTCGAACGATTGGGCTCCAATGAAGAATTTCATTTGAACTCCATTGGTCAATACCGGGGAAATTTTCTTGAGGTTCAACAATCACATAATAATTGCCACCATAAGAGACATCGACAATTAAGCGTCCTAAACCTTCAATAATAAGCTCAATATTTTGATGTGCTAAATAAGCAGCAACGTTATAAATTTTTACAGCAGTAACGCCATTGCTCACCTTCAAATTTTTTTGCGTGTATTCAACTTTAATCTGCCCTGCAGGCACATCTAACGTTAATTTACCTTTCTGCTTAGGTGTGATTAAACCATTCTCAATGGCCGCAGTAACGGTGCCAATAGTGCCGTGACCACACATAGGTAAGCAACCTGATGTTTCAATAAACAAAATACTGGCATCCGCATTTTCACTACAGGGCGGATAAAGAAATGAACCTGACATCATGTCGTGACCACGAGGCTCGAACATTAAACTTTTCCGTATCCAGTCGTGATTTTCTAAAAAATCTTGTCGCTTTTCACTCATGGTTAACCCTTTTAAATCTGGGTGACCGCTAGTAACTAACCGAACAGGGTTACCGCAGGCATGGGCGTCGATACAAAAAAAGGTGCCTTTGATCATCTTTTTTTTACCTTTGTGTTTGTGCTATAAGTTTTATATAAATTGTAAGGCCAAAACCCCACGTTCAAGTATAGGGCTTGTCAGTGAGGCTCTAGCCTTAACAATTAAAGACGATTAATCTAGATTAAACGTTGATAAATCAAGTCGCGTTGCTAATGCATCGTTGTATAATTTCTCAACTCTTGCTCGCTCTTCACCCGCAAGCGGTAAACGAGGTGCACGAACAACTTCACTGCCACGTCCGGCTAGTTGCTCGCAAAATTTAATACATTGAACAAGTGTTGGTATTGTGTCTAAGCGCAATAATGGCAGGAACCAACGCCAAATTTCTAACGCCTCTTTATAGCGACCTTGTTGTGCTAACTTATATATAGCAACAGATTCTTGTGGAAAAACGTTAGTTAAACCAGAGATCCAACCCGTACAGCCAAGCATTAAGCTTTCAAGGGCAATATCATCAACACCACCGAACACGATAAAACGATCATCAAATTCAGCATATAATTCAGAAATACGGCGAGTATCTTCTGTCGCTTCTTTTACAGAAACAATCGTTGGCTCATTGGCTAAAACCGCCATACCTTCTATAGAAACATCTACGCCGTAAGTAATAGGATTGTTGTAAATCATCAGAGGTAAACCACAATTACGGGCAATTTGCTGATAGTGATGAATGGCTTCGCGTTCGCTCGAACGATATACCATTCCCGGAAGTACCATGAGTCCGTCAATGCCCACTTCTTCACACATTTGACAATATTCAATAGCAAATTTTGTTGTTGTTTCAGCAACGCCAGAAAGTACTGGCACTCGACCCGCAACAATACTTTTGACCGCCTCAAGGATTTCACGCTTTTCAGTTTGGGTGTGCGAACAATTTTCGCCAACGGTGCCTAACGCGATAATACCGTGAACACCTTCTTTAATTAAACTATCAACCATATTCTTAGTCGCTTCAAAGTTAATCGACATATCGTCAAAATATTGTGTTGTTACTGCTGGATATACACCTTGCCAATTAATTTTTTTCATCATTTTTGCTCGCTACTTTACAAGTTTCTTTACTTATTGCTGACAATACTCTGCTTCAAAAGAGCGTAAAGCTGGCTTTTAGAATATACAGAGTATCAGTGGATCAATTTAAGTATATTGTATACAATATCTAATATTCCACAAGTGTAATTTTCTAAGTGATAAAAATGACAATAATTAAAGTAGATAACTCAGTAATAAACATCGCCGTAATTGGTGCTGGCATTATTGGTATTAACTGTGCACTTGAACTGCAGTCATTGGGCTTTCAGGTCACCCTTATTGATAAATTAGGTATTGGTGAAGGTTGCTCAAAAGCAAACGCGGGACACTTTGCTACAGAACAAGTATTTCCTTTGGCTGAGCCGAGCTTGCTATGGCAATTTCCTAAGTTGCTCCTTAATCCTTTAGGTCCTATTTCTTTATCTGCTATTTATTTACCAAAAGCCCTGCCTTGGTTTGGTCAATTTATAATTAATATGTTACCCGGTAAACGTGCCTCAAATAGTGAAGCATTAAAAACGCTTAACAAAAATGCGATTAATTATTACCAACCACTCTTAAAGGAAGCTGAAGCTGAAAACTTACTGACTTTAAGAGGCAGCTTGTTGGTCTTTGAAAAAAGTTCAAGTAAAAAAATTGAACGTCAATTGATACGTTATAAAAATGCAGGCATTGACGTTTTATTACTCGACCGCCAGCAGACTTTGCTATTAGAGCCCTGTTTGAGTGAAAATATTTATGGTTCATTATATTTCACCCAAGTGGGACACAGTGTTGACCCTTTCGCCATTTGTACAAAGCTTGCAGCACTTGCGTTTAAAAAGGGATGTGTATTTTATCAAGATGATGTTTTGGACATTAACCATAGCACTGTGGGTGCAAGCCTCATCACGACAAAGGGGACATTACAATTTGACCAGGTTGTTATTGCTAGTGGAGCATGGTCGAAGAATCTTTTAAAGACGTTAGGATATCATTTACCAATAGAAGCAGAGCGCGGTTACAGCTTAGATTTACCGATAGGGACGAAAGTACATAAATTATCGCGTCCTGTTGCTTCTGCTGAGCGTAAATTTATTATAACGCCAATGGCACATGGTTTACGTTTAGCAGGCACTGTTGAATATGCCGGGCTGAATAAAAGCGCAAACATGAAACGAGCCGATATGTTATTTAAAAATGCCGAACAGGTACTTAACATTTTACCCAAATATAACCCACAAAAAGCAAAGTCTACAGCGAAGTGGATGGGACATAGACCTTCAATGCCCGATTCACTTCCTGTTATTGGCCAAGCCCCAAACCATAAAAACATCTATTTTGCTTTAGGGCATCAGCACTTGGGGTTAACCCAAGGCGCAATTACGGGTAAGATCATTGGCCAATTAGTTAGCAAGAAAGAAACCGATATCGATATTCGCCCTTTTTGTATAAGTCGCTTTAATTAATTTAAAGCAACGTACTCATCAATACCTCTGGTAGGCTTTAACAAAGCGTTGCCTGCCAATATTAGAGGTTGTCGTTAAAATAGAAAGAAACGCGAGTAATTGTTTCATCTTAATTACATCCAAACTTTCTCTTTGATGATATTCATTAGTTGTCTTTTGCTTAAGTTCAGATAAAACAATTAGTTTGATTCAAAACAAAGTAATTATGCCCACATTTCCTATAATACAATCAACAGGCAATCACACTCTTTTTTATGAATCGACAATTTATAGTTTTCTTAAAGGTATTACTCGGTAGCTGTAAAGATTTACTGCCCATTATTTTAGTGATCGCTTTCTTTCAATTGGCTGTTCTTCAGCAGCCTATGCCAAATATTGGCGATATTTTAGTGGGTTTAGCCTTCGTTGTTCTCGGGTTAACTTTTTTTATTTACGGCTTAGAAATGGGCTTATTCCCTATTGGCGAATCAATGGCACAAGCTTTTGCGAAAAAAGGCAGTATTAGCTGGCTACTTACTTTCGCTTTTTGCTTAGGCTTTGGCACTACAGTGGCTGAACCAGCACTCATTGCAGTAGCGAAAGAAGCAGCAAGTGTTGCGGCTTCAGGGGGCGTAATTAGTGATACTTTAGCCGCACAACTTTCTTATGCTAACGGGTTACGTTTTACTGTTGCTTTTGCCGTCGGGCTTGCCATTGTTATTGGTGTTTTACGTATTATTCGTGGTTGGCCAATTCAATACTTAATTTTAGGGGGCTATGTGCTTGTTGTGTTGATGACAATGATAGCCCCACATTGGATTATCGGTATTGCATACGATTCAGGCGGTGTTACTACATCAACGATTACAGTGCCCTTAGTAACAGCATTAGGTGTAGGTTTAGCATCAGCAATCAAAGGCCGAAACCCGATGATTGATGGTTTTGGTTTAATAGCACTGGCTTCATTAACCCCGATGATCTTTGTGATGATTTATGGCATGGTGATCAGTTAATGGCTTTACTCTTGGAGTTTTTAACAACCTTAAAAAATACCGTTGTTGACGTACTGCCCATACTGTCTATTATTTTAGTCTTTCAGCTATTAGTTATCCGCAAACCTATTCCTCATATTAAGCAAGTTGGCTTTGGCTTTATCTATGTTTTGATAGGCTTGGCCTTGTTCTTACTTGGCCTAGAAAAAGCACTATTTCCTTTAGGAAAAATGATGGCGAAGCAACTAACCGCGCCAGAGTTTATTCATGCCGGCGAGCAGATATTAACAAATGTTCATTGGTCTGATTACACGTGGGTTTATATTTTTGCTGCCGCAATAGGCTTTAGTACCACTATTGCCGAACCTTCATTGATTGCTGTGGCAATAAAAGCAGAAGAAGTTTCAGGTGGCGCTATTAACGCGAATAATTTACGCATATCTGTCGCTATTGGTGTGGCTATCGGTATCGCACTGGGTAGTTATCGAATAGTCGTGGGTCATCCAATTCACTACTACATTATCTCTGGATATGTGGTTGTGGTGATTCAGACTTTTTTCTGTCCTAAATTAGTTGCTCCTCTCGCTTATGACTCTGGCGGTGTAACAACATCAACAGTTACTGTGCCTTTAGTCGCTGCTTTAGGTTTAGGCTTAGCGAGTACTATTCCCGGAAGAAGCCCTTTAATCGACGGCTTTGGATTAATCGCTTTTGCCAGCTTATTTCCTATAATTGCTGTTATGGCTTACGCACAATTAACTCAAGCTAAAGCACGCCAAGCTGAACGTTACGGTGAAAAAAGAAAACGTATTAAAATTAATAAACGAAGTTTACAACCCAAAAAACAAGAGTCCTCAAAAAACCCTATACAAGATAAGAAAAACAGGTGATCACATGCAATTTAAACTAATTGTCGCATTTGTTGACGACAGTGTAACAGACGATGTAATGAAAGGCGCAAGAATGGCTGGAGCCACGGGCGCAACAATAATAAATAATGCGAGGGGTGAAGGTATAAAACGCCAACGCACCTTTTTTGGTATGCAACTTGAGTCGCAAAGAGATGTATTGCTCTTTGTTGTTGAAGAGCATTTATCAAGAAAAATTCTTGAACGTATCAGTAAAATTGCTGGCTTTGACAAAGACCCTGGCAAAGGTATTGCTATTCAATTGAATGTAGAAGATGCCGTAGGTGTTGCTCATCAAGTAGAGCGCTTAAAAGGTAAAGTTGAGGAAGAGCTATGAACCATAAGTTAGTGCAAGTTAAAGATGCGATGACAACCAACAATTATGAATTTGCTGATGGGATGATGACCGTTGCTGAAGGTATTACGTTAGCAAAAAATAATAACGTTAGCGCCTTAATCATCAATAAACGTAATCCTCAAGATGAATACGGCTTAGTGATGCTTGCTGACATAGCTAAAGAAGTTTTAGCAAAAGACCGTTCACCCGATCGGGTAAATTTATATGAAATAATGGCAAAGCCTATGTTAAGTGTTAACCCTAATATGGACGTACGGTATTGCGCCAGATTATTTGAACGCTTTAGTATTCATTTAGCCCCTGTCGTTCAAGACAATGAAATTATTGGTATGGTTGACTACATTAATATGGTTTTTAGCCAAGCTCAGTGATATTTAAGGCATAAAGTCTACAGGGGGGGCCTGAGACTTTATGTTGATTATAATTTATTCTTTTTTGAAAATAATCTAGGTGTCTGAAAAGAAAAATAAGCCGTGATAAAAAACACTCCCATGACAATGAGTGTTCCCATATCTCCTTGGTAGGGTGTTAGAAAATCAAAATAAAACAACGCATTTTCTACTAAACCAACGCCAACACCCATGATGAGTAAAACCGCTGCACTAGACTCTCCTTTAGCTCCGATGAGTTTAGCCAACAAATAACCTAATACGGGTATAAAAGACCAAATTAAAAAAATGACGATTGAAAATATGAGTGCTGATAATGCAAGGTTTTGCTGCGACAATACAGTAATCACGGAATAAAATTTGACCAAAGCGTAACCCATATATAAATACAAAAATAACATGATGCGCTCCCAAATAATGATAACGCGATTATTTTACACCTCTTATTAAAAATAAACTTACCCTAGAACAAAAAAATGCCACTTTACTAAAATAGTGAAGTGGCAAAATATAGCTTATATACTGAAGGTATCGCTAATAAACTTTTTGGGCTTAATATTAAAATTGATAATTTTGACTTTTTTGCGTTAATTTAGAAACTGTAATTTTATCTGCAGAGCAGTCACTGATATCATTTTTAGTAAACACTAGAATACTGTCTTTGTAACGACGGCCATCCTTTTCACCCGCCGACTTTAGAATAATACTGACATGTTCATTTTTAGGTAATGCATTTAAACCATTACCGTACAAACAAAGTGTCTCTGTTAAAGAGGTTTTCAAGCCTTGATAATAAACACCACGTGCTTTTTCTTGTTCAACTTGTTGAGCTTGTTGCTTCTTCTGTAATTTATCACTTTTGGCTTTGAATGCTTTTTCGTCCAAAGCAAGCTTAGCTGCTTGTTGATTAAGGGCTGCAAGTTCAGACTTCAGCTCTTTCTTATTTTCGTCATCAGCTCTACGTAATTTATATTCAATATCACGTTTTTCTCGCGCCATATCTCTTAATTCATAAGACAAGTCTCGTTGCTCATCACGCAATTCTCGATAGCCCTCACGATTATGTTCAAAAGACTCCATTGCATGCTCATAAGCTTGAGATGCTTCTTCCATGGTGCGAGCAACAGATTTATTCATTTGATTTTCAAATTCAATATCGTTATTCGAACTTCTACTTGGAACCACTGGTGCAATAGGTGCTACGGGGAAATCTGGCATGGCGAAATTAAAATTATAATTTCCCCAGCGATTATTACCTGAGCTCGAATTAATCGTAAAAACTATCCCCTGTCCTTTTAAATAAGTGCTTTCGATACCTGTTATTCTTGACCCTTTTCGGCTTTCTTGAGTACGCACTGACGATTTTATAATATTACTCATAATATCCAGTTGCTTGTGCATTCCGGCATACTGATTATTGTCTGCAGCTGTTACGGTAGTAACAGTTAAAGCAAATAAAGCACAAGGGATAAATGTTGTTAATTTTTTCATGGTCTTACTCCTTTGAAGTCCAACTAACTGGCTTTGTTGTTAAACCTAAGCCGTCTGAATTTAAATTATTTGTATTGTTAGGTTGATAATTAATATTTTGCTTTTGAAGTGATTGATAGTTAATAACACTTTCAAGCTGTTGAAATTTAATTTTATTATCTAATGAGTCATCAGCACGCTGATCGTTTATGTACTGAATAAAGTCACCGATATCTTCTTTGCGCTCTTGTCGAGAGGCCCCCATAAGATAACTTGCTAATTGCAGATTATTATCTTGTTGCTTCACTTTAATATCCGCAGCATAATTTGCGAGTACCACTTGTTGTTCGCTGGCAAATAATTGCAGCTTTTGGTCTACTTTAGCATTCACTAAAGTCTCAATTTCTGCTTGGCTGTAACCTGATGGTTGCTTATCACCAAAGGTCAATAACATGCCGTTATCGTTCATTACAAATTCAACTTTAAATAAGACCAATACCACTGCAAATACAGAAAAAGCCATCGACATTGCGGGTAATCCTCCCCATTGCCACCATGAAACCTCATCGCTCTCAAAAGCAGCTGCTCTATCCCACTCAGGCACATTTTGCTTAGCTTGTAAGCTTTCTTGGTGTTCAATAGCTATCGCTGTTTTTAACCGTTTTTGCCAAATTCTTTCTTCTTTAGCACTCTCATTACTCCGCACTTTTTGGTTTTTCGTCTCTTTAAATGAATCTTCGAGTGAATCTGAACGGTCTAGCCATTTTTCAAAGGCTTGCTCTGATGTTACTTTTTTATCTTCAGACATAATCAAACTCCAAATGATCTTTTAGTTTATCTAATCCGCTATATAAACGAGATTTAACCGTATTTACTGAAATGCCTAATTGTTTGGCTATATCGTCAAATGTGCAGTGTTGAAAAAACTTTAATTCAACGACTAACTTTTGATTTAGCGGTAAAGCTTGTAATGCTTTATGCAAAGCCTTTGCTTGTTGTCCTAAAACAGCTTGGTATTCTGGGCATTCATCGCTAGCTTCATCAACTTGTTCTGGTAGGTCATCAAGTGACTGTGTTGGCCTTTTCCGACGATAAAACTCAATACATCTATAATGAGCGATTTTAAACATCCAACCTTTAAAAGGACTATCACCACGAAAAGTTGATAAGTTTCTAAAAACAGCCACAAACACATCTTGCATTAAATCCATTGCATCAGCCGGATGACTCACCATGCGTAAGGTATAGTTATATAAATTTTTCTCATAACGTTTTACTAACGCTACCCAAGCGGACTTTTTACCTTTAAGTGCTTGCTTGACTAATGTTTCATCGCTTCGTTCGAACACAACTATTCCTTTTGTTTTTCAATTGAGATGCTCTTAAATTTGTTGGTTACTATAGAGGTAGTAATAGCGTCGTAAAAAGTTCTAAATGAATTAAAATTAAATCAACAAAATAATTAAACGACTAATTTATAAAAATTTTAAATACAAAATTAACTTTATATTATCGTCCATTGATATTAAAAGTATGACTTTACTGTTTACCATCAGTCATGATTATTTTAATAAACGAGAAATTACTTCTAAAAGCTGATTATATAAAGAATTTCGCATCGACGTTTTTCGCCAAACAACACCAATTTCTCGATAATAATCTCGATCTAGTGGTGCAATGGTTAGTCCTTCATTTTTTCCCACGTCTTTCTTTACCGCCATTTCGGGTAGAAAAGTAAAACCATGATGAAAAGCGGTCATTTGAACCAGTGTTGATAAACTTGATGCCGAAAAAGAATGGATAAGAGATTTATCAGCAAGTTTACACGCCGATAAGGCATGCTCAGTCAGACAATGCTCTGATGATAGTAAAAAAATACTTTGTTCAGGTAAGTGTTGATAACTCGCTGTTTTTTGAAAAGTGTTAACAAGGGCTTGGTCACCCGCCATAAAAAATCGATCTTTCCCAACGACTCTGCAGTGAAAGTTATTAACCGAAATGGGCAGCGCTAGAATCAATAGATCAATTTCGCCATTGTTTAGCAGGTTCATTAAATTCTCAGTCGTATCTTCACGCAAAAACAGCGCTAACTCGGGTAACTTTTTTTGGCAGGCTTGCACAAAGTCAGTTAATAGAAAAGGGGCGATAGTTGGAATACAACCAATGCGCACAGTGCCGGTATATTCATTACCTTGTTGTTTTGCAAAACTGACTAATTCGTTCGCCGACACTAACAGTTGCCGCGATTTATTAACAACTTCTATGCCTTGTGTTGTAAAAATAAAAGATTTGCTATCTCTTTCAATTAATTGACAATTTAGCTGTGCTTCTAACTTTAAAATAGCACTACTTAATGTTGATTGGCTAACAAAGCAAGCACTAGCGGCTCGGTGAAAATTTTGTTCTTGGTAGAGGGCAATTAAATAGCGTAAATGTTTAAGGTTTGGTAAAAACATTGGGCGACATCCATATAAATAATAGCGATTAATTTATCACATAATAATTTAAAAAAACGATTGTGATATTATAGCGATTTATATTCCCTTTTTTACCCTAAAAATTTGCACTCTTATTTTATACAGCCTAATTTGCTCACTATTTTTGATCACACTTATTCTTGCCCTTTCGTTAATATTTTGTTAAAAAGTATAGGTAAATAATAATGATAAAGGAATATAAATGTTAAAAATCATAAATCTTGCATTAATATTAATATTGATATTAATATCCTTCAATGGCCTTGCTAAAACACCTCTTATACCGCTCAAACTCTTTACGCAAATGCCAATGGTATCTAGCCCTTCAATTTCACCTGATGGGAAAAATATTGCTGTTATTCTAAACCAAGGAGAGTTCACTAAAGTAGCTATTACACCTTTTACCGATCGTAGTAACGTCACCGTAATATTACAGCTAGGTTTCGAAAAATATCGAATCGATAGCCTTTCTTGGGCAAATAACGAACGAATACTTGTCTCGGTAACACAGCCTTATATTATTCGAAAGCAAAAATACCGGACAACCCATTTGTATTCAGCCAAAATTGATGGCAGTGATGTTTTTGAAATTCGGAAGAAAAGTAAAAAAAGAACAGCGGTCACTTTCTATTACAATAGCCCTAGGTTATTAAGCCTGCTAGATAATGAACCTAACCATATTCTAGTCAGTATAAACGATCCTCGTGACGGCAATTATTCTTCAGTTTTTAAGGTGAATGTCAATGATGGTAGTTTTGATAAATATTTACCTAACGCTATGCGTATTATCAGTTGGGGGGTAAATAGAACAGGTGAAGTATTGTTGGGTGTTGGTGTTGACAAAAATCCAGATAAAGATATTAGGTATATTTATACCCGCAAAGATTCCAATGCCGACTGGCAATTAGTAAAAACAACAGAAGCTTATAAAACAGATACCTTCAGTGTCATTATGTATGAGCAAGAAAATAATTCCATTATTGTCAAATCAGATTACACCGAAAGTGAAAATGATGTATCTAAAAAATCGTTGTGGCGCTATCACATCGAAAGTGGAAAATTTGAGCTTTTAGGAAGAGCCCCTGAGAATTATGACGTTACTGGTGCGATAATCCGTAACGGAGGTAATAAAAGAGAAGTTATTGGCTACAAATATAATGATGGTTTCGTTCGTTATGTTTATTTTGATAAAGAAAGCGATGCTTTAGCAAGGCAGATCCGCAGCATATTTGCTAAAAAAGATTTACAGGCAAATATTTATGACTGGGATCGTAAAAAAGAGCGCTATATCATCAGCACAATTAGTGACAGTAAAGCCGCTCAATTTTATTTATTTAATCAAAAAACCAATAAGCTATTACCCTGGTATGGAGAATATCCACAATTAAATCAATATACATTATCTAAAGTTCAACCTTTTGAGTTCAAAGCTCAAGATGGCATGGCACTTCATGGGTATTTAACATTACCTAACAATGTTAAGAATCCCCCTATTATCTTGCATCCCCATGGTGGTCCCTACGCGCGCGATTCACAATACTTTGACTCATTCGTGCAAATGTTTGCTAGCCGTGGCTATGCTGTACTACAAGTGAACTTCCGTGGTTCGACGGGATATGGCAACCAATACCAAACCTCTGGATATATGCAGTGGGGCAAAAAGATGCAAACTGATTTACTCGATGCCATGCAATGGGTAAAAGAATCAGGTCAAGCAAATACCGAAAAAGCCTGTATTGTAGGGGCAAGCTATGGTGGCTACGCCGCGTTAGTTGCCGGTTTCCAAACGCCTGATATGTTTAAATGTATTATTAGTATTGCAGGTGTTTCAGATATGGAAGCACAAATTAATCATTGGGAACGCTTTGGTAGCGATGGTTATGTTGATAACGCAGTCAGTAAAGACCCTGACGAGATGAAAAAGGTTTCACCCGTTAATCATGCTAAATTATTTAAAGCCCCGGTACTGCTACTCCATGGTCAATCAGATATTAGAGTAAGTTACTACCAGTCCGAAATGATGTATGACGCGTTAAAAGATGCAGGGAAAAATGTTGAATATGAACTGTTCAAATTTGGTACTCATCATCTAAACGATGCCGCAAATCGTACAAAAGCGATGACGATGATGGAAGCCTTTTTAACTAAGCATTTAAACTGAACAACGTTTAAAGAATCGATGAATGCTAATTCAATTCATCGATTTCTTTAATTATTTCTCAAGATACGGTAAAGTAAAAATATTAATTTATACTATTTATAGGAAGTAACATGTCACAAGCATCAGCACGTCATTTATTAGTAGATACAGAAGAGCAATGTTTAACGCTTAAAACCCAAATCGAAGATGGAGCAGATTTTGCTGTTATAGCCCAAGAGCATTCAAACTGTCCTTCAAAAATGCAAGGTGGCGATTTAGGAACATTCGGTCGTGGCCAGATGGTACCAGAATTTGATGAAGTTGTTTTCACTGCTGACTTAAACACTGTTCAAGGCCCAGTAAAAACACAGTTTGGGTACCATTTATTAGAAGTTACCGCTCGCTCTTAAGGACTAGCTTCTTTAAAAACCGATAAAAGTAAGGTTAATAATGAAACAACTTATAATTTTAATTTTTCTTTTATCGATTTCCAATAACTGCCAAGCTATCGCAATTGATGCGGTTAAATCACATCAAAAAATAATTCACTTTCTTGCGGATAATTCGTTAACTGACCTCAAAATAACTTATCAACAACTAGACCTTGGCGATATTTGTGGCTTTGTGGGTTGTCATTGGCGAAAACTTGTTTCTGTCATCGTTACGTCTAAAAGTGCTAATGCACCATCAACAACTATTGTCGCACTAGTTGAAGGCCTAGTACCGGATAATCAAAATAAGCCTACGGTTACTTTTGTAACACTACAAAATAGCTTACCTAACACACTCGTTTTTATTGATTAACAACAAGGTATAACTCTCGTTATCCCACTTTGTTGTGATTCGACTTCATACCTATTGCTTTTATTTTTAACAATAAAACTCTAAATCACTGATATTTAAAGAAACAAATATTTAGTTACCTTTTATTTACAAAGTAAACCCTCAAGTCGTAAATAATTAATTACACCTTGTACGATTAATTAACCATCAATTTATTGTTAATTATTTGTTATTTTCGTTAAATTAATGCTACGGTTAATTTGTCAGCAAAGACTGGCCAAAATTCCTCAGCACCCTAGGATGACAACTAAATCAATGGAATGAGGGAGGAAAATAAAAACAACGCTTGGCTTTTAATCTGAGCATAAAATTAAGTTAAATTAGGAACACCTAATGAAAAATAATAATAAAATATCTCAACTCTCATTCCTTATTGGTGCAGCACTTACCGCTTCAGCAATGAATGCAACCGCTGTAGAAATGAACTCAAGCTCAATGTTAGAAGAAACAAATACAGGTACTCCTGTAATTGCGCCTGTGACGACTACAGGTCCAGAGATTGTAAATTCTCTTGTTGGTACTAAAAACCCTGCTGCTCAAGCATTCAAAAGCATGATAACCAACCAGAGTTCATACGGTTCTCTGGGCAATGAGAACTTCAATGTTCGACGCCAATGGACTGATGAATTAGGTAAAACTCATACACATTTTGATCAAACTATTAATGGTCTGAAAGTTTATGGTACGAGTATGATCATGCACACAAATTCACCTATCAGTGCGTTTAGCATGACAAATGCAGCCGCAAGCGTGTATAGCGTTACAGGTACACTTGCGACAACTTCATCTCCTTTGTTCTCTATGATGAGCAATGCAAGTGTAATAAAAAATGACTCAGCTCAAGCGGTAGTCGCCGCCGAAAGTATGGGTAATATTTTAAATACTCCAGAGCTTGCTTACATATATTTACCACTTTTAGAAGAAACTAAACTCGCTTATAGACTTGAAGTCTCATGGGATAATGGCGGTGAAGATTTTGGTCGTGACTATGTTTATTTTGATGCTGATACAGCTGAAATATTAACAAGAGAACCACAAATACATTCAGCTAAAAACTGGAGAACTTATACCTTAAATGGCGGTTCGGCAAATTCGGCTCCTGGTACATTGTTGTGTACAAACACGCAAAATTGTGGAGGTAATGCAGCGGCACAGCGTGCTCATGATGGTGCGTCAAAAGTCTATGATTATTATCAGAGTAAATTTGGCCGTGATAGCCTTGATAACAATGGTATGACCTTAATTTCGAGTGTAGATTTAGGCGTACAGAATGCATACTGGACTGGATCACAAATGATGTATGGCCAAGCCTCAAGTGGTATGAACGACTTTACCAGTGATTTCGATATTATCGGTCATGAATTAACGCATGGTGTTACTGATAAAACAGCAAATCTCATTTATGCCAATGCATCAGGAGCATTAAACGAAGCGTGGTCAGACATTTTAGGTCTTTCTGCAGAGTCATATAAAAATGGCACAACAAGCTCTACTTGGTTATTAGGTGACGGCTTATATAACACCGCAGGTAAAGCTTTACGTTATATGGACAACCCAACTAAAGACAATTACTCAAAAGATTGGTATCCAGAGCGTATTCCTTTCGTCAGTAACCCAAGTAACAGTAATGACCAAGGCGGCGTTCATGGTAACTCTGGTATTGCTAACTTAGCTTATGTGTTGTTAGTCGATGGTGGTACTCATCCACGTAATAAATCAACAGCAGTCGTTCCAAGTATTGGTATGGCAAAAGCAGAGAAAATTTTCTATCGTGCGCTGGTGACTTACATGAATCAAAACACTAACTTTGCTGGTGCACGTTCAGCAACCGCACAAGCCGCACAAGATCTATACGGTACTACTGAAAAAACAGCTGTAGAAACGGCTTGGTGTGCTGTAGGCGTTGGAAGTTGTCCTGATACAGGAACACCTCCTACCGGTAATGTATTAACAAATGGTGTTGCTGAAACTAACCTGAGCGCATCAACCAATACAGATGTTGTTTATACAATGGAAGTACCGACTGGCGCGACTGACATCAACTTTGTGATGAGTGGTGGTTCTGGTGATGCTGATATGTATGTAAAGTTTGGCTCAGCCCCTACGGATTCAACCTATGACTGTCGCCCTTATGTTGGTGGAAATAATGAGTCTTGTGCAGGTACCTCTACTGGCGGTACTTACTATATTCGCATAAAAGCTTATTCGGCCTTTTCAGGTTTAAGTCTAACCGGTAGTTTTACGGGTGGCTCTACCGGTGGAAATCCAGCGATTAATGGTTCAGAGTCAAATGTTGCTGTATCACAGGGACAATGGAAACGTTTCACTCAAGTGTTACCAGCCGGTTATGCCGATATGACCATTAGTCTTTCAGGTGGTTCGGGTGATGCTGATTTATACATTCGCCGAGGAGCACAATCAACTTCATCTACCTATGATTGTCGCCCATATAAAAATGGTAACAACGAAAGCTGTAGTTTTACAAACCCAGCGGCAGGTACTTGGTACATAGATATTTTTGGATATAGTGCGGCTTCAGGTATGACGCTTACACTTCAAGCAAACCCTTAATTTATTCTAAAGTAAGCTATTTTAAATAAATTAAGAAAGTAAGTTAATTAAAGCTGGTCGGTAGATACTGACTAGCTTTTTTTTATGCGTTTTTTAAATTTTTCAAAACGAAGCGCTAATAACGTAATACTAATAAATAGATAAATGCTTGGTTCAATAATGTCGGATTTCACCGACCAGTAAAAATGAATACCAACAAAGATAACCGCTAAATAAACCCAATTATGTAGCTTTTGCCAATTTTTACCCATGCGTTTTTTCAGTGCAGAAATTGATGTTATTGCTAACGTCAGTAAAATTAAAAGTCCTGCCATACCAATGGTAATATAAGGTCGATCAATAATTTCATTCAAAAATAGTAACCAATCAAACTGAACTTCAAAGACCAAAAAGTTAGTTAAGTGAAGTAGTGCATAAGTAAAACTATATAAGCCGACTAATCGGCGAACTTTTACTAATAATGAAATTTTAAAGCGCTTACTGATAGGAGTTATTACCAAACTTAATAACAATAAATTAAAAGCGCCGATCCCGGTAAAATGAATAATGGCCTCAACCGGATCAGCACCTAATTGGTCAGTAAAAGCTAAGTAATATGCATTGACTAACGGCAATAAGGCCGCAAGGTGAATAAATAATTTGAAGAAAAAAACGTTATATTTCATGAGGCTAATAATGACTTAATCAGTTAATAGAGATGATGTATTCATAGCTAAACACTCATCCCTGACCGTTTAAAAAAGGCTTTAGAAGTTTTTTCGTAAGTCGAGATCTCTATACATCTCAGCAACTTCTCCTCCATAACCGTTGAAAGGTAAAGTATCAATACGGTTACGAGCAAATAAACCACCAGAAGTAATTCTTCGCTCACTGGCTTGACTCCATCGAGGGTGGTCAACGTTAGGATTAACATTAGCATAAAAACCATATTCGCTGGGCGCCAAAATATTCCATGTAGATGCGGGGGGATGTTCAACAAATTTTATTGCAACAATCGATTTGATACTTTTAAAACCATACTTCCAAGGTACAACTAAACGAATAGGCGCCCCATTTTGGGCAGGTAAAGTTTTCCCATATAAACCGACACTCATCAGTGCTAGTGGGTTCATAGCCTCGTCAATACGTAGGCCTTCAACATAAGGGTAGTCAACACCACCACCAAGTCGTCTACTTGCTTGTCCTGGCATTTGTTCTGGGTCGTATAAGGTTTCAAAAGCAACATATTTAGCACGAGAGTTTGGCTGCGCTTTTTTTAATAGCGTTGCTAATTCAAAACCAACCCAAGGGATAACCATTGACCAAGCTTCTACACATCTTAGACGATAGATACGTTCTTCAAGCACAAAACTTTTTGTTAACGCATCTAAATCTAACGTATAAGGTTTGTCACATTCACCACTAATGGTTAACTTCCAAGGATTAACGTTAAAACTTTGTGCGTTGTTGACTGGATCACTTTTATTTGTCCCAAATTCGTAAAAGTTATTATGACTCGTCACTTTAGCTTCAGGTGTGAGTACTTGTGCGTTGTTAGTGCTGTTAGCTGTAAAATTCAGGGGATAACGCTGAAAAGTTTGTGTGGGTTCTGATGAGAAAAAATCTAAGCCTTTACCATGAACAACACTCGGTATAGCAGAGGCGATTAATGTTCCTGCGCCAATAAATCCCATTTTCTTAACAAGCTGTCTGCGTTGTAAGTAAACACTTTCATCGGTAACTTGATGTTCTTTAAGCGAGGATTTTGCAGGCGATTTAATTAACATAGGTCTACTTCTCGGGTTATTAATTGTCTAACGATAAACTAATAGACCCGAAAGATAGAGAATTACTTCATTATTTATAAATAAATATGATTAACCATAAAATTAACGAGCAAATTGTTGCAAGTAATTAATAACATCTTTAGATTCATACAACCAAGTCACCTTTTCGTTTTTATCTGTTATTTTCAAACAAGGTACTGTGCGCTTACCTCCTTCTTTGATTAACTCTTCACGATAATTTTCGTTTTGATTAATATTACGTAATTCAATATTTAAACCATCACGTTTCATTGAACGACGAACTTTTACACAAAAAGGACATGCGGGTAATTGATATAAACTTAAATGTTTTGTGCTCGTATCAATCTCAGTTTGTAATTCAGGGGTTCGTTGCGGACCACTTGGTGAAAAGATGAAATTCAATAATAAAATAATACGACCAATAATCCAGCGAACAATAAACATAAAACAACTTCTCTTTAGTTATAAAAATAATACACGAGACTGCTTCAATACAGCCCCCTCAATTTGTGCCAGTTTAACATAATTGCTTTGTTATACTTATTTTCATTTGTGCAAACACGCCAGCTACCACATCATATCATCAGGAATTTGATAATCAGCATAGGGATCGTCAGCTGCGACCTCATCACTTTCAACTTTATCATTTTGTACCAAGATAACGCTTGGGTCTAAAATGGCTAATTTTGCAGCCGTTTCAGCCGTAACAAGGTAACTCTGATCCACTAAACCACAAACCGCTAAACGTCCGTTCACTAGAGCTCTATGGGTAACCGCATTTACAAAAAGTTTTTTAATTTTACTATTAAAGGTAAAGTTATACTCCGTTTCACCGTTAACATTTTTAATATGGTGGTGCTCAAGTATTTGTTGAATACGTAACGTTTTTTCTTTATTAGCAAGCTGTTGTTTTTTTTCTTCGTTAAGGGCAGCGTCTTTTGCTAACTTTTCTTTCTGAGCTTTCGCTAAATCTTGCTTTACTTGGTCTTGCAAACTGTCATCTTTTGCAACACCACTGCGTTTTTGTTTATTTGTTTTACGTTGACTTGTATTGGCTTGTCGCGCTTTTTGCTTAGTTGTTAAGCCTGCTTTTAATAGCTGATCTTGTAAAGATGCCATAAAAACTCCTGAATTAAGTTTATCGATAATAATTGTCGCTATTCTATCGGTAAAAATACTAATAAAAAAGCATGTGTTCTTTTCTTTATTTATAAACCCATAATAATGTTCTATCATTGAATGTTAACTTTATAAATAATAAGGTAATCTAGCACAACTAAATATCCTAAAAACTTCACACTATGAATAAAATAAAACACATATTAATTGGTTTCTTGCTGATCTTATTTTTAGTCATTGCAAGTTTAGGTACATGGATTTACAGCCAAATTGATAGTGCTTTGCCTGTTCTTGAAGGGAAAAGAACGTTACTGGGATTAAGTGATACCGCCGTAGTTGAACGAGATAGTCAGGGCATTGTAACGATAAAAGCTAAGAAGCGTAATGATGTTGCCGTTGCTACTGGTTTTATACACGCCCAAGAACGCTTTTTTCAGATGGATTTACTGCGCCGAAATTCTGCTGGTGAACTCGCTAGCTTATTTGGTGAGAAAGCATTACCCCATGATAAAAAAATTCGCCGCCATCGTTTTCGTGAACGTGCGCGTGTCATAGTATCTCAACTTCCCGATAAAGATTTAGCCTTACTAAAAGCATATACTCGTGGCGTTAATCAAGGCATAAATAATTTAAAGTCACCTCCTTTTGAATACTTACTCTTACAACAAGCGCCAGTGTCATGGCAAGAAGAAGATACTATATTAACGGTATTAAGTATGTACATGGACTTACAATATGCCGCGGGCGATCGTGAAAGAACATTAGGTAATATAAAAAATAGCCTCGGTAAAGACGTCTTTGAGTTTCTGAATCCCAAAGGAAGCATTTGGGATGCCGCTATCGATGGCACTCACTATCCTTCAAGTGCCATGCCCACACGTGCATGGCCTTCGGCCTCAGCAGAGCAGAAAACGCTTATATCTGCATCCTCAATTTCTGAGCAAGACCAAAATACCGGTTCTGCTAACAATAACTATCAAGGTGAGGAATTCCCTGGTTCAAATAACTGGGCCGTTTCGGGGGAACTCAGCAAAACAGGTAGTGCTATTGTTGCTAACGATATGCATTTAGGTATACGCGTACCTAACACTTGGTTTCGGGCAACCTTTGAATATGACAGTGATAATAATAAAAACATAAAAGTAACAGGGCTTACATTGCCTGGAACACCTAATATAATTGCGGGTAGCAACGGAAATATTGCCTGGGGTTTTACCAATAGTTATGGTGATTGGAGTGATATTATTATTCTCGATACTAATGCTGATCAAAGTCAGTATTTAACGCCAACCGGCTATCGAGACTTTACTGAACATAAACATGTTATCGCTATCAAAGATCAAGACGCTCAAGAACTTATCGTGAAAGAAACAATTTGGGGCCCCGTTATAGGCTCAAATAGTAATAAGCAATTATTAGCTTATCGTTGGGTTGCTCATGATGTGCAAGCCGTAAATCTACACCACACCCAACTCGAATTAGCAACGAGTGTTGACGAAGCTTTTATTATTGCTAGCAAAGCCGGTATTCCGGCACAAAATCTAGTGGTAGGTGACAAAGCTGGGAATATTGGCTGGACAATTATGGGACCTATCCCTAAAAAGTCGACTCAGTTTGGCGAAACACCAACACATTGGGCTGATGGTAAAAACAACTGGCAAGGTTATTTAAATAGCGAACAATATCCCCGTATTAAAAATCCTGAAAACAATCGTTTATGGACCGCTAACACCCGCGTTGTAGGTGGTAAAATGTTAGATAAACTGGGTAACGGTGGTTATGCTTTAGGCGCGCGAGCACAGCAAATAAGAGAGCGTTTACTCACTAAAAATATTTTCTCAGAACACGACTTACTTGATATTGCGCTTGATGACCGTGCCATTTTCTTAAAACGCTGGCAGGACTTTTTACTTAAAAAAGTATTAACGCCTCAAGCCATTGTTCAGCACCCCCGTTGGCAAGCGGTGAAAGAAATTGTTGATACGGACCCATTATGTGCTTGCATTGATTCAGTTGCTTATCGATTGGTGAATAATTTCCGTTTGAATGTACGAAATGACGTGTTCAGTTTACTTAATAAAAATTTATCTCACGTAGACGGTAGCTATTCTTTTCGCACTATTCGCCATCAAGTTGAAACACCACTTTGGCAAATGATTAATGACCAGCCCAAGAATTTCTTATGGTTGCCAGAAAATAGTTGGCAGGAAGTTTTTGAACAAGCATTAACCACTACATTAGCTGATATGACGAAAGACCAGCCATTAGCGAGTGCGACGTGGGGGCAACAAAACACCAGTAATATACAACACCCACTCAGTAAAGCAATACCGTTCATTGGTCGTTGGTTAGATATGCAGCCTATACAATTGCCCGGTGACAGCTATATGCCACGCGTACAAGGAAAAACCTTTGGTGCATCGCAACGCATGGTCGTTTCACCTGGCCATGAATCATCTGGAATATTGCATATGCCAACCAGTCAATCAGGCCACCCATGGAGCCCCTACTTCGGTTTGGGTCATGAAGATTGGGTACAAGGTAAACCATCATCCTTTTTACCTGGTAAAACAAAATACACCTTAACGCTATTAAGCTATTAAGTGGAACGATTAAACAGTTTGATAAGCCTTAGCACTAAAACTAAAATCAATCATAAAAAGAGGAACGTATGACTATTCTAATTTGGTGTTTATTTGCTGCCACCCTATTACCCTATTTAGCGAAAGCTCCCGTGGCTATCGCGATGAATAAACTCGGTGGTTACGACAATAATCACCCTCGCGCTCAACAAACACAATTAACCGGCTTTGGTGCACGTGCACTTGCGGCTCATCAAAACGCTTTTGAATCGCTAATAATCTTTATACCTGCGGTTTTATTAGCGATTGCAACCAACACAATAACAGATAGTATTACGGTATTAGCTATCACCCATGTTATTGCACGTGTTGCCTACAACATATTTTATTTATTAAATATTGGACTTATACGTTCAATTGTTTGGGGCATAGCAACCGTGTCATCTTTTGCTATTATTTGGCAATGCATTCCTTAAGAGTAAAAATCTATTTCTAATATAGATTTTTTTAATACAAGCCTTTGGTAATAAAGGCTTGAACAATTTCTTTCCCCTATATACAGTAATGTCATATATCCTGACTAACGTCCTGTTTTAGTCGCCTTCATGATTTTTATTTACTAAAACATCAGGATTCTTTATTTTTAACCATTTTCTTGAAATAACAAAATATAGGGTGAAGTGCTGTGAGCGAAGAATTAGATCTGAATAAAATCCGCGAAAAAATAACCCAGTTAGATCAACAGTTATTGGAATTATTTGCGCAACGCCGTTCACTCACGCTCAATGTGGCGAAAAGCAAAGCTCATCAAATTCGCCCTGTTCGCGACCAACAACGTGAGCAAGAATTACTGATACGTTTGATTAACCAGGGTAAGGTACTGGGTTTAGACGCTCACTATGTGACGAGTGTTTATCAAACCATTATTGAAGATTCAGTATTAAATCAACAAGCCTATTTACAAACCTTAGCAAACCCAAATATTCAGGTACCTACGGTTAGTGTCGCTTTTTTAGGAGACAAAGGTTCTTACAGTTACTTAGCCAGTCATCGCTATTTTTCACGTCGTGCGGCAAAAATCAATGAATACGGCTGCCAAAGTTTCAACGAGATTATGCAGCAAGTAGAATCTGGTCATGTAGACTATGGCATGCTTCCGATTGAAAATACCAGTTCAGGTAGTATTAACGAAGTTTACGATGCCCTGCAGCACACTAACTTGTCAATTGTTGGTGAAATAACCCAACCTATCGAGCATTGTTTATTAACCGCAGTAACGACCGAGCTCAATAAAATAAAAACGATTTATGCACACGGACAACCTTTTACCCAATGTAGTAATTTTCTTGATAAACAAAAGAATATTCGCATCGAATATTGTGACAGTACCGCTGATGCCATGGCGAGAGCTTATGAATTACAAGACCCTACAGTGGCGGTTATTGGCAGTGAGGAAGGTGGTCACCTCTATAAGCTTCATGCTTTGGAGAAGTCGATTGCAAATCAAACAGAAAACCACAGTCGCTTTATTTTAGTCGCCCGTAAGCCTATCGATGTTGCAGAACAAATTCCTGCAAAAACAGCGTTAATTTTGGCTACAGGACAAAAAGCCGGTGCGTTGGTAGATTGTCTTATTATCTTAAAAGCAAAAGGCATCAACATGTGCAAGCTTGAGTCTAGACCGATTCAAGGACGCCCATGGGAAGAAATGTTCTATATTGATGTGGAAGCCAATGTAAAAAGTGCGGTATTACAAGAAGCGATAAATGAAATAACGACAATTACTAACTTCATTAAAATTTTAGGCTGTTATCCTATCGAGCATATTAGCCCAACCAGTGTGCCAAGTAGCGCAATAAACGCTTAGTCTTTATCGATTAATATTGACGTTATTGCCTTTGATAATATCTCTACATCTGCAAAAACAACCTTATCGACCTCGTCAAAAATACAGGTCGGTAAGGCTTTAGTTTTAAGCGCTATTTAATAACGCTTTAAGAGCTGCACGATAACATCGAACAACCTGCTTTATTTCTCGCCCACTCAGGACGCTTTTCACTGTAATGATGAAACGCTATTTGTTCATCGTAAGGTTTTTCCAGAACCTTTTGTAATTCGTGTAACTTGCTATAATCCCCTTGTTCTGCAAGCTCAATGGCTTGTTGTGCTAAATAATTACGCAAGACATATTTAGGGTTCACTTTATTCATCGCCGCTTTTCTTTGCTCTGCTGTTTTTCCGTCTTGCTGAATTCGATGAGCGTAGCTTTCTAACCATAAAGAAAAACGTGATTGATGATCTATCGTCAACTGCTCCTCTAGATAGAAACAATCGGCAAAATGATTAAAATTATTTTCTTTCACTTTTTCGTTATAACTAAAATCAGCCAATAAACGATAAAAAATAGTCATGTCTGTTTCTATATCACCCAATAAGATTTCAAGTGCTAAAAACAATTCAGTATCCGCTTTATGGTTTATAGCTTCGCTCGTAATACCTAGTTTGTTCGACATCATTGCATGCCATTGTTGTTGATACGTTTTGCTGTAATTATTTAATATGGTTTCTAGTGGTGCAGATTCTGCTATCAACGGATAGATAGCGTTCGCTAATTGAAATAAGTTCCATTGCGAAATTTCCCCCTGTTTGCCAAAACGGTATCGCTTACCTTGAGCATCTGTCGTATTGGGTGTCCAAGACAAATCAAAATTATCAATCCAACCATAAGGTCCATAATCAATGGTTTCACCGATTAAGGACATATTATCGGTATTCATTACCCCATGAACAAAGCCCACCCGCATCCAATCCACCATCAGTCGACAAGTACGTTGAGCAATTTCCTCAAACCACGCTAAATAACGTTGAATAGGGTCGTCAGCGTATTCATTTAATAATTCAGGAAAGTCCCGTTTAATTGAATAATCAACGAGCTGCTTTAACAATGCTTTATCTTTACGATAAGCTGGTAGTTCAATACTACCAAAACGCATAAATGAAGAAGACACCCTACAAACAACAGCGCCTAATTCAGCTTTCGCATTACCGTTATAAAACATATCTCGAACGACGCTATCACCCGTTAACGATAAACTCAGCGCTCGGGTTGTAGGAATACCTAGATGAAACATCGCTTCTGAACATAAGAACTCTCGTACTGATGAGCGCAAGACCGCTAAGCCGTCAGCTGTTCGTGAAAAGGGTGTTGGCCCAGCACCTTTTAGCTGGAGTACTTTATGGCCATATGATGGGGTATTTACTTCAGCTAAATTAATCGCTCGGCCATCGCCTAATTGTCCAGCCCAGTGTCCAAACTGATGCCCGCCATAGCACATCGCATAAGGTGAAAATTCTTCGGGAACAATATTACCGGTAAACAATTGTAAAAATTCATCACTCTTTAGTTGTTCTGTACTTAAGCCCAACATTGCAGCAGCATCACGACTACTGGCGATCAATTGAGGATTTGATGTTCTTTTAGGGGTTACCCAGGAGAAAGCAGCAGAATGCACTTGGTGTGGAAAAATAGATTCTTCTAAATCTTTAGGTAATTGAGAAGAAAATTTATTTTCAATATTAAAATCTAGATAAGACAAAATAAGCGACTAATTGGAGAATAGAATTGAGTAGGAAGTATTCACTGTCAGTTTGCATTTTGCAATATGCATTTAAAACAAAAAACTGATAAGAGCTGAATACGCCCCATAAAAAATTCAGCGAGCGTACTATAACAAAGCTTTCGACAGCCTGGCTTTAAAAGTGCTATGGCATGATTGACAACCGGTAATTAACTTTTGATATTCGGCTATCACAACAACCATATTTTTATCCTTTGCTGCTTGCTGAATTTTCATCGCACCTCTGTGTACAATGTGATCCAACCCTTTGAATGTTGCAATATCATCACCTAAGGCCTTCATCAATTTTTTCCTTTGTGACATTGCCGGTTTTGGATGATTAATAATATTCTCTGTCGCATCGTTAATAAGCGTAAAGTCTTCTAAAATAATACCTTGTGTAATCATCTTAGTTTCAGATAACAAACCTTGCATAATATGTTTAAATGTTACCAAGCTGTTTTTATCGATATTTTGTTGGTAATGCTGTGCGTTCGCTGAAGCACCAACGAAAAAAGCTATCACAACACTGGTAATAATAATTTTTTTTTGTATTTTATACATGGTAACTCTTATTTTATCAGTAAGGTAAATTAGTAAACTAAGGTTAATAAAGGGATTAAGTCATATGACAATAATCGCTTTAACGTTAACCAAACAGGAAACAATCATTAATACTCGCATAAGAACACCCAATTTACGCCAAAAATATTAAAGCGCTTTAGCTTATTTTAGTTTCACGGTAAAATAGCGGCAAATTTTAGCGCCCAATTAGGCTTTATCTTGCAAACATTAGCCCAGCTCAATTCCGGTAAACATTCAGATATAACGCATTTAACCCTCAGTGAGAATTTAACTGAATTTCCAATGGAAATATTCTCATTAGCGAACTCGCTTGAAGTCTTAGATTTAGCTAATAACCAATTAACCACTTTACCTGATCAGTTATCTTCATTAAAAAAACTTAAAATATTATTTTTAACAAATAATAATTTTGAAACTATTCCGGCTGTATTAGCAGCCTGCCCGCAACTAGAAATGATCAGCTTTAAATCCAATAAATTAACGTCTATCGATGAAGACGTACTGCCTATAAGAACACGTTGGTTGATCTTAACGGATAATAAAATAGCCAGATTACCCAACTCAATGGGTGGGTTAACACGTTTACAAAAGTTTGCGTTTGCCGGCAATCAATTACAGCAATTACCCGAGACCATGGAAAACTGTAAAAACCTAGAATTAATACGACTTTCTGCTAATCAATTATCAATGCTACCAAATTGGCTATTTCAATTACCAAAATTAGCCTGGCTAGCGTTCTCAGGGAATAATTTCCGCAATGCCTCCCCACAAATAACCGCTAATATGATCAGTGTTTCACGAGAAGACTTTGAGTTAAAGCACAAGTTAGGTGAAGGCGCTTCGGGAGTTATTCATCAAGCAACGTGGCTAAAGAAACCATCAACCATTAATTCAAATAACGATATCGCAGTGAAATTGTTCAAGGGAGAAATAACTAGCGACGGCTACCCAATTGATGAATTAAATAACTGTTTACAAGCTGGCGAACATAAAAGCTTAATAAAAGTCATTGCTAAAATCATGTCAAAGGAACAACTCGCGTTAGTCATGGAGTTAATTCCAGCCAGCTTTTATAATTTAGGTTTACCCCCATCATTAAAAACCTGTACTCGAGATACGTTCCCTAACGAGGGAGTATTAGAAGTAAAAAATATTACAAAGATTGCGCTTAATATGGCTGATACATTGCGTCACTTACATGCGAATAACATTAGCCACGGTGATATTTATGCTCACAATACGATGGTTGATGAAAACGCAAATATGCTGTTTGGTGACTTTGGTGCGGCTTCAAATCTGCAGGTACTCCCCAAAGGCCAACAAGTGGCAATGCAAGCGATTGAAGTAAGAGCTTTTGGCTGCTTATTAGACGATTTATTACCTTTGTGCCACCACTCAAAAATAACTGAGCAATATAAAGCGCTGGCAACAATAAAAGACAACTGTATGCAAAAAGATCTCTTTAAAAGACCAACATTTTCCAGAATTGTAGAACAATTAAAATCGCTGGCTTAAAGGTTTTTTTATAATCATAAATTCCATTTTAATCGCTACTTTTAGTGGCGATTATTTAGCAGTGAACCTTATTTACTAACTTCTACTGCACATATTAAACAGATTGAATGACGTTATTTTCATGAGACAATAAGGCGATAAATTCCTGCTGAGGCAAAGGCTTTGACCAAAGATAACCTTGACCAACTTCACAGCCTAATTGGGTGAGCAACTTGGCTGTTTCTGTATCTTCAATACCCTCAGCAATGTTGGTAATATTCAAACTTTTGCTCATTTCTATAATCGCTTTAACGATTTGTAGCTCATTACTTGAATGACGAATATTCATCACAAATGACCGATCAAGTTTAATACTGCTGACATTAAATTTTGTCAAATACCCCAAGTTTGAGTAACCTGTGCCAAAATCATCAATAGAAAATGAGAGACCAAAAGCAGATAACTCGTTAATTTGCTTTTGAATATGATTTATATCTTCCATTAACATAGACTCAGTCAACTCTAGCTCTAAAAAGTGTGCTGATAACTTCGCTTGATGTAAAATACTCATGGTATATGTCACAAGATTACCGCGCTTAAAATCAGCTGCTGATAAATTTACCGCCACGCATAGCTTATTAAAGCCTAGTTCATGCCAATGCTTACAAGCATTAACAGAGTGTTCGATAACCCAGTGAGTAATATCAGAAATCACTCCAACCTGCTCCGCTAAAGGAATAAATACCGTTGGTGGTATAAAGCCATGTTCTGGGCTATTCCAACGAATTAAGGCTTCTGCACCAATAATTTGTCCTGTTGCTAAATCAACTTTTGGTTGAAAATGTAAAACAAATTCGTTATTTACCGTAGCATTTCTTAATGACTTAGTTAGCTGTAATTTTTCTTGCTCTTTAGTGGCCATCACCTGATCAAAGAAACTTAAATTAGCTTTATTGCCTTCATCTTTAGTATGCATTGCAAGGTATGAATTGTGCCTAAGCTCTTCCATAGAACTACCATCAAAAGGCGCTAACGCTATACCTATGATAGGATTAAACACAATATCGAAATGTTCGACATGAAAGGTTTGCGAGCAAACTTGATACATTTTTTCAGCAAACTGGTTGATTCCCCGATGATCAGGTGAGTGCCTTAAAATAACAAATTGATTTTGTTGGAATCGATAAATAACGGTCTTATCATTTGCATAACCTGTCAGTTTATTAGCCAGTAACTTTAATGTTTTATTACAAACGCTATGACTGTAATTCATCTTAATTAAATCTTGATTACTAATATTTAAGGTGATGAAAGCTAATATATGGCTAGATGATTTTTGTTGCTGTAGTATTTCATCAAGGTCTACTTTACAAACATTTTCATTGGGTAACCGTGTTAACGGGTCATAACCACTTCGTTTTATTAAACGACTGATTGATAATTCAAGTGACGCATTTTTATCTAAAATATTTTTAAACCTTTTTTTTATATCGGCAAAAACATAAAAAACACCAACCGAAAAAAATACTAACATTATAATGTAGCTAAACATTCGATCCCATAAAGGTAGTGTTTCAAAAAGGTGTGCTCCCGCCAATAAGCCTTGATTATGCGCAAAAGCAAAAAAGCACAACGCACTAATAAGGTAGACAAAAAGAGAAATAAAAATCAATTTACCTGATAAGATAGCCGCCAGCATAAGTAAGCAAGGAAAAGCTAATATACTGGTATCAAAAATGCCATTTCCTATCCAGCAAGCGTAGGTAATAAACACCGCCACTGACCACAACACCATGCCTGAAATAACACTGTAAGTATCGGCAGAAGCCCATAAGAAGAAAAGGATGAACATGATAACTGACAAAGACATCGCCAAAGCCAAAGCCGAAAATCGATTAAAAAACAGCTCACTCATCAATAGTAAGACCGCAATGGTAATCAATGCCTTGAGTGTTAATTGAAGTTGAAGGACCTTTGTATACCCTGAGGATAATGTAATCGAAGAGTGCGTCACTTTATTATTGTTTATTTTCATTGACGTTTACTGTCATTTTCTATATTGGCGGGATCATGAGTAAAGGCCAAATGAAGGTCATTGTTAGTCAACTTTTCTTTTTTTACTTGATACATCGCTTTGTCAGCTGATCTAATTAACTCTAATAATTCCACTTGATCATCGGGGTAAAAACTCACCCCCATACTTGCCGTGACAAAAACACTCTGATCGTATTGTGAAAGATAATATGGCTTACTTAATTTAGCCGCTAATTTAGCACATACTTTGATCACTTCTTCCCTCGAAGTATTGGGTAAAATAATGACAAATTCATCCCCTCCCCAACGCGATAATACATCAGCTTTCCTCAAAATTTTAAGAAGTTGGCTTGAAACATGAATTAGTAATTCATCTCCAGAATCATGACCAAAAACATCATTAATGGGTTTAAAGTCATTTAAATCCATCATGATTAAAGCAAAAGGACTATGGCTTTCTGTTAATTGCCTAAGATGTTGCTCTGCCGCCTGGCGATTAAGTAAATGAGTTAAGCCATCATAATTAGCTTTTTGATCAAGCAATGATATTTTATACTTACTTTTAGAAATATCATGTAAAGTTATTTGATAGCTCTCTAGAAAATCATCAGTGATCAACCGTGTTACTAGCACCTGTACCCAAATTTTATCATCTTGATACGAGATCAACTCTAGCTCTGCAGCGGCTGACTCGTTATTAGCAAAAGCAATTAATATCTGTTCATGCAGTACTTTTTTCTTAATAAAGAGATCTTCCAAGTATTGGCCATAATTTTTTTTCAAAGATAAATTAAGCTTATCAATTAACTTTTCAAAAGCCTCATTATAGAGCAGTATGTCGCCCTGTGGCGCAACTAACACAATAGCAGAAGTCGCATTTTCAAAGAGCATTCTAAATTTTGACTCAAGTACTTGAACCTCATTTCTAAGACTTTTCTCTCTGAGCATCTGTTGCTCGGCCTTCGCTAATAAGTCATTTACATCATCCGTCAGTTGGCCAATTTCACTTTGTTGATGTGAATGAGGTTTTTTTATTCGCTCGCTAGTGCCAGGTCTTATTAAATGAAGCGCTTTACCAATGTTTAAAATAGGCTGGGTAATAACATAATAAGTCACTAAAATTGAAATAATAGTAATAATTAAAGCCTCAATAGCCACAACAAAGGTATTAGTTGCACTTATTTTATTCGCTTTGGCTGCAAGGTAACTGTCATTGATTTTAACAAACAGCACGCCGACTTTATTATCTTTTTGAAAAGGCGAGAATAAATCAAACGCGACTGAAGCTGTAGACTTTTGATAGTTTTCACTTTCCACGCGTAATGTCTCTGTTTGAATAGCTGCGGCTGTAACAATATCATTACTAATCAATCCATTAACAACTTCCTCAGCAAGGCCTTTATCATTCAAGTAACTAGCAATTGAAGCGGTAGGAGAAACTGTACTATAGAGTTGTTTAATACTTTGCTTACCCAGTTCCTGTTCGTTGACAAACGTAAATCGGGAGAAAAGTTGGGTGGTAATAAGCCCAACAATGACGGCTGTAAAGACAATGACGATTGCCAATCGAATAACTAAACCTGATTTATTCATTTAAAATATAAACAACCTTTAAATCTTTTGTGATGAGTGACTGTGGCACATAACCAATAGCTTGCTTATTAGCGGTGATAAAGGCAATTAAATCGTTTTCATTTGATTTGAACACTGCCATTCGTTTTCTACCGGTAAAACGTAATCTTGACCAATAAGCGTTAACTCGTGACAAGGGCATTCCAACAAGATTTTGATAAAATTCAACTTTAATCTGATGATCACTATTAAGTTCAACGGGTATCGCCTTAATATCATTAGGAAAAGCCACATATTTACCCATAAACAAATCAATAAGTTCTGAGCGAGATAATTGCTCAACTGGATTGTCCTTATTAACCACCACCACCAATGGCTCTTTAGCTGAAACAGGCTCAATAAATAATGCCAGTAAGAGTATGACAAAGACTTGCTTAATATGACTCATCAGAAAACCATGCTCAATGTTAATAGAAAGGTATTAACTCTTTCTTTTGAATTATGCTCACTCGCTTTATTTAACCATAATACACTACCCGTTTCGTCAACTTGTGTGTGGTTCCATTGCAATGAAGATGCAATATCGTTGGTAATATCGCAACGCCAGCCCAAAGAGATAGTTTGCTGATTTGCCGAATAAAAGTTCATTAACATCGTTGTACCTTGAATAAGTTCATTCAAGGCAACTTCATTAACGTTAGGCTCATTAAAAACATAATTTTTGGAATCAGTAAAAGCATAAATACCATAAAATTGATGAGCATTAAGTTGGTATGACAAAGCGGCATAGCCACTGGTTATTTTAGGAATGACATCACTTTTTGAATTGATTTGTGAAACTTCAGCAGAAGCTAACCAATTATGCCACTGGTATTGACCACTTATCGAAAAGTAGCTTACTTTCTCACTCTTAAGTAATAATGACTGAGCAAAGCTTTGTGAATTAGGCCATAAGAAATCAGGGATTTGGCTAATATTTTCAGCTAAATAGATATTAGATAAAGGCTCATTGGCAATATTAACTTGGCTATGTTTTACCTGAACTGTCCAATTAAAATGATCGAAAGAAAAAGAAATCCCCATAATGTCTTCAATTTTGACTTTTTGAACTATCGAGTCCCCAGAAATTTCTGCTTCACTTGAACCGCTGAATAGTTTTGTTTTAAAAACACCACCTAAACCTCTTTCACTATAAGTAACATCAATGCCATCGATACTTCGGTAAGGTATAATGCCATAGACTTCATTGGGCGCAGTTGCCCAAATATAAGAAAAATCAACATCACGGTATTCTGTTAATAAAAAAAGATCAGGAGCCGTTCGACCGACTCTTACATTCCAATTTGTATTGACTTCATAGCGAAGGAACGCCAGCGTAGTGTATCTATCTAGTGATGGTTCAACTAAATCTCTCAGTACACCTTGATAAACAGCATCTAAGTTAGGCGAAATAGACCAGTTCGCTTGTAAACCAAGCAATGATTGTTGCTTAAAATCAATATCACCTGAAAAGACCCCTTCATCTGAACTGACATCTTTACGATAACCATAATGGTCAGAATCGGAGAAAACCACCCCTAAAGTTGCAAACCCACTGAATTGTAATTTATCATTTTCTCCATTACTTGCTTGGGCGTATGATACAAAAAAAAATAAAAAAAGAAATAAACCAAGCAGGTTTTTGCATTGCACAGGAAACATATCTAAACAGCCAAATAAGACGTAAGGTCTATAATGTAGGTGAATATCGGGTATTAAGCAATGCACCACCAAAAAAAAAGCAAATAAAAACCAATGAAAACAATAGCTAACAAGCCCCGCTAACTACACCTACATAACATAAGAGCTACACAGTTGTTACAACCTTCAATAAAACCAAGTTAAACGCGATAAAAATATAAAACTATTTCATAGCGTTATCAACATGACTTAATCATACTCGACTGACATCAATTCCTGTCAACCGCCCTGAAAAAACAACACAAGCAACACTACCGTAACGTCTCTTTGAATTAAGAACGTGACACTTTAAAATATATTTATTCACGACGATGCTAGATTTTAATGCAAATAGCTTTTGCTGTAATACATCCTCCTTAGTCATAACTTAGAGGGGCGGCAGTAAAGAGACTTCATTACTCGTATATTCAATGTGTAATAAGTCAAAGGCTGTGCTTTAACTTATTACTTCTATGTTATCTACCACTTGATGAAAAAAATTAAATCCCTTTAAACACATTTGCTTGCCCAGCCCCTTTAACCTAAAATATCGACAAGTTAATTTCTTCCTTCAAATAATAAGGTTTTCCATGGCACAACCATTACCAGATAAATTTATCATGTCGATGAACCGCGTATCAAAAGTGGTTCCACCTAAAAGAACAATACTTAAAGATATTAGTCTTTCATTTTTCCCAGGCGTTAAAATTGGTGTTTTAGGTTTGAACGGCTCAGGTAAGTCAACCTTGCTTCGCATTATGGCAGGTGTGGATAAAGACTTTGAAGGTGAAGCAACGGCTTTAGCGGGCACAAATATTGGTTACTTACCTCAAGAACCTATACTTGACGAAGAAAAAACCGTTCGTGAAATCGTTGAGTCAGCAGTATCTGAAGTTAAAAATGCCCTTGCTCGACTTGACGAAGTTTATAACGAATACGCTGCAGAAGATGCAGACTTCGACGCTTTAGCTAAAGAACAAGGTGAGCTTGAGGATATTATCAACTCTCAAGATGGTCACAATATTGATAACGTACTAGAACGTGCAGCTGACGCATTGCGTTTACCTGCTTGGGACCAAAAAATAGCGGTATTAAGTGGTGGTGAACGCCGTCGTGTTGCTTTATGTCATTTATTATTACAAAAACCTGACATGTTGTTACTTGATGAACCCACTAACCATTTAGATGCTGAATCTGTTGCATGGTTAGAGCGTTTTTTACATGACTACCCTGGCACTGTTGTTGCTATTACCCATGATAGATACTTCCTTGATAATGTAGCTGGCTGGATATTAGAACTAGACAGAGGCTACGGTATTCCATGGGAAGGCAACTACTCTTCATGGTTAGAACAAAAAGATGCGCGTTTAGCACAAGAAAACAAATCAGAAAACGCCTTACAAAAAACCATCAAACAAGAATTAGAATGGGTACGTTCGAACCCTAAAGCACGCCAAGCAAAAAGCAAAGCACGTATGGCACGCTTTGAAGAATTGAACAGTCAAGAGAACCAAAAACGTAATGAAACTAACGAACTTTATATTCCTCCTGGACCACGTTTAGGTGACAAAGTTTTAGACGTTAAGAACTTGACCAAATCGTTTGACGATCGCGTATTAATTGACAACTTAAGCTTTAGCATGCCCAAAGGCGCTATTGTTGGCATCATCGGTGCTAACGGTGCAGGTAAATCTACACTGTTTAAAATGATGTCGGGTGATGAAAAACAAGATTCAGGTTCAATTGAATTGGGTGATACCGTTAAACTGGCGAGTGTTGACCAATTCCGTGACGACATGGATGGCAGTAAAACCGTTTATCAAGAGATTTCTGAAGGCAGTGAAATTATTGAAATTGGGACTTACCAAATTCCAAGCAGAGCTTATGTCAGTCGATTTAACTTTAAAGGTAACGACCAACAGAAATTAATCAAAGACTTATCAGGTGGTGAACGTAACCGTTGTCATTTAGCTAAACTAGTCAAAACCGGTGGTAATTTATTATTGCTCGATGAGCCCACCAACGACTTAGACGTTGAAACCTTACGTGCACTTGAAGAAGCTATTTTAGAGTTTCCTGGCTGTGCTATGGTTATTTCGCATGATCGCTGGTTCCTTGATCGCATCTCAACACATATCTTAGATTACCGTGACGAAGGACAAATTAATTTCTTTGAAGGGAACTTTACAGAGTATGAAGAATGGTTGAAAAAGACCTTAGGGCCAGCCGCTATTGAGCCTCATAGAATTAAATATAAAAAAATAGGGTAATATCCCCCCCGAAAGCAATTTATCAAAAAAATATCTATTAGTTATTAAATAGTTATAGGCACTTTATTTATGTGAATATATAAAAATTCACATGAATAAAGTGCCTTTTTTACAAAAGGGAGCTATGCTGAAGTTACCAATTAACTATTTGAACTTAAGCAATGGAAAATAGACGTCAATTCACACGAATTTTGTTTTCAATCAATGCGATATTAGAGGTTGAACAGCAAAATTATCCCGTTACTATCCACGACATTTCACTTAATGGCGCATTAGTCACTGTACCTAAGATTGAAAGCTCATTAAAAGGCAAATTGGGCTTGTTACATTTTGACTTAACAAATGGTGAATCAATTGTTCAAATGCATATTGCCGTAGTGCACGAGGTCCGTGATAAAACAGGCTTGCAGTGCGAGGTTGGCTTGCAGTGTAATGCCATTGACATTGACAGCGTTACGCACTTAAGAAGGTTAGTTGAATTAAACCTAGGTGATGAAAGCCAACTTCACAAAGAGCTTTCACAATTATCACGTTTAGTTTAATACTATATAAAATCAGCTTTTTATAGAGGCACATCATGAACCATTTAGTTATTTCATTTATGACCAAAGATCGCCCTGGTTTAGTAGAAACTTTATCAAAAGTGGTGAAGCAACACCAAGGTAACTGGCAAAATAGTAGTTTACATCACTTATCAGGCTTCTTTACGGGTGTACTAGAGATTACAGTAGAGCGAGCTCAATCTGCAGCGTTAACCCGTGATTTAAAAGCATTGCCTGGCTTTACCATAAACATTGAACAAGCTACTCCAGAAAAAGCCAACAATGCCGCTAACATTGTTTTAGAACTTACAGCGAACGACAGAGAAGGTATTGTAGAAGAGATATCGGCTGTTATTCATCATCAAGGGGGTAATATGTTAAAACTGGTTAGCGTACAAGACAATGCCCCCCATACAGGACAAGCACTTTTTAAAGCGAAAATAACCTTATCTGTTGATAATGAACAAACAAACAGCTTAATAGGTGCATTAGAGGACTTGGCTGACGATTTAATGGTTGATATTTCTCGTTAGTCATAAGGCTATCACCTAACCCTTACGGTTTTATTAGCCTGCTTCCACCAGTCTTTATTGGCATAATAAAACCGACATATTTTTACCTATACTTGTTTTAACAGTAATATCAATTACGTTTGAGTAAACAAGATGAATAATCCTCTTACCTTTTTTGACAAAGAACTTAGCTGGCTTACCTTCAACGAACGTGTGCTACAAGAAGCGGCTGATGAAACAGTTCCTCTTATTGAGCGTATTCGTTTTTTAGGTATTTATTCAGCAAATTTAGATGAGTTTTTTCGTGTTCGTATTGCGGGTATTCGTCGAAGTGCTATTTTAGAAGTTGCTCAAAACAACGGACAAAAAACCAATACACTGTTACATCAGCAAATTAGCGATAAAGTCAATGCCTCTACCGAAGAGTTTAAACGTGTTGCCGAGCGCCTTTTTTCACAACTTACCGATAAGAATATAGAAATTCTTTTTAACGACAATCAATCAAATAATATTGAGAGCAAACTTAATGTTGACCAAAAATCATGGCTAGAGCAGTATTTTGATAACCGAATTATTCGTCATATTACCCCTATTGTTATCCACTCAAAAACACATTTAACTCACTGTATTGACGATGACGGTATTTATTTTTTAGTCGCCTTAAATTGCGAAAATAAATTACAGGCACAACGTACACAGTTTGCATTGGTAGAGATCCCTCGCGAAGAAGTTCAGCGTTTTATTCTTATCCCAGAAAAGCTCTCTAGCGAAAATCGGCCCAGTAAAAGTCAATACATAATGCTACTTGATGATATTGTACATTTCTTTATTGAAAAGCTTTTTAAAGGGGTATTTCACTACGATAGATTAGAAGCCTATTCAATAAAGCTCACCCGTGATGCTGAATATAATTTAATTGACGACCTTGATGAAAGCTTACTTGACCAAATGTCTAAGGGGTTAAAACAACGGTTAAAAGCTGATGTGGTACGCTTAGTTTACGACCATAACATGCCACAATATATGGTCACATTTTTACGTAAAGCACTTAAAATAAAAGAACTTGATAATTTGGTACCCGGCATTCGTTATCGTCATTTTAAAGACTTTATAAAGTTTCCTAATATAGGAAATAAAAATCTCGAAAAATCAGAATTACCGCCACTAGCCTCCAGTCGTTTTATGGCCTTTGATTCTGTTTTTGATGCAATACATCAGCACGATATCTTATTGTATTACCCTTATCATAAATTTAAACATTTCACCGAGTTTGTCAGACAAGCCTCTTATGATCCGTTAGTTAAAAGCATTAAAATTAACGTTTATCGTGTTGCAAAAAATTCACGTATCATCCACTCGTTAATTGAAGCGGTAAAAAATGGTAAAAAGGTTACTGTTGTTATTGAGCTTCGAGCAAGATTTGACGAGCAAGCAAATATTGAATGGGCAAAAGTAATGAAAGACGCGGGCATTCATGTGGAATTTGGTATTGAAACACTTAAAATTCACGCAAAGCTTTGCTTAATTACTCGAATTGAAGATGAACAAACGGTGAAATATGCACACATTGGTACAGGCAACTTCCATGAGAATAACGCACGCGTTTATACTGACTTTTCACTCTTTACAAAACATAAAGAAATTTGCCAAGAAGTAAATAATGTATTTTCTTTTATTTCACATAGTTATAAACGCTTTCGATTTAATCATTTAATTGTTTCACCGTTAACAGCAAGACGTCGCTTATATCAACTTATTGATCATGAAATTCAGGTTGCCGAGCAAGGTGATAAAGCGGAGATAATTTTAAAGCTCAATAATCTAGTTGATAAAGGCTTAATCACCAAATTGTATTCGGCCAGCAACGCTAAAGTCAATATTCGTTTAATTATACGTGGTATGTGCTCACTTATTCCTGGTGTGAAAGGGATGAGTGAAAAAATAAAAGTCATTTCTATTATCGATCAATATTTAGAACATCCTAGAGTAATGGTGTTTCATAATGAGGGAAATAAGCAAGTATTTATCACTTCTGCAGATTGGATGGAAAGAAATTTAGATCACCGAGTAGAAGTGGCTTGCCCTATATATGATGAAGAGTTAAAAACACGAATATTACATACCATTGAGCTACATTTTAAAGATAATACCAAAGCGAGAATAATTGATCGTCAGCAGAAAAATCACTATGTTAGCCACAATAATAATGAGCGTGTTCGTTCACAAGTAGCTATCTATGATTATTTGCAAGAACAGGAGTTTATAGACCAGCAATGGTTAATAAAAGCCCTAGCAAATATAAAAAGTGTGTCTACAATGGCGAGTAAAACTGTAAAAAATCATGAGTAAATGATGCCAAAACCTCCAACAATCGCTAATGAACAGAACATAACATAACACAAGATTACTTTGCAGCACTCGATATTGGTTCAAATAGTTTTCACTTTGTACTCGCCAGAAAGTAGGTGAACATTTGCAAATTTTACATTCGGAAAAATACCGTGTAAAACTTGCTCAGGGATGAGATAAAGATAATAACTTAAGCGCTGAAGCTATTTACCGGGGCGTAAAAACCCTTGGTAACATAGCCAGTTTTGCTGTCCATATTCATAAAGAAAATTTTCGTATTGTCGCGACTCATAGCCTGCGAAAGCAAAAATATCGAAACGTGCATACAAGAGGCAGCAAAAGTTTTCCCTTACGATATTGAAATCATTTTAGGGTATGAAGAAGCCCGTTTAATCTACCAAGGAGTTGCGCATCATAGTGAAAACCTTGGACAACAACTCATTATTGATATTGGTGGTGGCAGTACCAAGTGCATTATTGGTAAACAACAAGAAATAATGACTTTAGCCAGTTTAAATATTGGTTGTGTTAGCTATACGCAAAGCTACCTTGCCGATAGGTTAATCAGTGAAAAAGGCTTTAAAAAAGCAATTCGTGCCGCTAAGCATGAAATAGATTCTGTTATCAAGCGGTTTAAAAACGTGAGTTGGCAAAGCGCTATTGGCACTTCTGGTACATTCAAATATATATATAAAGTACTTAACAATGAAGAAAAATTGCCACAACCATTCACATTAAAACAGCTGTATACGTTAAAAAAAACTATTAAAATACCGCCATTACCATGAGTTAAATATTGATGGCTTAAAAGAAGACCGACAAGAACTGATTTGTTCAAGTGTTGCCATTGCACTCATGGAGTGTTTGGAGATTAACGCACTTGATTATTGTCAATATGCACTTCGTGAGGCGTTTTATATAAACAACTTGAAAACCTGACGCCAGACCATATAAACAATAATACCCGTCAATGCAGTGTAAATAACTTAGCAATTCGTTTTAATGTTAACCAAATACAAGTCAGTATCATTCAGAAAGTATTAAAAATATGGTTGACACAAGTTGAAAAGAAATGGGCTGTATCTTCACCCGTTTACACTGAATTATTAATGTTTGCTGTGCAACTACATGAATTAGGGATTGACATTAATCCTTCAGGTTATCAAAAGCATGGACAATATATTCTCACCCATGGCGATTTAGTTGGATTTAACCAAGAGCAGCACGCACTTGCCTGGCTGGTAGGAAATCAACGAAAAAAAATCCCACCCCCTCACTCAGTACCAGTGGTATTTATTAAACCCTGAGAGTTTAAAGCAAATTTGCAGCTTATTGCGACGAGCAACTTTATTATGTCAGCAGCGCCAGGATGATAGGTTTTGTCCTGTTGCTAGCAGTAACGCTTCTGGCCAGAGCTTAACATTACAGATTGATCAGCATTGGCTTCTTAATCGCCCGATTGTAGATACTGAGTTGTTTTATGAGCAAGCAGCCATAGTAACGCTTGGTATTAATTTAGAAACCTCTATTGATGATAACGCTGCTGCTGATTTTTAGCATTATCTTCAATATCACTTTTAATCGGTATATCTTGTCTTTTTATTGACAATATCGATAAAGTTAAATCTCAATAATTTTCATTATGTTACCCAACTTTCTTTATCCAATAAAAAATCCTTTCTATAGTTTTATTACAGAAAGGGTTTAGCTTTTCATTCGTGTAGCGATAAATTTACTAATAAGCGCCTGCTTAAGATACTCAACTATTGCTTGTGTTTATAGTTGTACTCGCTCGTTAATATAAACAAAAAAAGGCCTGATATGAATCAGACCTTTTGAAAGATAAACTTAGGTCGATTGATTAAAGCTTGATACCTAGTTTTTTCAATTCTTTTTGAACAACCGAATTAGGTAGTGGAATATAACCATCTTTTTCTACAATCTTTTGACCTGACTGAGAAAGTACCATTGTTAAAAACTCAGCATCCATTGGCGCTAATGGCTTGTTAGGGTGCTTGTTTACGTAAACGTATAAAAAACGAGATAATGGGTATTTTTTCGATATGGCATTCGCCATATTAGCTTCAACATAGTTGTCACCTTTTTTAGACAAAGCTAAAGCACGAACACCTGAAGTTGTATAACCGATACCAGAATATCCAATACCATTTAGTGAAGAGGATACTGATTGAACGACTGAAGCTGAGCCTGGTTGTTCATTAACCGTGTTTTTAAAATCACCTTTACAAAGGGCTTTCTTTTTAAAGTAACCGTAAGTACCAGAAACTGAGTTACGACCATAAAGTTGAATGTCTTTTGCTTCCCAGTCACCTGTTAAACCTAAGTCGCCCCAACGGTCTGCATCTTTATCAGCACCACATTTGCGGTTATTTGAAAAAATAGCATCAACTTGATCAATACGTAATCCTTTAATAGGGTTATCTTTATGAACAAATACCGCTAATGCGTCAATAGCAACACGAACAGCCATTGGTTTATAGCCGTAACGTTTTTCAAATGATTCTATTTCACGCGACTTCATCTTACGGCTCATAGGGCCTAAATTTGAAGTGGCTTCTGTTAATGCTGGTGGCGCAGTAGATGAACCAGCGGCTTGAATTTGTATATTCACATTTGGGTAAGTGCGTTTAAACTCTTCAGCCCAGAATGTCATCATGTTTGCTAAGGTATCTGAACCCACTGAAGATAAGTTACCTGAAATACCACTAACTTTTTTATATTCAGGTAAATCTTTATCCATTGCTATTGATGAGAAACTCACCAAGCTTGCTAAACCTATAGCGCCTAAAGCACGTTTAAAACCCATGTTATTCTCCACTAAGAGTGTTGTCCCAAATAAATTATTATTTATTTGGGTCTAATTAATTATGAACACTATATAAACCTTATGTGACAATTATATTTAAGGTTTGTGACACTTATATGACAGTTATAGATATAAGCTATATTATCCTTAATATTCGCCTACATTAACAAATAAAAACTATTCTTTACATTCTAATAGCAACTTTATAACAATAAAGTTTTCTATAATTAATTGGCATTGCTAAAATAAAACTAAATCGTTAATTATTATCATTTAATCAAGAACAATGTTTAACCTTTGTTCGAGATCATTAGGCAGATTGCATTATTTATAAAAGGAATTATGATGAATTTAAAGAATAAATTACTGATCACTTTTTTATCTATCGCATTATTACCGACGATGGCTGTTGGTTTAATTTCCAGCTATATATCAAGTTCTGCTCTCGAAAAACAAGTTTTTTCTCAATTAACTGCGGTACGTGAAATAAAAAAAACTCAAATTAAAGACTATTTTAATGAACGTAAAAGCAACATAAAGGTACTGTCAGAAACTGTTGGAAATATGTTGAATTTCTCTTCAGCTAAATCACTTAAAATAAGTGCTAATAATAACCACAATTTTTTTGAAAATTTTATTCATACTTATGGATATTATGACTTTTTTCTTATAGATAAAAATGGTGATGTTTTCTACACCGTAACTAAAGAAGCGGATTACCAAACAAACCTTTTAACCGGCGCCTATAATCAATCAGGTTTAGGAAAACTATATAAGAAAGTAAGTAATAACAAAAGCTTTGCAATGTCTGATTTTAGCCGTTATGCACCTAGCAATAATGAACCCGCTGGCTTTATAGCTTTGCCCTATACCAATAGAAGTGGCGTAGAAATAGTTATTGCCTTACAACTTTCAATCGACGAAATTAATTATTTGATGCAGCAACGTTCTGGAATGGGCGTAAGTGGTGAAAGTTACTTAGTAGGAAGTGATTTACTGATGCGTTCAGACTCATTCCTTGACCCTAAAGCACACTCAGTCAAAGCGTCTTTTGCCGGAAATGTAAAGCAAAACGGTGTTGATACCGAGGCTGTAAAGTTAGCTCTAAGCGGCGAAACAGGAAATAAAATAATAGATGACTATAACAGCAACCCAGTACTATCTTCATATACCCCTATTAATATTAATGGTATTACGTGGGTATTGTTGGCTGAGATTGATGTGGCAGAAGCTTTTTTACCTGTTTATAAAATGTATAAGAATATATTTTACATTATAGTTTTATGTGTTTTAGGCATTATTATTATTGCACTTTTAACAGCAAAGTCTATTTTAAAACCGCTCGGTGGAGAACCTACTGAAATGCAAAAAATATCAGAAACTATTGCAGATGGCGATCTGATGATTTCTTTTATAGAGCATAGTAATCATTCCAGTGTTTATGGAGCTATGCAACGTATGACGACTCACCTGCGTAATGTCATTAGTAAAATTATTCATGATAGTAATAACCTTACCCATGTAGCAATGGAAACTAGTGCACTGAGTTTACAGTCTTCGACCAGCTTGCAAAATCAAAAATTGAATATTGCACAAATCGCCACAGCAGTTGAACAAATGTCTGTAAGTATCAATGAAGTCTCACATAACGCAGCAAATGTAGCTCACTCAGCACAAAAAGCCAGTTCATCATCTGGGCACGCAAATACAAAAATTAGCCAAGCTATTGATGATTTAAATAATTTAGGTTGTGAAATATATCAAGCTAATAATATCATTCAAGATTTAGAAAAAGATTCTACTGATATTGGCTCAGTACTAGAAGTTATCAGAGGGATTGCAGAACAAACTAATTTACTTGCGCTTAATGCAGCTATTGAAGCAGCAAGAGCAGGAGAGCAAGGTCGTGGTTTTGCCGTGGTTGCAGATGAGGTTCGTTCCTTAGCCTCAAAAACACAAGAATCCACCAAGAACATTGAACTAATGATAAAAAAACTCCAAAAAGCATCTACCGATGCCGTAAAGGCAATGGAGGTTAGCCAGGATGTTTGTCGACAGACGATTGCAAATACCCAAGATGTTGCTGACGTTATTGCTTCAATGAATGGCGAGATAAAGAGTATCACTCAAATGACAGATCTCATTGCAACCGCAGTAGAGGAACAGTCATGTGTCTCAAATGAAATTAGTAAAAATGTTACCGCAATTAGTGATGTCGCCAATGAAAACTCAACCAGTGCTGAGCAAGTATCCGCTTCTAGTAAAGATATTAGTAATATCGCTGCTGCACTCAACCAATTAACACTGCGCTTTAAAGTCTCTTAACGTCAGTAAATAATGGCTTCTAAAGGAGCTTATCAATGAGAGAATAGAGTATTCTAACACTTTATCCTCTCATTAAATAAGCATAAATAATAACCTTAGCTTTTATCTAATACTTCGAAATAAATAATAAATTCACTGCCCTCACCCCACTGACTTTCAATCGCTAATTCAGCGTTATGGTGGTGTAATACATGCTTAACAATTGATAAGCCAAGGCCTGAACCTCCAGTGTCACGAGAACGAGACTTATCTACTCTAAAGAATCGCTCGGTAATACGGTTAACATGCTCAGGACGAATACCTGGCCCATTATCTTTAACAGAAAACTTACCTTTATTACCACTGCGTTGCCATGAGATATGAACATCTCCATAAGCATCTGTATAAGCGATGGCATTAGAAATTAAATTCACACACGCGCTTTTCAATTCAGTGTCAATACCTTCAATCCACAGGTCGTTAGCGATATCAGCTGTGATTTTATGTTGCTTTTCTTGATTAAGCCAAGTTGTGTCATCAACCAAGGTTTTAATTAACTTAGGCATATCGACAAGTTGCTTTTTTTCTTCATCCGCATGGTTTTCTATGCGTGAGAGCACCAATAACTGTTCGACTAAGCGGTCCATACGTGAAACTTGTGTTTCTATCGTGCCAAAAGCTTTGTGCCAATGAGGTTCAAGCGCATGCTCAGTAGTAAGTATCATTTCTACATAACCGCGCACAACCGTAAGTGGGGTTTTAAGTTCATGAGAAACATTAGCAACAAAGTCGCGGCGCATTTCTTCTAATCTTTTAATATTACTGACATCTCGAGCAAGAAAAAGCACCTGATCACTACCATAAGCCATTAAACGTAATTCTAACTGTAAATCGTTATTCATGGGAGAAATAATATGACAAGGCTGCTCAAAATCACCAACTTCAAGGTACTTAGTAAACTCAGGAAAACGAATCAGGTTATCAATACGCTGCCCAACATCACTGGGCCAACGAATGCCTAGAATACGCTGAGCTTTTTTATTGCCCCACAAAATGGTGAGTTCATTAGACAGTACCAATGCTGCATCAGGCAATGCTTCAGCGCCATCTCTGAACTTTCTAAGACGTTCATTTAGCTGCTTTTGCTTATGGCGATGTTGCCTAATTTGTCGATATAAACCATCATATATTTTACCCCAAACACCTTGAGACTGAGGTGGAGAGAGCGTTTTACTGCGCCACAACCATTTTAGAAGTTTAAGTAGATGATGGTAGTGCCAGCATAAAATGGCAAAAGTACTAATAAAAAGTACTAAGAGAGTTTGGCCAATTAAAAAACCAAATAACGCGCTTACTGACAAGATAGTCAATAAACGCGTGATGATACTTTTGATGGATAAACGAAAATACATAGTGAGTCGTTTTTACCTATGACAAATAATAACAGTACGAAAACTCAATTTTATATTAAGCACTCGTTTTGAGTTTTCCTGAAAATCGGTAGCCAGAGCCTCGCACGGTTTGAATAAAATATTCATGCCCTTCGCCAGTAATCGCTTTGCGTAATCTTCTAATATGAACATCTACCGTTCGGTCTTCTACATAAACATTAGTCCCCCAAACATTATCAAGTAATTGTTCACGGCTATAGACACGCTCGGTATGAGTCATAAAAAAGTGTAATAAACGAAACTCCGTTGGCCCTAAATCGAGTGACCTGTCATTAATTGAAACACGATGAGCGATGGGGTCAAGTTTCATACCATGAAATTCAATGGCTTCTTCGAGCGCCGTAGGAGAAACTCTGCGAATAACGGCTTTGATACGCGCTATAAGCTCTTTCGGCGAAAATGGCTTAGTGACATAGTCATCAACACCAGCATCAAAACCTTTAACTTTGTCGTCTTCATCGGCACGAGCAGTTAACATGATAATAGGAATAGATCGCGTATATTCATTCTGTTTTAATGACTTTGCTAACTTAACCCCTGTGCCCCCTGGCAGCATCCAATCCAATAAAATCAAATCAGGATAAGGCTCAACAATCTTTGCTTTTGCCTGTTCATAATCTTCAGCTTCAATAGCATTAAAACCATTTTGCTCTAATACAAAAGTAATCATTTCCCTGATCGGCGCTTCATCTTCAACAACCAATATTTGTCTGTTCATGTAAACTTCCCGTTGTCTATACACACTTTACTTATTGACCATTGTGATAACTTTTTATGACATTTATATTACACACAACAAGTTTAATTCATTTATCTTCGCGCAAAAAGCCAAACCATAAAAAAGCGACTAAAAGTCGCTTTTTTTACAATAATTGTACAAAGATTCATTAAAACTTGTATTCTATACCTGCCGCTAAGTAATCTTGATCAGCCTCACTGTCCATATCAAAAGTCGTGTAATAAGCGAATAGTTTTGTGCTTTTCGCTAATGCGTAATCCGCGCCAAGTGTCATACCTGAACGATCATCACCATCATACTCAGCAGTCTGCAGCTGTGCTTTAATGGTAATTTTATCAAAACCATATTTTGCTGAGAATAAGAAACCGTCGACTTCATTGCCATTGGATACTTTTTCTTGCGTATGGGCAATAGCACCTAACGTAAAACCCGCTAGTTTGCCCTGTACAGTAAAACGCTTTGTATCATAACCTTTAACTTCAGAATCAATTGCTATAGCAGCATAAAAGGTAGATTTTTTAAGCCCACTATCACCATAAAAGAGAGCAATTGACGTACCATCTTCAGTATCAATGGCATCTTCTGCAATATAAGTCACCCCTAATTGTAAACCATTAACCTTAGGTGATTTATAGGTAATAGTATCGCTCATACGATTTTCACCTTTCCAAAGGGTCTTAATATCGCCATTTAAATCACTGAATAAATCGACCTTTCCTTGTGACTGCTTTAATACCGTATCATTTATGCCTAACAATACTTCGCCAAAGTTACCTTTTAAGCCAATATATTGATTACGGTCAGTAATACTCTTGCCTTTTTCACTATCACCATCGAGGTCAACTTGAAACTCAGCTTTAAAAATCACTTCTAAATCATTACCTAAATCATGTCCACCTTTAAAACCGATACGTGAAGCGTTACTTTTAACTTCGGTGTAAGAACCTTCTCCATCGTCTGATGATTGAACCGTTAGGTTTGCTTTACCATAAATATTTACATCACTGGCAAATGCCGATATAGAAAACGTTGATAATAATGCTGTAGCAATAACGCTGTAAGAAAGTTTCATAGGTATACCTTATGTATGTCAGAATTTTTATGTGTAAAACGATTAAATTAACTCATTATTTGACGTATATTCTGCCCAATTTTTATGACACTTTTGTGACATTATGAATCTTTTTTTAAAAGTTTATGACATTTTGATAAATTTAGCTTTTTTTTGTTTATAAATACTCAACCTGTATGACTTAACTTAAACAGTATTTACCCTACTAAAATAGGATAAAACAGTCTTTATTGAATAAAAATCATTTATATATAAAAAAAGACTTTTAACCTACCGTAAAATGTCTAAAATCATTGTTAGTTGTCATAAAAAAGAAAGTTGAAATGAAGGTAAAAAGCATATCTCGAAAACTATTAACACGAGTGCTATCGGTTTATTTTATTTTAACCTTTATTGTTACCTGTGTTCAAATTGGTGCTGAATACATTAACACTAAGAGTCACATTAACAGTGAACTGCTTACCCTAGAACAAACATTCAGTGGTAGTTTAACCCGTGCTGTTTGGGAGTTGAATACTCAACAAGCTATCGATATTGCTGAAGGATTAGTTGCTATCCCAATGATTAAGGGGATAACAGTCACTGATGAAAATGACCAAGTTATTGCTCAACTGGGTGAGTTTTCTAACAATGATTCTTTTAATCAACCAGAAAAAATAGCATTAAATAGTGAATATTTTACCATTGACTCGCTTTCAGGAGGCTTATTCGGTCATTCTTTCCCACTTATTTTTGAATTCTCTGGTCGAACAACAAAAGTGGGTACCGTCATTCTATTGTCAAGTGACACTGTTATTTTTGAGCGTATTGAAGTGGGTATATATTTTTTGATTGGTAATGCGATGGTAAAGACTGCAGCATTAGTTATTTTATTTTCACTCGCCTTCTCTCATTTATTAACCAACCCACTGAATGAACTTACCGAACAAATTAATCATTTTGATATCGATGATCCAGAAGCATCAAAACTTCACACAATGAATTATGAAAATAATGAGCTGAATATTTTGCAAAATGCTTATAACAACTTGCTTGATGAACTCGTTCAGCACCAAATACGGCTAAGTGTAGCAAAACAAGAAATTCTAGCGGCCAACCACAAGCTTGACGATCAAAACTTAATACTAGAACAAGAAGTCGCTAAAAAAACATCATCATTGAGTACCACTATGCTCGAGATGAACAAACAACAACGTGAACTTATTGAGCAGCAAAAACGGTTAACCGCTGAAAATATGCGACGAAGTCAAACAGAGGAAACGTTAACAAAAACGAACAAAGAATTAAAAAGATCTATAGAAGAGCTAAAAAAAGCGCAAGAGCGCTTAATTGATGCAGAAAAAATGGCAATATTAGGTAAATTATCGGCTGAAATTTCACACGAAATTAATACCCCTATCGGTGTAAGCATTACTTCAACAAGTTATTTAGCTGATTTATTAGATTCTCTGCAAAATGATATCGAAAATCAGAAGTTGACCAAACGATCTCTAGATGACTTTACAAATAATGCAGATCAAAGCTTACACTTATTAATGAACAACCTTAACCGTGCCTCTGATTTGATCACGAGCTATAAGCAAGTTGCGGTAGATCAAACGAGCGACAAAACACGAAAAATTAATTTCGCCCAATACCTGCATGAAATTATTCAGTCTTTGCAGCCTAAATTAAAAAAAACCAAACATGTGATTAAAGTCGATTGTGCTGACAATATTGATATTTACTGCCACGCTGGTGCAATTTCACAAATTTTTACTAATCTGATCATTAATTCTATTCTTCATGGTTTTGATGGTATAGAGAGTGGCATAATTACTATCAGCGCACAGCTGAAAGGTGAACGCTTACATTTACACTACCAAGATAATGGCGTAGGTGTTCCCAAAAATAAATTACCACAAATCTTTGACCCTTTTTATACTACTAAAGCAGGGAATGGTGGCACAGGTTTAGGTACTCATATTATTAATGAACTAGTCACCGACACGTTAAATGGCACAATAGTCGCAACGTCTAACACAGGACAAGGTCTTAGCTATGATATTGAATTTAATGATATGCGTTAAAGTAGCTTTCATATAAATATCTTAAATTTAAGACTGTACTAATGTTACCTATTAAAAATATTTGTTGAACCACTGAAAGCTTCATCACGAACTCAGAGCAAGTAAGATCATTTAACCTAGCCATTGATTTTATAATGTCATGAGTTTGAAAATGCGCTTATCGAGGTTAAAATCAAAAGGTCTAGATAAAAGTTGTTCATGTGGGCAACTCAGTAGAAGTTTCACCGCATAACCACTCTATCCTATCAATGCCTTATCTATAAGCCTCTTAATTCCCACGAGTATGAGTGCTTATAACTCATATTTAAGTTACTATATTGCTCTTTTAAAATTTATCAGCCGGCACACTTCGTGTTCCAACGGCGCAGGAAGCTTCTATGTGGTTCAAAAACCTATATTTTTTCACATTTACTCGCCCTTTTGAATTATCAGAAGATCAATTAGAAAAACACTTAGCTGAACATTTATTCACGCCTTGTGGGTCAACAGAGCAGTCACACTTTGGTTGGGTAAACGCTTTAGGTAAGCATGGACATTCAACGGTTCATTCAGCTAATGGCAACCTTTTAGTTTGCGCAAGAAAAGAAGAAAAAATACTTCCAGCGCCTGTTGTTAAAGATATGATTGAGGCAAAAGTTGCTCAACTTGAGGTTGAACAAGCGCGTAGTGCAACCAAAAAAGAAAGAGAACAGTTTAAAGAAGATATCATCTTTGAATTACTGCCACGTGCATTTTCTCGTGTCACCGACACGCATGCTTATATTAATGCCGAGCATAACCTGATTGTTGTAAATTCAGGGAGTCGTGGTAAAGCTGAAGATTTATTAGCACTTTTACGCAAAGTTATTGGTACGTTACCGGTTACCAGTGTTTCGCCAGAAAAAGCGCCTGATGAATTAATGACAGACTGGCTAAACGAGAAAAATATTGGCGACAACTTTACTTTAGGTATGGAAGCAGAGTTTCATGCCTTAGGTGATGATGGCGCAGTGGTTCGTGTTAAAAATCAAGATCTTGATAGTGACGAAATTAAAACTCACTTAGACGCTGATAAATATGTTGTAAAATTAGCACTTGAATGGGATGAAGCCATGTCGTTTATTCTTTGTGACGATTTAGCCATTAAACGTTTAAAGTTCTTTGATGTCCTTCAAGAACAAAATGACGATATTGATAGTGATGACGTTATAGCAAAACTTGATGCTGACTTTGCTTTAATGGCTGGAGAAATTAATCGTTTGATTAATGACTTACTGGCTGAATTCAATGTTAAAGCGACAGATTACTTAGAGAGCTAATACGCTTTAGGTTACTGATGTATTTAAAGAAAAAAGCAGCTAATATAGCTGCTTTTTCATTGATTCGCTTTATTACTTCAGTATTAATCGAGTTAAAAATATCGCTAAAATAAATGGACTACTTCAACCGAATAGAATTAATAATATCAGTCGTTGAAATACCTTCTTCGAAGTTAAGTACTTTTACGTCACCACCATTGGCCATCACTTCTTTACCACCAGCAATGTCTTCAACTTTATAATCGCCACCTTTAACCAAAATATCAGGCAGAATATTGCTAATAATTCGTTGTGGAGTATCTTCAGAAAAACTCACTACCCAATCAACAGCGCCTAACCCAGCTAACACCGCCATACGTCTATCGGTAGGGTTTACTGGTCGGCCACTACCTTTGAGCCTTTTTACTGAAGCATCATCGTTAACCGCAACAATTAAACGTGTACCTAAGGTACCTGCATGGGTTAAATATGAGACATGACCCGCATGTAAAATATCAAAACAACCGTTAGTCATAACAATGTTTTCACCACGAGCTTTTGCTAATTTAACGGCAATTTTTAATTGCTCTTCGGTGACAACACCAAAGCCACTTTCTTGCCCTGCTGATATTTCAGCGAGTAATTCTGCTTCACTTACCGTTGATGTACCCAGTTTACCTACAACAATACCGGCGGCAATATTGGCTAAAGCACTGGCTTGGGTATATTCAGCCTTTGCTGCAATAGCTAAAGCAAGCGTTGCAATAACGGTATCGCCAGCGCCAGTTACATCATAAACTTCACGTGCTCGGGTCGGTAAATGGAATTCGTCATGGTCACGGCGAAGTAAGGTCATCCCCTGTTCGCTGCGCGTCACTAACATTGCGTCTAAATCAAGTTGCACTAATAATGCCTGACCTTTACTGACAATATCATTTTCTGTTTTACACTCACCCACTACCGCTTCAAACTCTGATAAATTTGGCGTTAATAGTGTAGCACCGCGGTAACGTTCAAAATCAGTTCCTTTAGGATCGACTAAAACCGCTTTCCCTTGTTTTTTTGCTATAGCAATTAAATTCTGTACTTCAGATAGTGTGCCCTTACTGTAATCTGACAACAAAAGTAGATCATGATTTACCAGCTGGGTAGCCACTTTTTCTTCCAGCAATGTTTTATCAACATCACTAAGTGACTCTTCAAAATCTAAACGAATTAATTGCTGATTACGACTCATCACACGTAACTTGGTAATGGTAGGAATATTAGCTTGTTGATCAAATTCACAGTGAATATTTAATGCTGATAATTTTTTTTGTAAGTGCTGTGCGGCTTCATCTTTGCCCGTTATCCCAATAAGAGTAACGCGTCCACCGATAGAAGCGATATTTAATGCAACATTTGCAGCCCCACCAGGACGATGTTCATCTTGGTTAATTTTAACGACAGGAACAGGGGCTTCTGGCGAAATACGCTGCGTGGGCCCATACCAATATCGATCTAACATAATATCGCCAACAACCAATACACTTGCTTGCTCAAAAGCGGGAATCTCTACTTTCATCCTATGCCTCTTAACTCTTTACGGATATACAGATATAATGCTTAATAGTGTATCACATGAATTTCAATGAGTTGACATCATCCCGTGAGTAAAAATAAAGTTTTGCAACCTGATTTTAAAATATCCTTTCTCTTACCCAAGTATTGGCTAACTTGGTTTGGCGTAATCATTCTCTATACCATTTCATGGTTACCGTATAAATTACAACTGATGTTAGGAAGGATCCTAGGGCGTTTGCTGTATAAAATAGGCTCAAGCCGAAAAAGAGTGGCGATGAAAAATTTAGAACTCTGCTTTCCTGAAATGTCGCAGCAAGAACGCACACTCATTTTAAAGAAAAATTTTGAAAATACCGGTATCGCCTTGTTTGAAACAGGAATGGGCTGGTGGTGGCCAGATTGGCGAGTTAAAAGAAAAACAAAAGTAGTCGGCCTTGAGCATTTAGAAAAAGCGCACCAACAAGGCAAAGGTGTTTTATTATTAACAATGCATTATTTAAGTGTAGAAATTAATTGCCGGGGTATTGGCACTGGACACCCTATGGTTGTTTTTTACCGACCTCACAACAATCAACTGATGGAGTTTTTTCAGTTTAGAGGACGAGGTCGCTCTAATAAGTACATGTTAGGTAAACGTGACGTTAAAGGATTAATGAAAGCACTTCGTGATAAGGAAGTCTGTGTTTATTTACCCGATCAAGATTACGGACGACGCCGGAGTTTATTTGTGCCATTTTTTGCGGTTCCTGATGCTGCCACTACCACGGGGACACTCATTTTTGCTCGCCAAAAGAACGTTCAAAATCACATGTTCATTCCAACGAGAAATGATGATGGCAGTGGTTACACTCTCGAAATTAAGCCGATGATGGAAAATTTCCCTACTGGCGATGATGAAGCTGACGTTATTCGTATCAATCAAGAGCTAGAAAAAGCGATATTGTACAAACCTGAGCAATATATGTGGTTACACCGACGATTTAAAACCAGACCTCATGAAGATGATCCCTCTCTGTATAAATAATCTCAGACTAAAAATCATCAACATTGTATAAATAACAACTTTTCAGTATGGTATATACTTATTGTATTTACACCATACTGGAATTTTCCATGTGGCCTCATAAGAAAGAAAGTACTCTATGAATTTTTGGTTACGTAACATTATTTTGGGCTCAATCTTAATTGTTTTAGCTTTTCTATTATTTGACAACCAAGAAGAGCTTTTCTCTACTTTAAATGAAGAAAGTACAGTAACAGAACAAGTCACTGTCATTGACCCTTCAGATAAAGCAACAATAACAAAAGAGATTCCTCGTCCAATAAAAAAAAGTAAGAATGCAGCCGCTGATGGCTTATCTCGTTTTTACGCTAATTTACATGGCGATGATGGCAGTTCAGGTCCGAAGATCCGTAATAACATCGTTTACTTAGAACCTCCAAAAGGCGATATTGTCAAACTACTGGAAGCACGTCGCATGGTCACTCGCCCATTACGAAAAAACTGGCGTGGTACCAATGAAAATCACCCTTTTCGTTTGGGTGAAACGCTGTTTCAAAAACTATCGGAATACGCAAACGATCAAGGCTTAGAAGTGATTTGGTGGCTAAATAGAGACTTTTTAGTTAAAGACCCTTTTCGCATCAATAAAGAAATCGTCCAAACAGCATATCAAGTAGGTAAAGCTGTTGAAGGACACTTTCCAGAAGGTATTAACGTTTATTTTTGTCATCAACAGCGCGCACTCGTACTGATTGATTTGAATATACCTTACCTTGATGAAGAGTGCATTTTACTCCCAGTAAACGCTCAACGAAGATAAGCACTCCCTTAATCAATGATTACCCTGTCATTATTTAGCAAGGTTTTTCATATAAGGATTGGCAAATACCGTTGACATTTTCAGCGATATCCTGGAAATCCACCTTGGTTAATAATTGTTGCTCATTTTTCAATGTGGCGTGATGACCATAATCACGTAAAGTGCAATAACTGATCGTTAACTGCTTTTGCTGCTCGATACTAATAACACCGAAGTGCTGAAGTGCTTTAAGCAAATGAAAATTATCAGAATACTTACATAAATCAGGGTATTTCGAGCTTTCACTAAGTACCAGAAACTGCACTAAAAACTCAATATCAACTAATCCACCTTGTCCTTGTTTAATATCAGTGTTATCAGATGTTGACTTGTCTAAATGGGTACGCATTTTCTTTCGCATTTTTAACACGTCAGTACTGACACTTGCCCGTTCACGTACACGAGTCAGGATCTCTTTCCTTATGGTTGTAAACTTGTTTGCTAACTCAGGATAGCCAAAAACAGTTCGAGCCCTTACTAAAGCTTGGTGCTCCCATGTCCATGCATCATCTCGTTGGTATTGTGCAAAGGTATCAATATGTATAACCAATAAGCCAGAGTTTCCTGATGGGCGGAGTCGCATGTCTAACTCATATAAAATACCACTCGCCATACGCGTGTTAAAAATATGCATGATACGTTGTGCGAGTTTCATATAAAATTGCGCAGCGGGTATTTGCTTTAAACCATTTGTCTCTTCATTACTTTGGCTATTGTGCAGAAAAACCAAATCTAAGTCTGAACTATAACCTAATTCTATTCCGCCCATTTTGCCATAACCAATCGCAGAAAAACCTCTATGGTCTTGACCAACCGTTGATGCTGGCACGCCAAAACGTTGTGATATTTGTTGCCAAGCCAAATGTATAACTTCTTCAATAATAGCTTCGGCAAGTGCCGTTAAATGGTCGCTAACCTTAGTTACAGGTAGTATTCCACAAATATCTCCGGTAGCAATACGTAAGTGTTGTGCTTGTTTGAATTGACGTAATCTGTCCATTTGCGCTTCTTGATCATCTTCGGGTATTCGCAGCATGGCTTGTCGTAAATCAGCGGAGTAACTGCTAAGTTCAGGAGGATTATTTAATAATTTCGGATCAATTAATTCATCTAATAATATCGGGTATTTAGCAATATGCTCTGCTATCCAGCTACTTTGATGACACAACTTAATTAGGTGCTTTAACGCCCCTTCATTTTCAAACAATAATTCAATATAAGCGGTACGCGTTGAAATTTTATTAAAGATGATGAGCACACGTTCTAGTGTGAAATGCTCGCTATATTCTTGTTGTATGTGCCACATTAGAACAGGTACTAATTTGTCGAGTACAGCACGCCCTCGATGACCAATACTGCGTTTTTCCATATCTGCTCTAAATTCAACAAGCAGCCCCCAAATTTTCTTAGCATCAACAAAAACACTAACTTGTTCTATCCAAGCAATACTTTCTTCATCTGACCATTGGCTGTCCCACAAAGCAGTCCAATGTTGATCTTTCGCTTGATGATTTGGGCTTTCTTCACCAATAAGTGCACAAAACTCAAGATGAACGCCATTCATTTGCAGTGCTAAATATTCAAGGAAAGCTAACCACGTTTCACATTTATCATGACGAAGTGCCCATATTAAGCGTGCTTGGTCAAGATCGTTATCAGGTAACGTCTGTGTTTGTTGATCATTTAGCGCTTGAATAATATTCTCTACTCGCCGCAAAAAACAATAGGCATTGGTGAGTACCGCTTCATTCTCAGTGGTAATTTCTTTTTTCTCAACTAAAATAGGCAGCACAGTTAATAAACGTCGGTGTTGCAATTCTTTTATACGTCCACCACGGATCAGTTGAAAAACTTGTACTATAAATTCAACTTCTCGAATACCACCAGCACCTAGCTTTATATTATTTTTTAACTGCTTACGACGTACTTCTTGGGCAATCATCATTTTCATACGTCGTAAGCTATCTATTACGCTAAAATCAATATAGCGACGATAGACAAAAGGACGCAGTAAGGTAGAAAGTTGATCATGATATATTCCTTGCCCAATGAGACGTGCCTTAAGCATGGCATAACGCTCCCAATCACGCCCTTGCTCTTGATAATAAGATTCCATCGCATTAAAAGTTAAAACGAGTGGACCACTTTCACCAAATGGACGTAATCGCATATCAACCCGATAAACAAAGCCATCAGCTGTTTTTTGATGCAAAGCCGTTATTAATTTTTGGCCTAAACGGATAAAAAATTGTTGATTATCAAGACTTCGCCTAGCACCTTGCGTTTCGCCCATTTCAGGATAAGTGAAAATAAGGTCGATATCAGACGAAAAATTTAACTCGCGCCCCCCAAGTTTACCCATGCCGTATACAAGTAGTTGTTGAACCTCTCCACTTTGACTGGTCGGTATTCCCCATTTGTCTTGGCAGAATAACGTTAACCAATTTAACGCCGCTAAAATAAGCTGGTCAGCAAGTTCAGATAAACGCTCTAACGACAAGGTTAACTCAAGTTCAAAAAGTAAATCAGCAACCGCGATATTCACCATTTCTTGCAGACGAAACTGTCTTAAGACCTTATGTAACTGATCTTCACTTTCACAAGGCGTTATTAGCTTAGCAAGCATTTGTTGATAATTTGGACAATCAGTTTGGTACACCCGCTCACTTGAAAATAATGACACCACAATTTCCGGACACTGCAATGTACTGTTTAAAATAAAATCGCTAGCCATTAAAGCGTGTTGAAAATCTGCTAATTGCTGCTCAGACAAATGTGCAGTTGCATCAGGGTATTGCTGATTAAATAATTGAGTACTTTTTTGCTTTTGAAGAGAAAGGAGCGCTGACAAGTTAGTTGATTTATTCATTTAATGGCCACTTTATTGACGATGTAAAAGATAAGGAGAAATAATATAAAATGAAATCACGAATCAATAGACATATTATGTCTTTAATGCTATTAATATCGGGTTATTATATACTCTTACCAATTCAAGACGCAGGTTTTAGCAAATTGAAAAAGGCAACGGATATACATAACAAATTCGTACTCAAACCACCTGAGTATATATTTATTATAGCATTTTTGAGGACACTATGGCAGGAATGCAGCACATCAAATACGCTTTTTTAAGCTTGGTTATTTTCTTAGTCGGTTGCTCTGATCCCTTTGAAGAAAAAATTAATCAACAAACGCCGATCACTGAACTTCGCATTCAACAATTAGCCGACGCTTTAACCGGTGGTCAGGTACGTAATGCCAGTTTAATCCATCAATACGCTGAAAAACTGAAACAGCAAAAACCTCATCTTACACAATTAATTGATCAATTTGACAAAGATGCAACGACAAAAGGTCCGATGTATTTGTCGTTACTCGACCGATTAACAACCGTTAAAAATCAACCCAATATGTTTGCCCGTAAAGAAGATATATTCAATGAACTGGTTAATATCTATCTTGCCGCCGATCCGATACTTTATTCAGATGCTTTAAGCGACCCCCTGAATGTACTTGCTGATATGTCTGATGGTGTCTTACCACGAGTCAATTCATTATCTAAAGCACAAAGCAAACAAGCCAATAACGCTCAAGATTTCGGTACAGGTGAACAACTAATTGGTAACCCAAGTTACGGTAGTTGGACGCAAGGCAGTAATGGTATGTCTTTTTGGGCATGGTATGGCATGTATTCCATGATGGGCGATGTATTTGGCTCTCGTCGTACTTCGTATAATGATTGGGGACGGTCAAGGAACTACAGCTATTATAATGATTATGGTCGCACTCGGTATAGTTCGCCAAGCCAGTTGAAAAAACAGAATAATTTAGATACGCGTACGAAGAAGTCATTCCAAAGTCGCGGACAAAAATACAATAGCACTTACAGTAAAAGTAGAACGGGCTCATCTAGCCTTTCCAGACAAAGTAGCACCGCACAAACAAGTGCCAAGCGTTTTAGCACAAATAGTATCAACAAAAGTTCATATGCAAAAAAATCTAGCTACTCAAAAAACTCAAGCTTTAGAAACAGCAAAAGCACGACATCTCGCAGTTTTAGACGCGGTAAATAACGGGTAGGATATAGGAATTAACATGAATAAATTTTTTGAAATTACAGCCTTAAATCAAGATCTATTAATTTACTTAGTTATTGATATTACCATCGCGATTGTTTTACTGGGCGCCATGCGCTTTATTTCAGGCTTATCCGCTAAAGTTAACTCAACGCAAGAACTCGCCCAAAAAGACAACTTTGCTTTTGGTATAAGTGTCGCGGGTAGTGTCGCCGCTTTAGGTATTGTTCTTACGGGCGCAATAAGTGGTGAAAATGCGCCAAGCTATTGGATGGAATTTGTTGGCATGTTGGCTTATGGGACATTAGGCTTAATATTGATAAAAATTGGCCGTGTTATACATGACAAGTTATCACTACAACATATCAATAAAACTGAAGAAATTTTAAAACAAAACTTAACCATTGGTATAGTTGATGCCGCAGGCGCAATTGCTACCGCGATTATTATCCGCGCCGTTTTATTGTGGGTACATGGTTTAGATGTAGATACATTTATTGCTATTATTGCCGGTTTTATTATTTCTCAAGCTATCTTATTATTGGTTACTCGTTTAAAAGAACGCCAGTATGCCAAAAATAATCAAGGTAATTGCTTACAAGAAGCTTTCTCAAAAGGACAAACTGCCATTGCCATTCGCTATGCGGGTCAGTTAATAAGTACCGCTTTAGCCGTCACTGCAGCGAGTCATTTTCTCACGTACTCACCTGATACCTTATTCACGAATTTAATCTCTTGGTTTGTATTTGCAATTGTAATGACATTACTCGTGGCTGTTTTAACGGCTATTGCCAAACGTATCGTCCTTTGGGGTATCAACTTGGTTGAAGAAGTTGATCAACAGCAAAACATTGGTGTTGCTTGTGTTGAAATGGCAACCAGTATTTCAATTGCGCTTATTCTTACGGCCTTAATGGCTTAATCTTCATTTATTCAATAACTAAAAAGCTTTAAGAGCATAAGCTCTTAAAGCTTTTTTATGTTCAGGATGAACGGTATGTCGTAATGCCATGGATGGCAAAGAACGACGATGTTCAGGATGGCCTTTCTCAGACATCCTGTCTTTCAAGGCATTAGTGCATCTTTGCACGTCAACGGTATGTCGTAATGCTGTGACTTCAGGGATGAAGGAAGTAGAGTAACGCAGGAGCAGTTACCAAGATGGCAAAGAACGACAATGTTCAGGGTGGCCCTGCTCATACATCCTGTTTTTCAAGTCATTAGTGCCCCCCAGCACGTAAACGTTAAGCCGCGATCACAAAAAAGTGAAAGAGCGAGAAATTATATTAATATGAATAAAAAACAATTATTTTGGAACGACACACTACTTATTCTAACCATGGCTGTTTTAGCTGGTTGTGGCTTAATTTATGAATACCTTTTATCTCATTATGCTGGACGTGTTCTAGGCGCTATGGAGAGCACGATTTATGCAATGATTGGTTTGATGATCGTTGCCATGGGGATAGGTGCTTTTGCCGCACGAGGCATTAATTGTGCATTCAAAGGTTTTGTCTGGCTAGAACTGATTATTGCTTTTTTAGGTTGCAGTTCAATTTTGATTATTGGTGGGTTAATAGCGTTAACTCAAACATTCCCACAAGTATTAGCAGACACCTTTAATTTACCCCCCGACTCGCTTCCCCAAGGTGGTTTTTTTAAACAACTTTCGCAGATCGCTTTTAATAGCCCCTATTTTTTTGGCTTTATATTAGGATTTTTCATTGGTATGGAAATCCCTTTAATTGCACGCATTAGAGAATCGATCCACCAAAAACATTTAAAAAATAATTTAGGGACTATTTATGGTGCTGACTATGTGGGGGCTGGAATCGGCGCTGCAGTATGGGTTATTTTTCTCTTATCTATTGATATTAGCAAAGCCAGTGCGTTAACTGCCGCGTTAAATCTTATTGTGGGTGGCGTTTTCATCTTTCATTTTTGGGAAAAACTGACCTGGCGAAAAACCTTAGTAACACTTCATATTATTTTACTCCTTGCCATTGGTATTATTTATCACTCGGGTAATAGCTGGCTAAACCAAATGAGCAACCTACTCTATTTAGATAGCGTTGTTTACACAGATAAAACTCGCTATCAGCAACTTACCTTTACTCAACGCCATATGGGCACTGAACAGCCGAGTGTGATAAATTTTTATCTTAATGGCCGTTTACAGTTTTCATCTTCCGATGAATATATTTATCACAGTTATTTAGTTAATCCGGTTATGGCCGGTTCAGCAAGACACGATAATATATTAATTATTGGTGGTGGCGACGGATTAGCATTACGTGATGTCCTGAAATGGTCACCCAAAAAAGTGACATTAATTGATTTAGATGCCGAATTAATGCAGATATTCATAAATCCTGCTGAAAAATTAAAACCAGCGTTAGCCGCTCAACTTAACCTATTAACACAAAAAAGCTTACAAGATCCCCGTGTCACTATTCTCAATGAAGATGCTTTTTTAGCGATTGATCAGTTATTAAAACAACAAAAAACTTTCGATAGCATCATTGTTGACTTGCCTGATCCTAGCCATCCAGATTTAAATAAACTTTACTCGGTGAATTTTTATGCACGTTTACAACAGTTACTCGCGGGTGACGGCTTGATCGGCATACAATCAGCGAGTCCTTATCACGCCAAAGACGCTTTTATTGCTATTGGAAAAACCGTACGCGCTGCAAAATTCGCTCATGTTGAGCAATATCATGATAACGTGCCAAGCTTTGGTGAATGGGGCTGGACAATAGCCTCAAAACGCGGAGCTAGCCCACTTAATCGTTTGAAGTCTCTAGAAAGTCTACCTATTGAACATCACTGGTTAAGCTTACCGATGATTATTAATTCTTTTGAGTTTTCAAAAAGCTTTTATACAAACCAAGCTGATGTACCTATTAATTATTTAGGTAGCCATAGTATTTATCAATTACACCAAAAGGCATGGCGAGATCAACAAGGTTTAAACAACGCATATTTACAAGAATGATAAAGAAATAGAAAATAATGCAAATTGACGCTTGACATATTATGTCAAACTGCTAAATTTACCTCAACGACATAATATGTCTGAGAGATATTAACTTTTAGATTTATTAACGAAGAAAAACAGACTAAGGAATCACATGAACATTCATAAAATTGCTGATCACTTAAATAGCTTAGCAGACAACTCTGAAACCGGAATGGTTTTCGATTGCCAGCCTATTTCAGGCGAAGTTGACGTTTTACAGATCACTGTTATCGACCGTGAAGAATTACCTATTTTTGTTTCTGTAACCGATGACCAAATACTGTGTATTACCTACTTATGGGGCGAAGAAGAAGTTAAACCCGATTGCCTCCAAGATATGCACGTTAGTATGTTAGAAATGAATATACCGATGCCATTATCATCATTTTCAAAAATTGGTGAGAAATACGTCATCTTTGGTGCCCTTTCTATTAATTCATCATTTCATGACATCGAGCATGAGTTAGGCGTTTTAAATAATAACGCAATGGAGATTATAGATGACATGGGCGAGTACCTAATTTAATTAACCACCCTAAGGAAAAAACTATGAGTATTTTTAAAAAGATAATGACCGCAATTCGAGGTGGCGCTTCAGAAGTTGGAGAATCAATTGTTGATTCAAATGCTACCCGTATTTTTGAACAAGAAATTCGTGATTCAGAAAATCACTTAACAAAAGCTAAACGCGACCTTACCGGTGTCATGGCTCAACAAATGTCATCAAGCCGTGAAGTTGACCGCTTAAAACGTGAAGTGGTTGAACATGAAGGTTATGCCGTTCAAGCCTTAGAAAAAGGTGATGAAACATTAGCGTTGGCTGTAGCTGAAAAAATTTCTACCTTAGAAAATGATCTCGCATCACAGCAGCAAGCGCTTGATAGCTTTTCAGGTAGTGCCAATCGCTTAAAAGAATTAGTGAAAAAGAGTGAACGTCAGGTTGGTGAATATAAACGTCAACTTTCGATGGTTAAAACCACTGAAAGTGTACAAAAAGCAACATCGGCAATCACTGATAACTTTTCATCAAGCAACTCTAAGTTATTAAATGCTAAAGATTCTTTAGAGCGCATTAAAGCAAAGCAACAAAAATTTGATGATCAAATGAAGGCTGCAGAAGTCCTTGAGTCTGAAAATTCAGATAATTCATTAGCTGCGCAACTTAAGCAAGCTGGTATTGGTGGTACGGATAATAGTGCAAACTCAGTATTAGACCGTTTAAAAGCGAAACAAAAGTAATATGTGCCCGCTAGTGAGCCATTATTGGCTTACTAGCACCGTTTTAACCGCCTAGCTGTTATCCTCCCAACAACTAGGCGGATTTTTGGGATCTGAATATGAGCTTTCTAAAACGACTATTTAATAAGAAAGAAGACGAACGCCAAGTTAACTCAGCTGAAGAGTTAAAGATTAAAGATATTATCGTACTTACCGATAGTTTCGCGTTACCTGAATCGTTACGAACACAACAGTTTCAAGTTTCAGCTATCAACTGTTACGAGTTTGAGAGTAAGACAGAGACTGAATGGGTATTGCAGGGTGAAAACAACCTTGAACTTTACTTAACCATCGAAAAAGACGATCAAACTTACCTTAAATTTGCCCTTAAAATTCAGCATGAAGATATCGAATCTCTCTTTGATCTAGATGAGTTTGCAACAATATTTGATGATCCGGGACAAGCATTTCTAGAGAGAAAGTCTGATTCATCATTAACTTCAGGCTGGAGTAGTTCACAATACCAGCAACGCGTTTTTGCAAAAGTAGGTTACTTTCATCGTAAAGATAATCGCACAGAAAGCTTAAGTGCATATGAAGGCAATGAAGCCGGTGAGCAATTTGAACTTTATAGCTTACTTGATGAAGAACAATCACGCGGTATTGATATTGAAGTATGGCAAGATGGTGAAACCGACCTATTTATCACATTATATCGTCCAACTTCTGATATTATTGATATTTTCCCAGGGAGCTAAATTGTGAGCAGAATATTACCTGAGAAATGGCAATCTTCAATACAAGCAGTCAAAGCTGTGCAAGTGGCTTTTGATATGGATGAAAAAATTCAATTAGCGATCCGTACTCAAGCACTACATGCTGGCTTGAGCCCATCTGATCAAATTCGTGATATTTTAGGTCTGCCAACAAATAAAAGACCTAAGCGACCTCGTTTAACGGTAAGCTTAGGACACGATGATTACAAAATATTAGCGTTAAAATATAATCTATCTCCAGAACAACAACTTGAAATAAAGCGTAAATTAATGGATGATTTAATTTTACACGTTACACAATACAGTGAATAGTAAGCGCTATTGCACAACAGCGAATTTATAAAAATTATGATGATTACCCATAGACTTAAACATTACACTATCGATGAATTTGGTATTAAGAATTACAAATCTCGATATATTTTGATCTTAACTATTTTCACCTTGTATTTGATCATGGCAGGGGCTGCACAGCTTTTACTGCATTTTGAATTGCCCGCTCCAACAGCAAATATTAAAACCTATAACGATGCCTTTTGGGCGCTTCAAATGAGCTCTAGCACTATAGGTTTTGGTGATTATTACCCAGTAACAACCTCGGGTCGAGTCGTTGTTATGTGCATGTTTTATATTGGTGTAGGCTTAATGAGTTTTATTGGCGCACAATTTATTAATCGTTTTTTTGGTTTTTCTAACACTAATGTTAAAAATAGAGAATTACGCAGACAAAATAAAGAAATATTAGATCATAATAAACAACTCGAAATAAAAATTGATTTATTAGTCAGTAAGATTGAAGAAGTTATTCACAAATCAGCTAAGTAAATAGTAAACAAATTTTCTATAAAGAGAGATAAGTTACAATTTTAGATTTTTGTATATAATTTTGTGCCATAATACTCTACAAGCGTGATAATAAAGGGAGAACACTATGTTAATCAGAAATATTGCTCTAGTAGCACTGGTAATGACAGTAACAGGTTGTGCTAACACCGACGCTTTAGAAGCAAGTGTAAGTAGCCTAAACCAAAAAGTTGATACACTAACAAATAAAGTTAATGCCTTAACTGATGATGTTGCTGACGTAAAAAGCCAGCAAAAAATGACTAAAGCAACAATAGAAGATGTTAAATCATCTGTTGATAATGCTAATGAACGCATGGATAACATTGCTTCTACTTATAAAAAATAATAGATAGACTGTCCATAGACTAAATAAACACGAGTATGATTATGTCATCCTCGTGTTTTTTTATGCCTAAAAGAAGGTAGGTATTTATGTTTTTCTAAAAAAGTTCCTTGCCATCTAGGTAACTGCTCCTGCGTTACTCTACTTACTACATCCCTGAAATCACATCATCACGACATACCGTTGACGTGCAAGGATGCACTAATGCCTTGAAAGACAGGATGTCTGAGAAAGGCCATCCTGAACATCGTCGTTCCTTGCCATCTCGGTAACTGCACCTGCGTTACTCTACTTCCTGCATCCCTGAAGTCACAGCATTACGACATACCGTTGACGTGCAAGGATGCACTAATGCCTTGAAAGACAGGATGTCTGAGAAAGGCCATCCTGAACATCGTCGTTCCTTGCCATCCATGGCATCACGACATACCGTTCATCCTGAACATAAAAAAACCAGTGGCTTTGCAGCCTCTGGTTTTATATTTAATAATTAACAACGGTCGATAAAAAGTGTTGACCCGCTATTACCTTTAGCCAAAAATGGCGCGCATTAAACCTATAGCTTGTTCAACACTTTTACCATTCTTTACCTGAATAATAATTGAGTCACGTTTACCCAATAGGTAGGTTGGTAGATCTTCTGAAGTAAGCGCTTTATCTACCAAAATTTCAGCTGACTCTTTGCTACGTTTTTTAGGTACAGCTTTTGACTTAGTTTTCGCTTTGTTAAGCATTTTATCGCGCAAACGAATATAGTTTGAGTTTGGCGCTAAGTCAGCATCAGCAAATAAAAATAAATCGATGAGTACAGCACGATTTTTCCATAACGTCTGCTCACGTTTACTTTTACTCTCTGGCGTTTCGCTTTCGTTATTGTCTGATTCACTTGCTTCGCTATCACTTGCAACACAAGTTTCTTCAACAATTTCTGGTTGTGCTTGATGCCACCATGCAAAAGTACGCATAGTACCGATCATGTCATGCCAGTATGAAGAAAAATCAGTATTTTTTAGTTTAGCAATTGATAAACCTTGGCAAAGAATATCAATTTTATTATTGTTTAATGCAATAAATTGATCCGGTCGGCGCATTGCTAACAAGCGTGTAGCAGCCGCTAACGGTGCTTTTTCACCTTGAGATTTAACCTGTGTATATTCTTTAAAGATTTGTTGGAAGTCACTAACAAACCGTTGATAATCAGCATGATTTACATCACCTGTTAAAGGGATATGCGCTAATGCAGCATCAAATTTTTCTGGTGATTGCTCAAGTAAGGTATGAAAAACCTTGGCGCCTTTAGTACCAGCAAACCATTCAACATCAAAATTATAAATACTGTAGTCGTGCTGAGTAGTGTGCTTACCAGAAAAAGCGAGGCGGTCTTCAACAATTAAGTCTGCTAAAGGTTGTTGACGAATTTCGTCAAGATAGTTAAGCAAACGTAAACGCTCGTCTAGGGCATGTATACTAGTTTGCTGTTCAATAAAATCAGCAAATATTGTCCAAGGAGCAATTCTAGCCATTTTAAACTGGCTAAGCGTTATCCCAGCTTCAAGAATATCTTGTAGTTTTTTAAGCGGTAAAAGTTGCTCATCTTCTAAAAGATCCTTATTAAGTTCTTCACGACAAAGACGGTTTAACTCACCACACCAACCTAGAAAATCTTCTGGACGATGTGTCACTTTAACCGCCATTAAATTTAAGCTCAGCGGCGTGATATATTTAAGGGCATTTTGATAAACCTGATTTTCAGCATCAGACAGGGGCATTTTAACAGGTGACGATAACAACTTTCTCATGAAACTATATAAACTCCAGTATAAGGAACTATGACTAGTCATACATTTAAGAACCGACTAGAAATAATGTAAAAAAAATCGCGAAATTTACGCGGTTTAATTAAGGCATTGCAATTGATAATACCGATTATAGCAAATGGGGAGTGTTTTGTTGATTTAATCTGCGAAAAAAAACGCTCGCTAACTTTAATCTTTATGCAGTGATGTAAATGATTAGGCATCTACTACACCCAACTTATAATTAGCATCGATTAAGCAAAGCGTGTAGTTAAGTGGAACGGTTAAAAGTGACGTGTAATGATTAATTTTCAACAACACTTTATTATAAGTTATTATTCTGTTAATTTAAGTACAGAGTTTTTCGTAGTTAAGTTATCCCGTGGTAAGACGAGATAGAAAATATACCCGAATGTTAAGGATGACAAATGCATCGCATAAGAATAATTTTACTTTTGATATTATCTTTTGTTTTTTCAGCCTGTTCAACTACGTCTATAGATGGCTCAAAATCTGATCTTAAACAACACATCAATATTCCTATTAATTACAATTTATTTGAACAAACAAAAATAGCACCATTAAATGAGCAAGAACTGTTTTACCTAACGCAAGACCAACAGAAAAAGGTAAAAATAGATTTTGAGAAAAAAGTAGCTATGGGCTATGAACCTCACAAAGCACTCTATCAGATACTTACCGAGAACATGGCCAATTTCACCTATTATGGTGCAACATATAATGCCACTACCGCAATGCGTCTTAATAAAGGGAACTGTATGAGTTTGGCTATTTTAACCACTGCTTATGCTAAGCTGTTGGGATTGGATTTCTCATATCGTAACGTGTATACCTTACCTATTTATTCTAAAAAAGAAGATGTTATTTTATCCTCTTCGCATGTACAAACAGTAATTTATGATCCCTCTTTTGTTGCTGATGATAACTTTTTCTATTTTTCTCCCCCCGGTATAGCCATTGATTACTTCCCAAGTAAAAATAATCGCAGAAAAGGAACGTTTTCTTATAATACCTTTGTAGCGATGTATTATAAGAATATTGCTGCTGACGCTTTAGCTGATAAAGATTTAGCGAAATCCTTTATGTATGCTAATACCGCCTATAAATATGACACTAAAAATATCGAAACAATTAATTTATTAGCCGTTATTCACCGAAGGGCTGGTGATGTAAAAACGGCAGAAGCAATCTACAAAATAGGTCTAGATCGAGGAAAACCAAACATAGCACTATTAAGTAATTATATTATGCTACTTAAGTCTCAACAGCGAATGGAAGAAGTGAGTTTTCTGCAAAGTAAGATGGAAGAATTAGACGATCCTAACCCCTATAAATCGTTAACTCAGGCTTATATCGCAACAAAAAATAATGATATTAAACAAGCAGAAAGACACTTTAAAAAGGCATTGAAGAAAGCGCCCTATTTAAATCAAGCCTATATGGGGCTATACCGTATTTATACAAAGCAACAAAAAATGGAGATGGCCCAAGCTATGTTAGTTAAAGCACTAGAGTGGACCTATGAGCTTGATGAAAAAAAGCTCTATAAGCAGAAGCTCTATAATATTAACCAAAGTATTGCTGGAAATATCTAAACGGTAATATTGGTATATATCGAGTGTAACTGATAATTTATCGTATCAACCTTTAGGAAGCGATATGACAGCTTCAACCCCTGCGACATTTTCTCTGTTTTTTAACGATAAAAGTCCATCATGATTAAATAATATTTGTTTGCATAACGTTAAGCCAATACCACTGCCTTGTGGTTTTGTCGTATAAAAAGGGACAAATAAGTTATTTTTGTTAGCTATCCCGCTACCTGAATCACAGACGTGAATGTGAAAATATTTATCATCCACATGACAAAACACTTCAATAATTTTGTCTGTGCTACGAGTTCTCTGCATGGCTTCTTTGGCGTTTTTAAAGACATTGATAAAGACTTGCTCAAGCTGAGCTTTATCTGCGTAAATATTTACCTGTTCTAAATCAATAGAATTATCTGGAAATAGAATACGACAATCACTAAAGAGCGCAATACAATGGCTAATAAAGCCTTGCAGGGCAAATCTACTTTTATTGGGTTCAGGCAAGTGAGAAAGCTGACTATAGCTGGCAATAAAGGAACTAAGCGAACTTGCTCGTTCGTTAATAATATCAACCCCCGTTAATAAAGACTCTCGATTTAAGGCTTTCTGCCCGTCTTGTAATTTAGAACTTATCGATTGGCTAATACTAGAGATAGGTGTTAAAGAATTGTTCATTTCATGACTTAAAACACGCAATAAACTTTGCCAAGATTTGCGTTCTTTTTCTAATAACAATCGTTGTGCTGAGGTGATTAAAAAGAGTTGATGTTGCTTGCCTTCACTTAAAAAGTATTCTTTAAAAAGGAAGTGTTCACCACTAAGCTGGGGTTGTTCAAAATCAATAATACCGCTTTGTGCTTCACTAATAACTTTCCCTATCATTAGGCTTGTCAGCAATAAATGAGCATGTTGAGACATATCTATTTGTAATAATTTTTGGGCCGAATCATTTGCCAATACAATCCGACCTTGTTCATCAACCGCTAAAACCATTGCATCCATTTGTTGCATTATTCGCTCAAGCAACTGCCGACTCTCTTTCGCTTCAATTTTACTTAATGCCAGTGTGTCTGCGAGATTATTAACGAGTGTGAGTAGTTCTTGAAAAGCCTTATTTTCTTGCTCTCGGCCACGCAAACTATAATCGCCATCAATCATTGATTCCAGAATATTAGCCAAGGTTCTTATTTGTTGTTGAGAACGTTGCTCAGAAATGACAACAATGAAAACAGCAATTAACGCCAAAATAATAAGTATAAAAGCAATTAAATAAGCAGATACATTGGCTATATAAAGTGCTACGGTGGTTATAATCAAACAAGGCAAGCACAAAAAAAGAGCTAACAAGCTATGATCATTTTTTTGTTTTCGTTGTCGATTAGTCAAGGCCGTGTTTACTCATGCGACGATAAAAGCCACTGCGACTTAACCCTAAAGATTTGGCCGTTTCTGTGGCGTTACCTCTATGGTGTTTCAAACGGCTGATTAGCGATATTTTTTCTATTTCATCTAAAGATAATGACGAATGATTAGCGAGTTTATCACCTCTATTCTCATCAAGTTCACTTGCTGAAGGATGAATATTCTCAAGTAATAAATCTCGTCCACCTATCACCGTTTTTTTACAGGTAAAAAGCAGTTTTTCCATAAGATGGCTTAGCTCACGAATATTACCCGGCCAAGTATACTGTTGTAACTTATTAACAGCATCCGATGATAACTCAGGGGCGACAATATTATATTTAGCACTAAAGCGTTGTAAAAAATAATGGGCTAAAGGCTCAATATCTTCAATACGTTCGTGCAATGAAGGTATACGTAATTGAATGGTATTTAAACGGTAAAATAAATCTTGCCTAAATTGCTGTTCACTAATAGCTTTTGCCAAGTCACAGTTGGTGGCTGAAATAATACGTACATCCGCGCTCAGCGATTTACTACTTCCGACCACTTCAAATTTTTTCTCCTCTAATACTCTTAATAACTTAGCTTGTTGAGCCATTGGGATATTGGCAAGTTCATCCAGAAATAACGTGCCTTGCTCTGCCATTTCAAAACGGCCAACCCTGTTTTCTTTAGCATCTGTAAATGCCCCTTTTAAATGACCAAACATTTCACTTTCAAATAAGCTTTCTGGAATAGCGCCCATATTCACCGGAACAAAAGAATTTTCAGCTCGCGATGACTGTTGATGCACATAAGAAGCAAGCATACTTTTCCCCGTGCCATTGTCACCGGTAAGTAAAATGCTCATATCACTTTTTGCGAGCTCTTCTAACGATGACAACAATGTTTTCATTGCGGGTGATTGCGCAATAATGCCATTATTTTTAGGAAACGATTGTGAGCGGAGTAGCTTGTTTTCTTGATTGAGTCGGTTGAGCTTTTTATCGATACTGGCTAATTTCAATTGCGTATTAATAGCGCTTAGCATACGTTCATTGTTCCACGGTTTCTGGATGAAATCTTTTGCGCCGGCTCGCATAGCATCAACGGCAATATCAATAGTTGCCCAGCCGGTCATAACAATAATAGGCAGAGTTTCGTCAAACTGTTGAATAGCCTCAACTAACTGTAACCCTTCACTACCAGAGGTTGTATCTTGCTGAAAATTCATGTCAATTAAAACGAGATCTACATTTTCACGCTTTAAATTTTCCAAAACAGCTTCAGGCGTGGACATCGCTAAAATATCAAAATTCTCTTCTGACAACATATATTTTAAGCTGGCAATAATATTGAGGTCATCATCAGCAATTAAGATTTTATTATTTTTCACAGTATTATAGTTACACCATTGATTAATATTACTCTATCGCCCTAACATTAAGGGCGATAGCTTTTCTTCCTTCGTCTTATTCGTAACGAAGAGCTGAGCTTGGTTCCATTTTAACGGCTCTGCGCGTTGGTGCATATATCGCTAACATTACAATAGCAGATAATCCAATAACTACCGTTACTGCAAGAACCACATATAAATACGTTGGGAATATACCTTCCGACATTTTATTAAAACCAAAGGCAATTAATACAAAAATGATTAAGGCTAAACCTAATCCTTTAATTAATTGTTTCGCCCCTTGTTTCATAAACATATTCACAATACTTTTATCAGTAGCACCCACTGCGCGTCTAATACCAACTTCATGAGTACGTTGTGCCACCGAATTAGCGGTTAAACCATAAATGCCAACCAGTGCTAAGATTAGGGCAAAGAAGCCTGTACCAAAAGTGATATTAGACGTTAATTGCATTACATCACGCATCATACCTCTATTTTTCTCTGCCGGTTCAACCGCATAAAAGAGAGCAATATTTCGATCTATTTTATACAAGGCTTGATAAAATATTTCTTCACTATTAATTAATTCGCCTTCTATTAGATAAAAAAAGTTTTGAAAAGCCGTCATAAATTGTAAACCTGAAGTATAAACTTCATCGGCGCTATCAAGCTTACCGAGCATGGTTTTAGGATTCATGCGATTTGTTACAACGCCGACGATAAATAGTTTTTCGTTTTTTTCATCGATCTTAAGTTGAAAGCTTTTACCAATGACAGATTCCCCAGGCCAGTATCGACTCGCCATTGACTGACTAATCAAAGCGACGTTACGATTACCTTTTTTGTCTTGATGGTTTAAGAAACGCCCATCAACCAGGTTAACACCAATGGTATCTGTTTTCCCTATCACACTTAGCGTATCAACAGATGGCTTACTTTTTTCATCGGTGTAATCAATTCCCTCAAGTGTTAGGAGAAAATTTCCAAGCCAATTGTTCATAACGACACCCGCAACGCGAGGGTGACTTTTGATGTCTGTCATTAAGTTTTGATAAAAAGCAATTTGCTGCTGTGGTTCTGCATACTTATTTTCAGGTAGGCTGAGCCTAGCTCTCATCACATTAGTGTAATCATCTCCCGTTTCTAAATTAACCAGTTTATTAGATATATACCCTGACATCGAACCAATAAGCATTAATATCGCGACAAGAAATACTTGAGTCGTGACTAAGAATCTTGATAAACGCCCTGCTTTTTTACCTTGTGCGCCACGAGTTCCATCACGTAATGTTGTATTAATGTCTTGATTGGCAGAGCGCCAAGCGGGTAAAAATGAGGATAAAAAAATTGTCACTATAGTAAAGACGGCCGCCATTAATAGTGTTTCTTTGTCCATACCCCAACGCCACCAAAACACTAGCGTTTTGGAATTCCATGAATGCAATATAATATCGGTGTAATGTAAAGCAGCACCTACAAGTAAAACCGATAAAACGCCACCTAATAAAGTAATAATAACGCCTTCCCACATTAACTGACTCACTAAACGAGTGTTTGATGCGCCTAATGCTGCTCGTATCGCGGTTTCTTTTTGACGTTCTATAGCCCGAGCAAGTAAAAGATTTCCAACATTAATACACGCAAGTAATAGGATCATTCCAGCGATCACATTTAAAAAGGTAAAAATCACCGTACCTTCACCTCCCATTTGCGCAAAAGGAAATGACCAGAAACGTACTGACTTATCACCTTTTTCTAAATCGTATTGCGTAGCATTTTGTTGATAAATCGTATTAATTTGCTGGCTTAAGGCTTGTTCAGCTTTAGCTCTACTGATATCAGGTTTAATACGACCGTAAAGATGAACATGATTAGGGTTGTTCGCTGTCTTTTTTATGAGTGATTGTTCTATCGGCAGCCAAACATGACTCGAACCAGGAAAAAGATACCCTTGGGGCATAACACCAATAATTTCGGTAACAATATCATTCACAATAATAGTCTTACCAATAATGTCTTTGCTAGATGAATAATCACTCGCCCAAATCTGAGTGCTGATAACGGCAACGGGAGAAGCACCTGCTTCTATATCTGCAGCTTGCAGTGTTCGACCTAGCACCGCTTTTGTGCCACTGAAATTAAAAAATCCTTGGTCAACATAAGTCCCATAAACATTCTTTCCACTATCTTCAAAAGACAATCTAAAGTCTTGTTTATCATAAATACCAAATTCACTGAGTACTGTTTGTTTTTCCTTTATCATAAAGAATTCATAGGAAGTCCATAACTGAAATTCACCATTAAATTCTGCATTAACCGACAGCATGCTTTCCCCGTTAGGTAAGTTTAAGTCTTTATGCATAGTTGAATACAAAAATGAAAAGGTGAATAAGCTGATGGAAAGCCCCCCAACAAGAACAGCTAAAGTCATCGCAGTGAACTTAGGTGACTTAAAAAGTAATCTAAAGGCATATTTGATGTCGATAAATGTAGACATGTATCCTCCTAACCTACCACTAATGCAGGTGCAGGTATTGAACCTGCATTGTTTTTTATGTTGATATTATCAGCAATTAAACGGCCATCAAACATCTCTAAACAGCGGTCTGCTCTTTTTGCAGAAGAAGGGTCGTGTGTCACCATACATATTGTCGATCCTTCTTGATGAAGTTTATCAAGCAAGGCTAATACAGCTTCAGCATTTCTTGAATCTAAATTACCGGTTGGTTCATCAGCAAGAATAATTGCGGGGTCGTTAACTAAAGCACGAGCTACAGCGACTCGCTGTTGTTGACCACCAGAAAGCTGTGATGGGAAATGATCTTTTCGGTGAGACATTTCAACTTTTTCTAATACCTGCTGTACTTTGCCCTCTATTTCACTTTTTGATAAACCTTTTTGATACGTTAACGGTAGCATCACATTTTCAAAAACCGTCAAATCAGAAATTAAGTTAAATGACTGAAAGACAAAACCAATTTGTTCACTGCGAATTTTTGCTCGTTGATCTCTTGATAATGATGAAACATCAACACCATCTAGTGCATAAGTGCCATGGGTTGGAGAATCAAGTAAACCTAAAAGTGATAATAATGTAGATTTACCACAGCCAGACTGTCCACTTAATGAAATATACTCACCCTTTTTAATCGTTAAATTAACCGTATCAATAGCGCGTGTTTCGATTTCTTCAGTCAAAAACCTTTTACTGATTTCTTTCAATTCGATTAATGTGCTCATTTTTATTTCCTTTAATTTGTCTGTTACTCTTATCTTCATAAATAATTATGATTAGTTAATCATCACTTCTTGATGCTCTTGCCAACTCCTTGTATCGGAAATAATAATTTCATCTCCAACGGCTAAACCAGAAAGTATTTGAATTTGGTTGACTGAACTCTGCCCTAACTTCACCTTTTGTTTTTGAGCAAATTTTTTATCATTAATCAATTTATATAAACCTGCATCACTATAACGAGGGGCAAATACCGGACGTTGGACATAAAGTGTATCCGCAATATCACTTACCTCAATTAAGCCATCTACCGTTAAATCAGGTCGGGCATCATTGGGTAATTCACTATTTAGCTGCACATCAATTTGAACCATGCCAGTATTTACTGCCGGGTCAATGCGAATAACGTTACCAAAAATTTTATTACTTCTCGTATCAACAACAACGGCTTGACCTAATGCAATATCACTCACTTTATTTTCTTGTACTTGAAGCTCAGCAAACAACGAACGTTGATCCGCAATCAAAGCGACACTACCACCGACTTGAACTTGCTCGCCTAACGCAAGAGAAACCTGCTGAACCACCCCATTAGTTGTCGCTTTTACGGCTAAAGCATCGACTTGATCTTTAATACGCTGATAGTTATTTTCAACTAAGCCCAATCGTGCTTGTTGAGCAGTTTTAGAGGCAAGTAAACTCGCTTTCATTTTTTCAACTTTTTGCTTTTGTGATAGCCAGTATTGATTTTGTTGCTTAACGGTCAGTTGGCTATGCTGATAATCAAGCGCTGATACGGTGGCATTTTTTTGCGCGATTAATTGTGTTTCAGCATCAAGTTTTAACTTGCTGATTTGGTAACTATAGTCAGCTTCAACGACTGAATTTTCTAAGTCAAGCAATTGAGATTCAAGCGCAATATAAGCAGCATAATTTTCTGCTTTTTTTGCCTCGAATTCCCAACGGGCTTTTTCTAATTCACGGTGTAATTCAGGGTTAGAAAGTTGCATCAGCATCTGCCCTTTAATGACATGAGCGCCTGCTTTTACAAAGGCTTGTTCAACACGACCAGAAACTTGTGCTGAAACCCAACGAATATAGACAGGTTTTAAAACCCCTGTTGCGCGAACATTCACTTGAAAACGACCTTGTTCAACAACAGCGGTCACTAATTCATTTTGTTTAACAATAAAAGAAGCATCACCCATCACACTTTTTAATTTATACGTTGCAAAAGCTAACATCAGTACAACGGGTACATACCAGTACTTACGCCACAAAGGTATTATTTTTTTTTCTCGTTGGATATCCATACTCTGATGATTTCATTTTAGTAAATAATAATTAAGTAAGGTAATACAAAGGACATGCCAACTTCAAACTAGATATAAGTAACTGTTATTTAATAACAAAAACCCAGACTAATTACTTTAGCATTAAACTGTGTCGAAAACGACACAAAGTAAAAGTTAAGATGTGGCATTTATGGAACAAGCTAAAACGCGATCCCATCAAAAAATAAATCCTACAGTGAATAGGTCTTAAATTTTTGGTCTATTTACTCTTTTTATATAGATTTTTAATATTAACTCAAGCTGTTATCATAGAGTAAATATCAATTTATTAAGATAAGTAAAGTAGATGTCAATAAAACCCTTAGCGCGCGTTACGGTAGAACCAAAATCAACAGCCACATCATGTGTTATTTGGCTACATGGACTTGGCGATTCAGGCGATGGCTTTGCGCCGATTGTTCCTGTATTAAATTTACCAAAAAATCATGGTATTCGCTTTATTTTTCCACATGCACCAGAGCAGGCCGTAACGATTAACCAAGGCTATGTGATGCGTTCTTGGTACGACATAAAGAGTATGGATTTGCATAATCGTGCAGATATGGAAGGCGTGTTAGCATCAGAAAAAGCGATTCATGTGCTTATTCAGCAGCAAATTGATTTAGGTATTTCAACTGATAAAATTATACTTGCCGGTTTTAGCCAAGGTGGTGTGGTCAGTTTATTTACGGGACTCAGGTTTCCTCAAAAATTAGCCGGTATTTTAGCGCTATCGTGCTATTTACCTACCGCTGATAAATTACCTGATAACTGTCACACTGCTAATAAACAGACACCTATTTTACAAAACCATGGTGAGCAAGATGACGTAGTGCCAATGAGTTCAGGTGTTATGGCCAATAAGTTACTGATTGATGCTGGATATCATGCAACATGGCAAGCATACCGTATGCCTCATAGCGTATTGCCAGAGCAACTGAGCGATATTTCAGCTTGGTTAGTGAATACCCTATTAAAGTAATCAACCTTATTAAGCTATAAATGAACTCAATAAAAATAAAGCCGGCATATTGTCGGTTTTATTCATTTAGGTCAGGTAGGCAATAACGCGTTAGTTATTAACGAACAATTCATTTAAACGACAAAAGAAAAATTACGTTAAAGACATTACTGGGCATAGACAGACTCAGTAATCTCAACCTACTTAACACTTCCCCTTTCTTCGGCGCCATCTTCTTAATTGGGGCATATAAGCGTCTTTATAATACTTAACCAGAAAGTACTCACTCAATTATATAACCATAAATATCTTATCTAAGAGATAAAAAGAGTTATCCTTTAATACCCGCTTTATTTAATACCGCTCGGCTAGGGAAACCATCACCAACTAAGCCATGTTGCAATTGATATAAGCGAATGGCTTTTCGACTTTTTGGCCCCCAGATGCCATCGGGATTACCAACATTGTACCCCATCATATTAAGCTTTTTTTGTAGGGCTTGTAATTCCACAGGTTTATATAAATTACGCTGACTTTTATCGCTTATCTTTAATCCCGCAGCGCCTTGAATACGATTCGCTAATAACCCAACAGAAAGCGCATAATTCTCAGATAGGTTCCATTTCATAATGACATTAAAATTAGGGTAGACTAAAAATGCAGGTCCACCAGCGCCAGCAGGTAAGACTAACTCAGCATCAATTTTATAATCAGATAAAGCACTACCATTAGTACGTGTTACACCTAAAGCTTTAAAGGTTGCTAAGGGATAGAACTGATCAAACTCGACTTGTTGAAAAGCAAAGTTTTTTGGCAGCTGTACTTGTCGACCCCAACGCTCTTTTTCTAACCAGCCAATGCTATTTAAATAATTAGCGGCACTCGTTAATGCATCGGCTTCACTTTGCCAAACATCTACTTTACCGTCATCATCGCCATCTAAGGCATACTTTTTCAATGCTGAGGGCATAAACTGCATATGCCCCATGGCTCCAGCCCAGGAACCAGCGAGTTGCTTGGTGGTGATCGCTTTATTATCGATCAAATAAAACAGATCAAATAATTCAGCGGTAAAGTATTCACTACGTCGCTCATCACAGGCTAATGTGGCTAAAGAGTTTAACACCGACATTTTCCCTTTGTTTCTACCAAAGTTAGTTTCTAAGCCCCAAAAAGACACTAAGTACTGTGCAGGAATGCCGTATTTTTTAGACAGTTTATCAAACAACTCTTTATGCTCAGCTAATTTCTTTCTACCAGTTTGGATATGATAATTAGTTAAGCGTAATTTTAAATAATCAGCAAAGCTTTGACTAAATTCAGGTTGGCGTTGATCGAGTTCAATTACGCGTTTTATCGGCGCAAGCGCTGGAATAATATCATTAACAATATAACCTGAATAACCAGCAGATTTGGCCTTGACCTGCAAATTATTGATACATTGAGTAAAATTGTTATTACCCGAAGCATTCACTACTAAGGGCAATGTTGTTAATGAAGCAAAAACTAACTGAGAGAAACGTTTAATAACGGATGACATAACAGAAAAACCTTATAAAAAATTGAATAAAACATCGAAAAATATAACCAAGTTCACTTTAGCAAAGAGTAACTGTCGCACCCAAGGAAAAATTAACGTAAAATGCGGTTCATATGTAACAAATTCTCTTAACAATATCATTTAGGAACGTCATGAAAAAAACATTCAACATCACTCACCCAAAAATTAAAGTTGCTCGCTTATTTGAAGGTGTAAAACATGATGTGAAAAAATACATAAAAAGAGAAAGAAACAAAAAATTGCCTACTGGCGTTGATTTTTGGGATTTTGACTCTAAATATGGTATTACTGAAGCAGACGCAGAAGTTGTACACTTATCTGCACTCAATAAACATATCGACGAAGCTGAAAAGCTTGGCTTAACTTCATTCTATTTAGAAATTGTCGTAAAAGAAGGTTTCCGTTCGATAAAACCGCTTGGTGAAGACGAAAACTTCGATGAACTTGACGAAGAATAACTTCAAAGCCGATTTAATTAAATAATGAAAATACCTAAAAGACTACAACCCCTGGTTGACGACGGACTGGTTGACGAAGTAATCAGTCAATTAATGAGTGGTAAAGAAGCCACTGTATACATGGTACGTTGTGGCGATGAGATTCGCTGCGCCAAAGTATATAAAGAAGCCAATAAACGCAGTTTCAAAAAAGCCGCTCAATACCAAGAAGGTCGAAAAAGCCGTAATAGCCGTCGTGCACGCGCGATGGAAAAAGGCTCAAAGTATGGTAGAAAACAACAAGAAGATGCTTGGCAGAATGCCGAAGTTGAAGCCCTTTATACGTTAGCTGCTGCTGGTGTACGTGTTCCACAGCCCTTTGGTTGTTTTGAAAGTGTGCTATTAATGGAGCTGATCACTGATGGGGAAGGCGATGTTGCACCGCGCCTAAATGATATTATTCTACCAAGCGAACACGCTATAGAAGACCATCTAATTATGATGAATTATGTAAAGATCATGCTTTGTGAAGGTATCATTCATGGTGATTTGTCAGAATTTAATGTACTTGTTGACGAATACGGCCCGGTAATTATTGATTTACCACAAGCGGTTGATGCCTCGGCAAATAATAATGCTAAAAGCATGTTACTTCGCGATGTAAATAATATCACCGAGTATTATGCTCAATTTGCTCCTGAATTAGCAAAAAGCAAATATGCTCAGGAAATGTGGGCATTATATGAAAAAGCAGAATTAACACCTGAAACTCAATTGACCGGTTTATTTAAAGAAAATACTAAATCAGCAGATGTTGATACAATATTAGAGGAAATAAAAGCGGCATTTGCAGAAGAACAGGAGCGATTAGAGCGAATTAGTGATGCCGATGAACTTGATTAAGCTTATTATTCTGATTCTGTAACAGCCGTAGTAAAAATGTCCCTGATTTCTTTGTCAGTTAAAAATCGGCTCTTTCCTAGAGCCAAATCTTCATCAAGTAATAAGTTTCCGATGGCTTGTCGATGCAAGCCTATAACGGGATTACGAAATCGGCCAAACATCCGCTTAATTTGATGATATCGCCCTTCTGTTAATCTAACCTCTGCAACATATTGATGACTTTGTTCATTAGCCTGATTAGTAATAATCTTTAGTTTTGCTGGTTTAGTGGTAATCTTTTCAAATTCAAAAAACATCCCCTTCGCAAATGCTAGGGCATAATCATCCGTTAATGGGTTTTGTAAGGTAACCTGATAACATTTTTCTACTTTATGCTTGGGAGAGGTGAGCCGTTCTGACCAACGACTGTCGTTAGTCAGCAACAATAAACCTGAAGTGTTTAGATCAAGGCGACCAACAATATGTAAATTGTTTTTGTCTTCACTGGTATCCTCAGAGAATAACCTTTGTTCTTCAAGTAAATTAATAACAGTTTTATGTTGCTTATCTATCGTCGCACTCACGACGCCAATGGGTTTATGCAGCATTATATAGAGCGCTTGGTTATCTTGTAACACTTGACCATCAAGTGTTATTTTTGAAAATTTATCAATACGCTCGCCAATATCACTTGATACACAGTCATCTACGCATATCCGTTTTTGCGCTAACATCAATCGTACAGATCTACGGCTAATATTGCAGTGTTCACTGATAAAGCGGTCGAGACGAGCGGTGCTTAATGACATAAGTAGGAATTTATTTTATCGCGCTATTAAAGTGCTGGCTATGTTATACCTATTACATTAAAAATAAAGTGAATATACGTACTTAATGTATAAAGTCAGTAAGAGGGCTTTAACGAACGAGCTTAAGTATCGTTTGTTGTTTCACTGATTTTACTGGCGTGATATCGACACTCTCAGCAATCAGTTTATTGTTTTTAAAGCGGTCAAAGTGTGCTTTTTTTATTGTCATTTGTTGACAAACTTTATAAAAGGCTTGGAAATCTTTGCGACTAAATTTTTCATCCTCACGTGTCAGCAAACCATCAATATAAGCGTTATCTCCATTTACCGTTAGATTGGCAATGGCCGTATAAGGTTTACCGTACTCCTCAACACGAAGAGCGCGCACAGTTTTTATCTCAAAAATCCAATCATCAACTTGTACAAATCGAGGCATTGATTCTACGGGTACTTTGTTAGTGAGTTTGTTGTCCATAATAATCTTCTACTGGGTATGACATGTGAGAAAAAATCCAACTGCGTAGGTGGCAACAGTCGGAAGTTCGTGTCTAATAATGTTAAAAAGATACAGTTAATTTTTCATTTTCATTTTCATTTTTAACGCAGCCAGATAACTTTTTAGCTCACCTTCACTGATTTCAGTATCCGCATTTTTGTCAATATCTTTAAAGTGCTTCACTAATTGATCATCTTTACTCGCAATAACTTCTGCTTCATTAAGTGAACCATTTTTATCATGGTCAAGTTGTGTCAATAATGTAGGGATACTTTTGTCGACCTTAACCCATTTATCAGCAGACAACACTTGAGTCGCAGCAGGCTTAGTAACAACTTGTTCAACCACGGAAACTTCAAGACTTGCAACGTTATCTTCTGCGCTTACAAAATACGAAGCTAATGCACAGGTACCAACAAGTAGAGTGACTTTTTTCAAGCTAATAGAATTCATTTTAATTCCTTTATTCATAGAGTTCATGGATTTATTTTAATCAATATAAGGGTTAACACAATAGACATAGCAGGAATTGAACCATAAATATAAAACGCTGATATTATTAGATAAATACTTAAAAGCTACCCAAGAACTTCTCCAATGTGTCGCCATTTGGCAACAGAAAAACTGTTGATAAAAATAATGAGCAAACGTTAACACTAACAATGGATAAAATAATTGAAGTAAAACAGTAACTAACTCATAATAAAATTTCAAAACCCGCTATTACAGGGTTTAAAGTAGTGTCTCAAATAAACGACATGGTTGTTTTTTCTTTTAATAAAACTAAACTACTCATCTCATTAATCGTTGTGGCATCCATGAAACAATTAAACTTCCCTCATTTTCTAGCGATTAACGCGTATTCTATTAAAAAGCTCAGCATTTTAGGCTTTTCTTTGGTTGCTTTGCCGTTAGTAATAGCTTTACTGTATAGTGCGAATCAAATTTCATTACTTTCTCATCAAAGTACATCGGCTATTTTTAATGTCGCTGAGCTCGTTAAAACAAATCGGCAAATAAATTTTACCTTAGCCAAAATGGAAAGAAGTGCTAGTCAGTTTTTGATACTAAAAGATCAAGACTTATTAACTGCTTATTTAAGACACGAGCAAGCTATTTTAAAAGCCATGGCTAGTAATCCATTGTTTAATAAAGACAAAAACTTAAATCGGCTAAGTAAAGAATTTTCTCAAGCGATTGAATTAGTTCACCGTTATTTAACGTTGCACCCATTGGAAACGTCGTCATTAGCATCGCTACAAGTACATTTTACTGAACTTGTCTCTATCCGAAAAAAAATAGCTGAGCAAAGTAACAATTTATTAATCTCGCAAGCACAGCAGATTAAAGCATCGGCCAACGATGTTAGACACGACATGCTAAAAAGCCTGATGATCATTCCCTTCACTTTAATCATCGCAGCAATTTTTATCTTTTTAATAACTAAGCCGCTCAAACAATTATTAAAGAAAATACAGCATTTAGCATTAGGAAACTTCGACAGTGAAGTCACATTTAACGGCTCCCCCGAAATGAAAGAAATTGCTGACGCCTTAGAAGTTATGCGTAATCGCTTGCACGCACTGGAGTTACAAAAATCAAGTTTTATTCGTCATATCTCTCATGAGCTAAAAACACCACTGGCGGCAATTAGAGAAGGCACCGAATTACTTTATGATCACAGTGTTGGGGAATTAAATGCTGAACAACAAGAAATTTCTAATATTATTCGTCGTAGTGTTACCCGCTTACAACGCTTAATTGAAGACCTACTAGACTTCAATATTGTGCTTGATTCAACCAGTTTGCAAGATGCTGAAACCGTTGAATTATCATTATTAGTTGCGCAAGTATTACAACAAAGAAGTTTAGATATTAAACAGAAAAACTTAACAGTTGTGTATAAAAGTGCGGCAATAAAACTCAAAGCTAACGGGAAACAATTAAGTGTTATTTTAGATAACCTCTTATCAAATGCGATTAAGTACTCTGATGAAAACAACGTTATTAACATAGTGTGCTCACTCAATGATAATACGTTGTTGTTGAGTATTATTGACCAAGGTATCGGTATAGCTGACGGCCAACAAGAGAAAATATTTGATGCTTTTTACCAAGGCATTCCTGCAAAAAATGCAAAAATCAAAGGCAGTGGTCTAGGACTAACCATTGTAAAGGAGCTACTGATGCGACTCAATGGCACCATTGAAATAAAAAGTAATACCGGTATAAATAGTGGTACCGCAATGACAATCACCTTGCCTCATGCTTTTCTAGTGGAAACTAAAATGGGAGTAAAGGCTTGATGATATTTTCAACCAATAAAAACCTTCTCGTTATTTTTACACTAGCGTTACTCTCAATATTAAGTGGTTGTCAGTTACTAAATAAAACAACTCCAGATATAACTGTTGAAAGTAAAATCATTGACTATACGCAGTATTATTTATCTTTAGTAACCTTAACTGACAGTCAATTGGCAGATAAAGTTCGCCAACATCAGTTAGTCTTATTCGACAGTAATGAAGCTGTAACGCAAAATAAAATGAATAATAACGATGCTATTCAATGGCAATTAAAATCAGTATTGCTTTTTTCACTGCCTCATTCGTCTGTTCACAATCCGTTTACCGCAAAAAGTATCTTAAACAAGCTTTCACTCATTGATCTCAAAAACAGCGATATAACTGAGGCCGACTTTGCCTTTTATAGCATGCTAAAAATACAACTCAATGAACAAGTGTTACGTCTCAATGATCTATCACAAGCAAAGAAAGCGCTTAACGCCATAAAAGAAGCTTCCGTGCAGCAACAGCAGCAATTTAAAGCATTACAGCAGCAGATCCTTCAGCTAAAAAAAATAGAACATACTATTAATGAACATGGACAGTAAAGACGATGGTTTTAACCAATAATCACAAAAAAATCGATGAAAAACAACGCGAGAAGATACTGCTTGTTGATGACGATCCCAGCTTATTAAGATTACTGGGTATTCGGCTATCAGCGGCAGGTTATCAAATCGAGTCAGCAAGTAGTGCCAAAATGGCATTAGGCATATTAGAAACTTTTCCTCCACAATTAGTGATCAGCGATCTGCGCATGGAAGGCATGGACGGTATGGCACTTTTCGAAATAATTCGTCAACAACAACCCAATTTACCTGTCATCATTATGACCGCCCACGGTACTATTCCTGATGCTATTAGTGCGACAAAACAAGGGGTTTTTAGCTTTTTAACCAAACCTTTTGAAAGCCAAGAGCTGTTATCAACTGTACAAGAAGCCATACGTTTACAACCACAAAATAGTGCGCACAATACCAATGCAAAAGCTGACATTTGGCGTAAAAAGATAATTAGTCGCAGCGCTGTGATGTCGTCATTATTACAGCAAACCTATCAGGTTGCTCAAAGTGATTTTAGTCTATTGATCCATAGCGCAAGCGGAACCGGTAAAGAATTATTAGCGAAAGCGGTTCACTTAGCAAGCAAGCGTAACAGTAAAAAATTCACCGCCATTAACTGTGCGGCCATACCCGAACAATTGTTAGAGTCAGAGTTATTTGGTCATTGCAAAGGCGCTTTTACTGGCGCTGATAAAAACCACCAAGGACTTTTTCAGTCAACCGATGGCGGCACTTTATTTCTTGATGAAGTGGGTGATATGCCAATGAGCTTTCAAGTGAAATTATTACGAGCTCTGCAGGAAAAAGAAGTTCGCCCGGTCGGGAGTACACAATCAATAAAAGTTGATGTACGTATTATTGCTGCAACCCATAAAAACCTTCAAGAAGCCATTATTGATAAAAGCTTTCGTGAAGATCTTTATTACCGCTTAAATGTGGTTGAACTCACCTTACCAACACTCGCTGAGCGCCGTGAAGATATTCCTTTACTTGCCCAGCACTTTTTAAGTGTAGCGATCGAAAATACGTCTCATAAAATTAATGGTTTCTGCCAAGAAGCGATGGAAGTTTTAATCAGGGCTGACTGGCCAGGAAATATTAGACAATTACAAAATGTCGTTGAGCAATGTGTCGCTTTATCAACAGAGCCATTAATCAGTGAAAGCTTAATTAATAATGCATTGCGTACTCAAAGTGCACAGCTGCCTTCTTTTCAAGAAGCGAGAGAAAAATTCGAGCGCGACTACTTAGCCAAATTATTAAAGACTACCGAAGGTAATGTTTCACAAGCAGCCAAAATAGCACAGCGGAATCGTACAGAGTTCTATAAACTATTGAAAAAACATCACTTGAATGCAGAATTATTTAGAGTGGATAACGATACACCTTCACAAGATTAGCTGAGAATACATAGACGATGAAAAGCTTACACTTAACAGAATTTTTTCCTTATCAGCTCACTCAACTACAAGCAAAAGTGAGTGATAATATTGCTGAAATTTATACAGGAAGGTTTGAACTTTCTCGTCAACAATGGCGTGTTTTAGCCAGTTTAGGTAACGGAGAGTTGCTATCAGCAAAGCAAATAGGCGAGCAAACAAATTTAGAAAAAATGCCAGCAAGCCGCGCAATAGCAAAAATGCAGACCCAAGGCTTGTTAGTTAAAAATACTGATAAAAGCGATAAACGATCTTCATTGTTAAAACTAACAGCGCATGGCTTAGCTATTTATCAACAATTAATACCGATGGCTTTACAACGTGAAGAAGAATTATTGTCTGTTTTGAGTGTTGAAGAAAAAAATCAGCTCGCTAATATTATTGAAAAATTAACCTTAAAATCAGTGGATATATCGAATAAATAACAATGACTATTATCGCTGATAATGACTAGCCAAACTCACCATTAAACAGCCTAGATAAAATTAATAGAGATTAAAATAGACAATAAAAATCTACAGCAGAGCCTAGGTTTTATCGGTTGTCATTAAACGACTCGTTATTAATTAAAAAGAATAACTTCCCGTAACTAAAATCTCAGTAACTTCAAAAAATTCCTCGCCAGATCATCGTTAATGCCATCAGATAAAATAGTCTGACAACAAAGTTTTCTGATGATAGGTCATGGTTTACGTCTGAACTTAAAGGGCTGGATCAAAATAAAGAGTAAATGACGTTGCTTTAAAACCAGTCAAACGATTAGAGCTAACTAGCCATAAACTATAGATTTAATACTCTAACTATTGACAAGCTATATCAATCAACTCAGAATAGCGCCTTAAAATTGATTAGGTGCTCAACACTTATACTTTAACAAGGTATGAATTAGAGATAATCGGGAAGTTAGTACATGCAATGCATAATTCTAACGCTGCCCCCGCAACGGTAATACTTTACGCTACGTGAAGTTAAGCCCGGAGACCGGCCTAAACAATATCAAATGACTTGCAGTGCGGTGGGCGCTACGGAAATCTAATGACATTAGCAATAGCTATTTGTTATAACCCTTCCGTACCTCCCTCAAAATTTTTTGAGGTGTTATGTTTTCTTATTTACGTTATACATTTGTTATTATTTCCATCGTGATGCCTGCACTTGCGCAAGCAGAAGTTGTGTTAAGTAATGATATAGAAGTCATTGAAGTTGTTAATGACCAGTCATTTAATACACCTAATTATCAAGTATTACATCGCGAAAGCTTTATATACTCATCGCAAACGCTTGCTGATATTTTACAGTCGATAAATGGCATTCAAATTCGGGAAATAAGTGGTATTGGTAACCCTGTATCTATTTCAATTAGAGGGTCGAGCAGTAAGCAGGTACAACTTTATATTGATGGTCAACTTATTAACGATAGTCAATTCGGTGGTTTTGATTTAAACCAAATACCCACTGAACAAATAGAAAGTATTGAAATCAGTAAAAACCAAGCGATTGGTACTGGCGCTACCCCTATCGGTGGAGTCATTCGCATTAACACTTATAACCCCACTGAAGACTCGAGTAAATTAACCCTGGCCATGGGCTCCTTTGGCTATCAAGAAGTTAATGCGCTTTATAATAAAGCATTTAAAACTCACAGCCTGTCTTTTGGTGGTCATTATATTAACAGTGACAACGATTACGATTTTATCGTTCCTGCGGGCTTTAGTAATAGTGATACGCCTGATAGGCAAGCATTAAGAAATAATGAGTTTACAAAAAAGTCTTTTTTTATAAACAACATATTCCAATTTAATCAACATCAGATCAGAGTCAATGTACAATATAACGATCAAGATAAAGCACTGCCTAATTACCAAAACAACTCCCCTGAAAACAATTCGACGTTAAGCTCTGAAAACTTACGCTATAGCTATCAACATCAATGGTTAAGCAAATCACCCTGGCTAAATTCAATTGAATTTGAAGCCTACGCTGAAAATAAAGATGAGCGTTATATTTCAAGTCCCGACTCGATAAAACTTGATATCAATGATTATGAAACAACAAAAAAACATATCGGCTTTAAACCTTACCTTACATGGAAAGACTTTAATCTATTGCCATTTGTCAGTTTTAATAAACAAAATTTCAGCTCTGTTAGCGAACACAACGGAAAACCAACACAATGTAATGGTATAGCGTCATGTGATATTTCAGCAAAACAAGAACAACTCAACATAGGCTCCCGCATCGAGTGGCAACCCGAGTCACTCCCCATAGAAGTGTATACATTGTTCAGTAACCTACAAGAGAAAAACTCAAACATAGCGATTAATCATTCCAGTGCAGCTAAGTTTGTAGCCAATGATAATTATCAAACAACTGAAGTCGGGTTAAGCTTTAAACAAGGTAATTTAAAAGTTACCAGTAACTTAAGTAATGGTGTAAGAACACCGACATTGTACGAATTATTTGGTGATAGAGGCTCCTTTAAGGGTAATGATAATTTATTGCCAGAAGAAGCAAAAACACTCTCAATGGGCGGGCAATACCTTTACAAAAATCTGTCTATATCTTCATCTATTTACCAACAAAAATTAGAAAATTCAATTGTCGCCATTTTTAATTCAAGTAATGTCGGTAGCTATAGAAATGTCAGTAATGCAGACTTGTTAGGCATTGAAATTCAAACAAATTATCAATTATTAACACAATTATCTTTCGCGCTACAAGCCAATATTATAGACAGTGAAACCACATCAAAATTTGTCGCATTTAATAAGAAGAAACTACCGGGTATATATCATCAACAGTACAGCGTAGCGTTGAAATACAAGGTAAATTCCGCATGGAACATGTCATTTAAAGTCAGTAAAGATAAAGACTTGTACTTCAATCTCATTAACAGAATTCAAAATAATAACGGTCATATAGGTAATGGTAATCCAGCCAACCGCACCGTATCAGATTTTTCAGTCAACTGGAAAAAAGGCAAACATAGAATATCTTTTGCCGCCAATAATTTATTTAACGATAAATACCAAGATCTTGCAAATAGAACATCGCAGGGTCGCAGCTTAAAAATAAAATACACCATTAAGGGATTTTAAATGTTAACTCGCTTTAAAAAACACATATTACCATTAAGTTTAGTACTGGGCACTGTTGCTCTTGCAGGCTGTGGCGGAAGTTCAAAAAGTAATGTCGCACCCATAGTTACCGGCGCAAGTAGCCCAACGATAGAAGAAAACACAACCGCTGTTGGCACCTATAGTGCTACTGATGCCGATGGAGACGCTATAGTACTTTCACTTACGGGTGATTCAAGTGGTTTATTTAGCATCACACAAAGTGGTGAATTAAGCTTTATGGATGCTCCTGATTTTGACAGCGGTGAAGTCGGTCCTTTCGCCATCACAATTGTTGCAACGGATGACAGTAAAAAGAACTTAACGGGAGAATTGGCTATTCAAGTAAGTGTAGGTGATGTGAAAGACACACCATCGTTCGCGGTTGTTCAAACAGTCGCACCTGATTTTTCAGGCTCTGAAGTTGTGACCTTAGACCCAATTACAGAGCAAGTCACCAAAGGCTATTATATTAAAGATGCCTCTGACTATACTGTTCGTAGCTACAATAAAGACGTTTTTCACCTTGGCCGTTATAACATTGATTCTATCTCAAAATATAATGCTGATGCCCTTGATACAGAAGTTTGGTCATATACAACCCAAGATACTGGTGATTCAAATACTCGAAATCCCTATGACTTAGTGTCGGTCAATGAAAGCAAAGCTTATCTTTTACGTTACGGTTCAGACAAAGTTTGGATTGTTAATCCTCAGGCAACACAATTTGAAGATTTCAAATTGGGTCAATTAGATCTATCTAGCTACATCGCTGATAACAATAGTAATGGCACACCAAACCCTGCCTCAGCGACAATTGCTGACGGTAAACTGTTTATTGTTATGCAACGTTTATCAGACTCTTTTTCACCAAACACCGCTTATGTAGCCGTTTTTGATACAGCGACAGACCAAGAAATTGAAACAAATGCTAATGAAAATGATAATCTTAAAGGTATTCCGCTTCAAGGCTTAAACCCACTGAGCCATAGTATAGTGAGTCAAGGAGATACGGTATATGTTACAACACGTAACTCATATACCAGTACTGACTTAACTATGAGTCGCATCGAAGCGATTGCAACAAGTGATTATAACTTGAGCAGTGTTTTGTCTGCTGCAGATATTGAAAATAATACCGGTGCTTTTATTGGTTCAAGCGTCGTTGTATCCGAAACAAAAGGCTATTTTGTTGCCAGTGAAACATTTTTTACGCCAAGTTATTATGAGCTTTCAACGGTATATACCTTTAACCCAACAACGGGTGTTATTGCTAATGAAAAGATAGCCGCTACGGGTACTGAACAAATTAGCTATATTGCTTTAGATGCTGCAAACTTTCTTTGGCTTAGCGTAAGTAATCCAGAGAAGCCAGGCGTTGATGTTATAAATACTGAAACTAACCTTAAAGCATTTCCAAGACTTGCAACAGAATTAAACCCATCTGCCATTGCCTTTATTGAATAAGATTTGCTTAAAAATAAGACATTAAAAAATAATTTGATTTAGGGCACATACTTAAGTGCCCTTTTTTTATTTTTACTCTGTACTATACCGAGTAAGTTTATCGCATTTGGTTATACTGCCTTTATTATCATATGGCTATAAGTTGATAAAACCTAAAAAATTAATAATCATTTTAGTCAACAAAACTCAATCAGCAATAATTGTTAATACCGCCAAGGTATTTTAATTACGTTATCTGTGGGAATTACGCTAGCTTCATCGTTAAGCTTAGCCTTATCTATTTTATTTTCACTGGCTAATTTTATCTCATCATTACTATATTAAGTGTTAGTTAACGCACCATATTAAATGGTTTAACTGCATTCACCCGTCTTACTTCGAGAACGACCTTATTTAACGTTATATCACGTGTCTCTTGCTGTAAGCCTACCAATAACTAGTTGAACCTTATAATACAGTCATAGCAATTACGTCTGCAGAACTAATACAGTAGCTAAACTCAGCAGATACTTTTTGTTGTATCACTTTGCCATTTAAGATGAATAACCTGCGGTGATAGTACTCGCTAGCTCGATGTAATATGAAAGTTTAATTCATCAAGACCTGATCGTGTAATAACAGCATAGTGGACTTAAATTAAGGGCCATCTTTGCTGATCAATTTTTTCACACATATCTTCAACACCGCTTAACATTCTGGTACTAAATCTATGTAATAAATCTGCATCCACGTGAATAAACTTATTGTTTTTCACTGCGGGTATTTCTGGCCATTTTTGCCAGTTAATAATAGGTTGTGGCTTATCCGAATTTTCATCCGGTAAAATCATTAAGTGTGGCTGAGCAACAATCACATTCTCCGTACTTATTTTAGGGTACGGTGTAGCATTACTTTTAAAAACATTTACCCCTTGGCACACTTCAATTAATTGATTTATCCATGTTGTGCCATTAATAGTCATCATCGGCTCTGACCACAATTGATAAAAAACAGTTATCGGTTGTTTGTTTATATTTTCAAGACGTAACTTTTTTAACCGTTGTTCATAGGCTAAAGCGACCGTTTCCGCTTGCTCTTTGTGTCCCGTTAATTTGCCAAAATAACGCAGTTCGGTGGCAACATCATCGATATCTTTAGGGTTGCTAAAAACGACATTTAGGCCTAAACGATGCATTTTATCAATATCACTTTGCGAATTACCTGACTTCCAAACAATCACTAAATCAGGATTTAATGCCAACAATTTTTCTATTTGCATGCCGTGGTAGCTACCCACACGTGGAATATCTAATGCCGCTTTTGGGTAGTCAGCGTAAGAAACAGTACCAACAATTTTTTTACCTGCGCCAATATCAAATAGCATTTCAACGATGTGTGGCGCTAAGGCGACTATGCGCTGCTTAGGTTCTTCAGCAAAGCTTTTAGCGGTTATTACTATTAATAATAAACTTACCAGGGTCAGCGATAAAAATCTTTTGGTCATGTTATTTAGCCTTTTATGTTTGTTGAATATGCGTTTTTCACCGCTATGCTATGCTTTGGTCCTTTTACTGTCTTTTATAATATCTTCGATGACTGATATTTTTAAGTGTTTTTGGCAAACATCAGCCAACCGTTCAAGCTGATGCTCTCGATGCTCATCAAGATGAATAGTCTGTTGAATGTCATTATTACTGTCGAGCCAATTAACTAATAATTGTGTTGCATCGCCTTCATCGAAAATACCGTGCAGGTAGGTGCCTGCTATTTTGTTGTCATCTGAAATACAGCCATCAGTTGCTTGATTATCACTTTTATTAACAAGGAGTGGCACCACCATTTTCTCCTGATTTATCATAACCTTAGAAATACCACAATGAATTTCATAACCTTTAACAAGGCAACTATCATTACCTAACGTCATGGTAGCCGTTATTTGTGCTAATATTTTTTTGGGGGTTAACTCCGTAACAAGATCAAGTAAACCTAGCCCTGTTATCGACTTAATATTTGACTCAATACCGTGGGGATCGCTGATGGTTTTTCCTAACATTTGATAACCACCACAAATGCCAAAGACCTTTCCACCATAACGTAAGTGACGCTCAACATCACGTTGCCAACCTTGCTCTTTAAAAAACTTAAGATCAGATATTACATTTTTACTGCCAGGTAAAATAACTAAGTCACAATCTGTGATACGTTCGCCTATTTTGACATAACGTAAATTTATTTCGGGGTTTAAGCGCAAAGTGTCAAAATCAGTATGGTTACTAATATGAGGCAATAACGGCACAACAATGTTTATTTTTGCTTGTTCAACCTTGTTTTCAATCACGACAGCATCTTCAGCATCAAGGGCTAAGTCATGTAAATAAGGTAATACGCCCAGAACGGGTTTGCCGGTTTTTTCTTCCAGCCAATCAAGCCCTGATGTTAATAATGTAATGTCTCCACGAAAGCGATTAATAATAAAGCCTTTAACACGATTTTGTTCAGAAGCTGATAATAATTCTAAGGTTCCCACTAGGTGCGCAAAAACACCCCCTCGGTCAATATCAGCGACAAGAATAACAGGACAATCAACGGCTTCAGCATAGCCCATATTGGCAATATCATTTTCCCGTAAATTTATCTCAGCGGGGCTACCTGCACCTTCAACCATTAACAGCTCAAACTCTTTAGCTAAGCGATGATGAGAATCGAGTACCGCGTCCATCGCTACTTTTTTATAATCGTGATAACTAGTGGCTTCCATATTCGATATTGCTCGCCCATGAACAATAACTTGTGCACCTGTATCACTATTGGGTTTAAGTAATATTGGATTAAAATCAACACGTGGCGCAACATTCGCCGCAATAGCCTGAAGTGCTTGCGCACGGCCAATTTCGCCACCATCGCTAGTAACGGCACTATTTAACGCCATATTTTGTGGCTTAAACGGTGCAACTTTATAACCTAAATTTACAAATACTCGGCATAAACCCGCAACTAAAGTACTCTTTCCTGCATCAGACGTTGTGCCTTGCACCATTAATGTTTTCATACGTCTTTTTCATCCACTACGTTATGCTGCGAAATGTTAGCTTTCAATGTCATGGGTAATCCCGCCATAACAAAATCAACTTGATCGGCTAATTGGGCAAGCTCTTGATGCAACCAACCCGCTTGGTCAACAAACTCTCGAGACAATTCACCCATAGGCACTATACCGTGGCCCACTTCATTACTGACAAAAATAAGCTTTTTCGCTTTATAAGGGCTTTTATCGCTAAGGAAGTTTTTTAAAAAGTCGATGAACATTGCTTTTTGTTGTTTATAAAAGTCATTATCTTGATGACACAAACAATTACTTAACCACAGTGTTAAACAATCAACTAAAACACAATCACTTTCCTGTAATGCTTGTGTAAGCGCTTGGGCTAAATACAGTGGTGATTCAAGTAAGGACCAATGGTCGGGACGATCATCTTGGTGGCGTAAAATACGCTGGCTCATTTCTTTATCATGAGCTTGTGCTGTAGCGATATAACAAATAGTTCGCCCTTGTGACTCAGCTTGTTTCGCTATATTTTCAGCTAAGCGAGATTTTCCAGAGCGCGCGCCACCTAAAATAAAATACAGGTTGTTCTCGTTGTTATGGCTTAAAGGCGGGCAGCTAAAGTTAGTATTGCTCATTAGCGCACCTCAGCTAAAAATACTGTTGAAGGTAAAACTAATACCAACAAGATAATATAAACAGCAACTTCTAAAATTTGTTGCGCTGCCCCTAAACAATCGCCGGTAAAACCGCCTAACTGACGATTAAACCATAAGATAAGTAAAATGCGTATTATCCATAAGCACACAATCATCACAAAGGCGTGTAAGAGCGGTAAGAAGGTAAATAGCACAACTGCGCCAGTTATTAATAAAATAGTTAACCCCTTTATTGATAAATGTTGCGCTAAAGGTTTTACCTTTGACTGTGCATCTTCGCTAACATAAGACATGCTAAAAATTAGACTCGTACTTACCGTTCGACTCAAGGTATGTGCTAAAACTAATGCGAATGAGAGGGATAGCACCGGGTTTTCGTTGTGCGTGCCTAATAAAACTAAGCTTTGATATTTAGTCATTAAAATAAAAAACAGGCTTGCTGCACCATAAGTGCCTAAACGGCTATCTTTCATAATATTGAGTTTTTGTTCGACGGTCCAGCCACCGCCAAATCCATCCCACACATCAGCCCAACCATCTTCGTGAAAAGCCCCAGAGAGTAATAAACTACATGCCATTGAAATGAGTACCGCTAAAGAAAGTGGTAGGAAACTCGCCAACAGCACTAAAATTAAGGCAGTGACCGCGCCAATAAACACACCAATCAAGGCAAAATATCGACTCGCTTGATGCAGCATCTCAGGTTTAACAACCTCAGGTAAACGTACCGGTATACGAGTAAAAAAACTCAATGCCAGTAACAATAAATAATATTGCTGTTGGCATTGTTGCCCAAGTGATTGCTTAGTCATTTAATGTTCAACCCCACTCGTTTTAATATCGGTTACATCAGTGACTTCAGCTTGAGCAAAGCTTGCCATATCATTATAAAAAGCGGCTGAAGCTTGAATTAAGGGTAAAGCTAATGCTGCCCCCGTACCTTCGCCTAAACGTAAACCTAAATTTAATAACGGCTTAACCTGTAAATAATCGAGCATGCTTTGGTGCCCTTGCTCGCCAGAGCAATGGGCAAATATCATATAGTCTTTTACATTTTTGTTAAGTGCTATGGCCAGCATGGCTGCTGCTGTACAAATAAAACCGTCAACAACAACTAGCATTTTTTGCTCTGCAGCGGCTAACATTGCTGCGGTAATTTGTACAATTTCAAAACCACCTAAGCACCGTAAAATGTCTTTAGCGTTGTTGAGTTCATCTTTATGAAGCGTTAATGCCTGTTCAATAACCTGCTGCTTTCGTTTTATAACTTCATCACTTACGCCGGTGCCACGCCCGACACTTTCTTGAGCGGTGATATTCATTACCGCTGACATAATCGCCGAAGCAGACGTTGTATTACCAATGCCCATTTCGCCAAAAGCAATAAGATTACAACCACTTTTATGCATTTTCTTGATTAAAGTCGTCGCTTTTTCAAAACCTAATTCAACTTGCGCTTCGCTCATTGCTGGCGATACATTTAATGGCTCAGTAATAGTCCCTAAACGCTGGTCAATTACACCTAAATAACTTTCTGGCGGTGATAATATCCCGGTATCAACCACGCTTAATTGCCAGCCAAGTTGTTTACAAAAAACATTAATTGCCGCGCCACCCGTAGCAAAATTAGCCACCATTTGTGAAGTAACGTCACTAGGCGCAATGGAAACACCTTCGGCTGCCACACCATGGTCACCGGCAAAGATCAATAAACTGGGTTTGTTGAGTTTAAGCGATGATGAAACACTATTTAACGATGAGTACTGCACACGCGCTATTATTTTTGCTGTATTTTCTAATTGCCCTAACGCGCCAAGTGGCTTAGTTTTACCATCAAGGGTTGTTTGTATATGTTCATCAAATTCATTAGTTATTTTTTTAATAGCAAAGCTCATCAATCGTCCCTTTATGCTTTATTTTTGCGGAAGTACAACAAGGATAAAAAGAATAAACTCCCCACAGCAGAGGTAATGACGCCTACCGGAAGCTCTTGATTCTCAAGTACAATACGCGATAGTACATCAACCCAAATCATGAAAATACCACCAACAAGTGCAGTTAATAAAATGCCAAAAGTAGTGCCCTGAGAAACAAAAAATCGCACAATATGTGGGATCATTAACCCTACAAAGCCAATGCCGCCGCACAAAGACACTAACGTTGCGGTGATCAACGAGCTCAGCACTAACATAACGAGTCGAAAACGATTAACGTTTATACCCAACGTCGTTGCGCTTTCATCACCGAGTAACATGGCATTCAATTGGCGTCGATACGCTAACATCATCACCACACAGCTAATAATAACGACAGCTGGAAACCAAAGTGTTGCCCATTCAGCACGAGAAAAGCTTCCCATCGTCCAGAATAAAACAGCCGTTACCGCCTGGGGATCAGTGTGGTAAAGCAATAAACTGGTAAACGAGCTAAACAGGAATGACAAAGCGACACCTGCCAATAACATCGATTCAACTTGTTGGCTTTGCCGGCGACCAGCGATCATCAACAACATTAACATCGCAATTAAACTGCCTGCAAAAGCGGCAACTGGTGTGACCAAAGAAATAGTACTGCCCAGTAAAACAATCGAAATCACTACACCTAAAGAAGCCCCAGAGGAAATACCAAAAAGATAAGGATCAGCTAAAGGATTTCGCGTTACCGTTTGTAAAATAAGCCCCGATACCGCCAAACCACTGCCCGCTAAAAAAGCCAAAATCGCCCTAGGCATACGTAATTCCCAAATAATACGTTCAAAAAACAAGATGTCTCGTGCGTCTTTATCTGTTGAGAAGCTCGCTAATAAGCTTGAAGTTACATCACTAAAACTAATATCTGCTGCGCCTAAAGATAACGACGCAATAAAGCTGATAATGCCAAAACTTAAGGTAAGGAAAATAATCAACGAATGATTCATTTTAATCATGCGTTAACTCACTGCTCTGTGCTGTTATATCTTGAATGTCGTAGCCGTAAAAATAAGAAATATGGGGAACCTTGTGTTGTGTATGTGTTGAAACTTGCGCGCAAACACCAAAAACATTTGATAACATCTCAGAGGTGATCACCTCTTGTGGCGTTCCTTGCTCAACAAGTTTACCTTTGTCTAATATAATAAGTTGGTCGCACATCGCACTCGCAAGATTTAAGTCATGAAAAGTGGCAATAACAGTTATACCTAATGATTTTGCTAACTCTATAACCTGTATTTGATAACGAACATCAAGATGACTGGTTGGTTCGTCCATGATTAGCAAGCTTGGCGATTGCACAATCGCGCGAGCAATGAGTGCACGTTGCTTCTCGCCACCAGATAAATGTTCAAAATTTTGTAAGGTTTTAGCGACTAAACCCACTTGCTTAATAGCACAGTCTATCTTTTGTTTATCGCTAGGTTGTTCGCGGGTAAATAAACCTTTATGTGGCAGTAAACCCAACGCAACAATGTCGTGCACGGTTAAATTAAAATGGGTAGGAGTTTCTTGTAAGACCACAGCAATATCTTGTGCATATTGATAAGCGTCGTATTGTTGCCAAATATCTTGTTGCTTAAATTTAACCGAACCTGAATCAGGTTTTATGTAGCGATATAAGCAACGAAGCAGACTTGATTTCCCCGCACCATTGGGACCAAGAATACCGGTAAAGCTGCCTTTATTTATAGCAAAAGAAATATCATCTAAGATTAACTGGCCGTCGGCATGCCAATAAACATGCTGCACAGAAAGTAATTCAGTGTTAACTGGAGGTATTGATGAGAATTGCTCGTTGCTACTATTCAAAAAATTGCTACTCCACGTCATTTGCACTTTGGGAGCAGACAAACAGAGCACAATCAATCTCTTAGTCTTTGAAAAGAAGACAAGAGTCGAGCATACAATGTTCGAGTAAACCCGCTCGACTTTGTTGGTTATGCCTACCCTTTAGATAGACTTGTGACTCTTAATTAATGGGTATCCTGACTCAAGCTTTATGGTGTTTAACAAACACTAAAAGGCTTTTACAGTTGCGGGTACAGTTGTGGATTTTTACCACATTCCCACATTAAAAATGAGTTATTTAATTTTATCACGCGATTATGGTCAGCTAGCTAAAAATAGCAAGGTTTAATTGCTATTAAAGCTGATATTATAGACGAACGGTCAACATTTTTACCAAACAATTCTTGGCCAAGCTCTACCTTGTTCATCGGTATAAACCTCAACTTTCACTAAGCCCGCATATGGAATATCAATATGACTCATGTGAGTTGTTCCAGGAATAGGCAGTTTCAGTATTCGTGCAATAAGGTGTTTAATAACACCGCCGTGTGCGACAACTAGAGTATTTCCATGTGGCGCAGTGACTAACCATTGTTGCCACCAAGCATCAACGCGTTGAACAAAATCAATCATTGCTTCGCCATTAGGCGGATTATTTTTCCAAGGGTCTTGCCAAAAATCACCGATGGAAGGTTGTTTACCCATTGGCTTTATTTTCCATAAATCTTCATATTTTTTTCCATCCCAATCACCAAAATCCATTTCTTTAAGCTGACTATCTAGTTGAAGGTGAATATTATTTTTTAATGAGTACCCTTCGGCAAAAATTCTGCAACGTTGCAGCGGCGAACTTATACAGTAAGATATTTCAGGTAATTGCTGGCTCGATTTCCATAGCTGTTGTAAGCCATTTTCAGAAAGTGCCATGTCAGTTTTACCAGCTAAAATACCTGGAGTAGCAATTTCGCCATGGCGTAATAAATATAAAGTGTGTTGATGCACCGCCCATTCCTCTTATATTTTCATCTATACATACTTTACCGGTTAAGTGGCCGTTAAAGTGAACCCGGTGGAAACTAGAGCGCAATAAAATATATTAGCCCATAAAAAACGGCCTTGAATCAATTTTCATTGAATCAAGGCCGTTTGCACATGTTAGTTAACTTTTACTGTTACACCATAAGTGTTACAGATGAGTTAATAACGATTAAAACTTGTAGCGAGCTGTAAACCTTACACTACGAGGTGCTTGGAAGCTTGTAGGCGCTAAAAAGTTTGGATTGATTTCGCTGCCACCACGTGAATAATCTTTCTGTTGATTAACTTCTGTAGCTTCATCAAAATCAAAGATGTTAAATACGTCAATTTTTAACGTTAACTGATCATCTGCCCAATTTGGGATGTAGCTTAAACCAGCATCAACCATATAAGTCCAATCAGTGTCGCCGTAATCGCCACGACTAGATAGCTCAGATTCACCAGTTTCATTTACACAGTAAAAACTTGAAGCGCCGTAACGATCGAAGTTACCTTTATCGAATGATGTAGAACCATCACCTACTAAGAAAGCAGCTTCGCCATTTCTAGCATCTGTTGGTAAGAAACCGTTACAACTTTGTGGTGTACCTGACATAAGGTTAACATTAGCGGTTACCGTTAACTCTTCAGTAAACTGGTAAGCACCATAAACTTTAAACTGATGACGACGATCGTTAGGTAAGTAACCATCAGAACCATCTTGGAAGCGTTTGTGATCGAAATCTTGAGTCGCGCCCGCATCTTCTTGGCCTAAAGTAGAGTTTACATAACCTTCGATGTTACCTTCACTCTTAGAGTAAACATAAGAAGCGTTCATGTACCAACCGTCAGCAAATGCTCTTTCTAACGTTAGTTCAAGACCTTTGTAAGTACGTTTATATTCAGGAATATCAAAGTAATCATTTGATACTGTTTGAGCAGTTACGTCGCCGTCACCATTAGTATCAATGAATAAATTAAGATCTTTACCTGGGTTAACTAATAAACAACCTGACATTGAGTGAACGTCGAAGCCACCTTCTGGAGTTTCCCAATCATTGCCTTCATTAGCCATAGCAAAGCCTTGATCAACACCCCAGTTGTAGAATCCATCATGTGAACACATGTCATCCATACCGTCTTGAATTTCACGGTACATCAACTTAACGCCAGCAGTCCAGTTTTCCATAACTTCTTGTTGGTAACCTAGAATATATTCATCTTGGAACATAGGATCTAAATCAGAAACAGCAATTACACGAGGATCAGGTATTTGATCATCAGTGTAACCACCACCAATTTTCTCGCCTAAACCAATTGGAGCACCGGTAGCAGCATCTATATCGTCATATTTGTAGTAGTACTGAGAACCGGCTTCTTCACGAGTTGCACGGATGTTAGTGTTTGATGCAATTGGAATGTATGAACGACCAAAGGTACCGTAAAATTTCTTCGTTGAATCGCCATCAACATCCCAAGAAAAACCAAGGCGTGGTGCCATTAACTCGTCAGCTTCAACAAACACTTCGCCATTTGCAGCATAGTTAGTGAAAGTTTCATTACGAACACCAAGGTATAACAAAATGTCGTCAGTGATTTGCCAGTTGTCTTCAATGTAGAAAGCTGTGTTTTCTACTTTAAAGCTACCTGATTTTTGATCATTATAAATAACACGAACAGCTTGAGTGCCTATTGGTTGCTCTACACCGTTGATACTTGTACTTGTAGCAGCGTTTGACTCAAAGTAACGGTAGTAAACACCACCAGTGTACTGTGAACCAAGGGTATATGAAGTAAATTCTTCATTGTTGTAACCCATACGGAACTCGTGATCGCCTAACGTGTAGCTAACATCAATTTTATAGCTTGTACGTTCGTCGCGATCTGACTTTGGTTCTATATCAAGAATTGTAGATTGTGCTGTGTTCCAACAACCTAAAACTTCTCTAGCGCCCCAAGATTTATCACCTCGAGTGTCAAAAACTCTTGGACATAATGCAGCGGCTTCGTCAGGGTTACGCGGGTTCTTATTCGAGTTTCTGTTTTCCAACTCACCATACATAAGACTAACGCTTAAATCGTCAGTAATTTGACCTGAGTAGTTGAAAATCATGATGTCGCCACCATTTTCTTCGGTATATCGAGTTGACTCTTCACCGTGCTTACCAGTGTAGTATTCGTCATCAGCGTTAGTGTAGAAAACGCGGTCGATATCTTCTTCGTTCTGAATATATGTACCAGAAACTAAATGATCATCGTTGATATACCAATCAAGCTTAATTAGGCCATTTGGATTGGTTGTGCTACGTTCATTACTTTCAGTACGATTGTAACTGTCACGCTTGTTATCTTGAAATTCAAGATTGGCATAAATGAATAGCGTATCTTCAATAATTGGACCGCCAACACCGATATTATAAGATAACGATTCACTGTAATCGTCTGCTCTGTAGCCCGTAAATAATGAGCCATCAGGTTCTTCTAAATCGATAGTATTTTTACCATCAGTTCTTAAAGAGTCTGGCGTGTAATAAGCTGCTGCAGCAAATTTCCATTCGTTAGTACCACTTTTCGTTACTGTGTTAGTAACACCGCCTAAAGAACGACCGTATTCAGCACCGTAACCACCGGTTTTAACTTCTGTTTGAGAAATAGCGTCAAACGGTAATGTTGCAAAACTTAAGAATGAACGAATGTTAGTTACATCAAAACCATCAATGTAATAACCATTTTCAGCAACTGATGAACCACCAAATGAAGGTAAATTACCGAAATCGTCATCACCTGGCACTGTACCAGGAGTTAATAAAGCAATTGCTGTACTGTTACGACCAACAGGAAGCAATTCAATTTGTTCGTTAGTAAATACAACTGAAGACTCAACAGAGCTAGTATCAATTGCAGAGATTGCAGAACCTCTTACTTGAATTATTTCAGTATTGTCACCTGAAAATATAACAGATGAACCAGTACCAATAGTTACCATTACCGTTGAAGTGCCACCGTTACTACTTTTAACCGTGTAACGTCCTGGAGGTACATTTTTAAAGCTAAACTTGCCGTTTTCATCAGCAGTTAATGTACGACTTAAACCTGTAGCATTACTTTTAAATGTAATGGTAGCGCCAACTTTTGCTTCACCGTAAATAGAACCAACAGTATTACTAGCAGCAAATGTCATAGGAGATGTCGCTAAACATGCCCCTACTGCAACAGCAGCTAATGAGCGATTAAAGCTTCGCTTGATAGTAGAATTTTTCATTATTATGTTTATCTCCAGTATGTATTAGTA